>JACDZI010000002.1 GCA_013426785.1 Rhodocyclaceae bacterium | reverse complement strand
TGGGGATGGTAAGGGTGGTCTGCGCCATTTCCGGTATGCGCACGCCGGCCAGCAGTGCGCTGGCCACGGCGAACAGCGGCAGAGCGGGCAACAGGCCGGCACCGAGACGGCGACCGGCGCCTTCGGCGAGGGCGCGGGCGAACAGCAGCGCCACGCCGGGGAAAAGCGGCAGCAGGTAGTGCATCTGCTTGCCGCTGATCAGGCAGAAGAAAAAAAAGACCGGCAGCAGCCAGGCGACGAGGAAGCCCAGGCCGGGTTCGCGCTGCCGCACCAGGCGGAGCAGTCCGTACCAAACTTGCGGCACCCAGAACCACGGGAACAGCATCAGCGGCAATAGCGGCAGATACCAGTAGAAAGGACGCTGGTGGGCAAACGCATTGACCATGCGGTTCGCCGTCTGCCCCCAGAAAATCGCCCGGGCGTAGGTTTCGCCCCCCGCCATGGCGGCCGGGATCGCCCAGGCCAGGACGATCGCCGCGCCGCCGAGGAAGGCGAGCCCGAGCCGGCCATACCAGCCGCGCCAGCGGCTGGCCCAACCGTGCGCCCACAGCGGGGCAGCGAGGGCGGGGACCAGCAGGTGCAACAGGATGACCGGGCCCTTGGCCAGCAGGCCACCACCGATCGCCAGAGCCAGCAGCAGGAAGCCGCGCCGGGCGGCGGCAGGATGGGTGGCCTGGCCGGCCTCGATCAAGCCGCACAAACCGAGCAGGGCGAAACTCGACAGCAGGATGTCGAACATCGTCGCCGTCGTAAACACGGCCCACAACAGCATGCTCATCAACACCAGCGGCGCCAGTTCGGCGGCATCGCGCCGGGCCGGCCACAGCAGGCGGGCAAGCCGCCAGGTCAGGGTGGCGCTAAGGAGGGAAAACAGCGCCGGCAGGATGCGTGGCCAGGTTTCGTTGACCCCGCCAATGGCCCAGCCGAGGTTGATCAGCCAGAACAGCAATGGCGGCTTGTGGTGGTAGGCCTCGCCATTGAGCCACGGCACCAGATAGTCGCCGCGCAGCCACATGTTCCAGGCCACGGTCACGTAGCGGGTTTCGTCGATGGGGATATAGCTGCGGGTCGGCACCGCGGCCAGTATGAGAATCGTCCACAGGGCCAGAACCAGCCAGCCCGTGCGGGAAAGTGCGTTACGCATCGGGGTTGGCAGCCAGCGCGGCGGCAGGTTGGGCGGCATGGCGCGCCAGTGCCCGCACCTGTCCTTCAGCATGACGGACCTCGCCGGATTGCCGATGATCGGAGGCCAGCAGCAGGGAGATGTTGCGTTCCTGGACATTCCAAACCGTGCGCGGGCGCTCAAGCGGGGCATTGAACTGGTCGCGGGCCTGCCGGAGTTCTGTGAGTCCGGTCGGGTCGCCCGCCGTCATGGCAACCCAGGTGGCCTTGCCAATTTGCTGGTTGAGGACACGCAGTTGGCCCGTGCCGAGTATCTGTAGTTCGAGGCTGAGCGAGCGACCGTGCTTGATGGCCACCGGATGCACGCCACTGCTCTCCGGTTTGCCAAACTGGGGAAGTTTGAAGTTGAGGGCCATGGTGTTTTTCTCCGGGGGCGTTAGCGCGGGCCGGGATCCGGCAGGGCGACGTCGACCGGTTTGGTGACGTAGTCCTGCGCGCCCTGGCGCATGCCCCAGATCTTGTCGGTTTCCTCGTTTTTGGTGGTGCACAGGATCACTGGGATATGGCGCGTTGCCGGGTCGCGGTTGAGCGTGCGCGTGGCCTGGAAGCCGTTCAGGTCCGGCATGACGACATCCATGAGGATCAGGTCGGGCTGTTCGCGCCGTGCCGCCTCGATGCCCTGAGCACCATCGCTGGTGATCGAGATCGCATAGCCCTTGCCGGTGAGGAGGTGGCGTTCCACAGGCGAGTCGTCGATGATGAGAATGCGCTGGATCGGCATGGGGCGGAATTCAGGAGGGGCGTAAGGAGTAGCTGGCAACTGCCTGGAGCAACGTTTCGCGCGTAAAAGGCTTGGTCAGGTACTCGTCCGAGCCGGCGAGTCGACCGCGCGCACGGTCGAATAGGCCATCTTTCGACGACAACATGATCACCGGCGTCGCGGCGAAGAGGGGGTTCTTCTTGATCAGGGTGCAGGTCTGGTAGCCATCGAGACGGGGCATCAATACATCGCAGAAGATGACATCCGGCGCATGGTCGTTGATCTGCGCCAGCGCGGCAAAACCATCCTCGGCCAGCAGCAACCGGTAACCCGCGCTAGCGAGGAGCAGTTCGGCACTTTTGCGGGTGGTGTTCGAGTCATCGATCACCATGAACTTGAGACCTGTCAGGTTTGGGGTATCGTCCATCTTGTCGCCGTCGATAGGCGTGGTTTCGGGGCTTTCGGTTAGAATCGCCGTCATCTTACCGCAAGCTTTCGCGGGTCTCTTGTCGCCAACTTGTCACAATCTTTTCAGCATCTTATGGCCATCGCCGCATCCCGTTTCCCCACTGCCGCCACCCCGCCCGTCGTCATGAGCTTTGCCGCGTCCGATCCGACCTGCGGGGCCGGGTTGCAAGCCGACCTGCTGACACTGGCGGCGCTGGGCTGCCATCCGTTGACGGTAGCGACCGCCCTGACCGTGCAGGATACCGCTGGCGTCGAGGATCTGCTGCCCTTCGACGGTGGCTGGGTAGCCGATCAGGCACGTGCCCTGCTCGAAGACATGCCGGTGGCCGCCTTCAAGCTCGGCATGCTCGGCAGCGTCGAGGTGATTGCAACCGTGGCCGAGATCCTCTCCGATTATCCGGGTACGCCGGTCGTCTTCGATCCGGTGTTGGCCTCGGGCCGAGGAGATGCCTTCGCCGACGAGGATGCCGTGGCCGCGATGATCGAACTCCTGTTGCCGCTCACCGATCTGCTGACGCCCAACAGCCTTGAGGTGCGCCGGCTGGCGCAGGAACTGGGGAGCAGTACCGACGATGTGCCCAGCCTGTCCGAGTGCGCGCGTCGCCTCGTCAACGCCGGGGCCACCCATGTCCTGGTCACCGGTACGCACGAGCGGGGGGCGCGGGTCGTCAACACCCTCTACGGTTCCCACGGCCCGATCCGCAGCGATACGTGGGAGCGCCTTCCAGGCAGCTATCATGGTTCCGGCTGCACGCTCGCCTCGGCCATCGCCGCCTACCTGGCCTGGGGACTGCCCCGGCCGGAGGCCGTGCGGGCCGGCCAGCACTACACCTGGCATAGCCTGGCCGCCGGCTTCCGGCCGGGCATGGGCCAGTTCATCCCGAATCGCCTGTGGCAAAGCCAGGAATTGCTGCCCCGCCCGAGCCACGTTGCCGATCCGTCGCTGGAGGTGTCCGATGTCCGCATCGACTGAAACCGCAGTCCCGCTGAGAGGTGTGTATGCGCTGACGCCGGACGACAACCTGCTGCCGCGTCTGTCGGTGCTGGTGGCAAGCGCACTGAAGGGTGGCGTGAAATGGGTGCAGTACCGCAACAAGATCGCCCCGGCGCCGCTACGGCGCGCCCAGGCCGCCGAGCTGCTGCGCATCTGTCGCGCCCATGGCGCCAAGCTGATCATCAACGACGACATCTGGCTGGCCATCGAGATCGGCGCCGATGGTGCCCACCTCGGCCGCGAGGATATCCCAGGCGGCGGACTGGCGACAGCACGCGATGCCCTCGGTTCAAGACGCATCCTGGGCGTCTCCTGCTATGACGATCTGGCGCGCGCCGAAATCGCCGTGGATGGCGGCGCCGATTACATCGCGATCGGCAGCATGTTCCCCTCGGTGTCCAAGCCGCAAGCCGCGCGCGCCTCGCTAGAAATTCTTGCCGCAGCAAAGCGGCGCTTCCAGGTACCGGTCATCGCCATCGGCGGCATCACGACCAGGAATGCACCGCAAGTGCTCGACGCGGGAGCCGACATGCTGGCGGTGCTCTCGGACCTGTTCGATGCCATGGATATCAAGATGCAGGCCGAAAAATTCCAGAAACTGTTCAAGGACATCCCTCATGACCCGCAATGAAGACCTGTTTACCCGTGCCCAGAAAACCATTCCCGGCGGCGTGAATTCTCCCGTGCGTGCTTTCCGCTCGGTGGGCGGCGCACCGCGCTTTTTCGCGCGCGGCGAGGGGGCGTATGTCTGGGATGCCGACGGCCAGCGCTACATCGACTACGTGGGTTCGTGGGGGCCGCTAATCCTCGGCCACGCCGATCTCGACACCGTGCATGCGGTGCAGGATGCCGCCGCCAGGGGCTTGTCCTTCGGCGCGCCGACCGAAGGCGAGATCGAACTGGCCGAACTGCTGGTCGCGCGCATTCCGAGCATGGACATGGTGCGCCTGGTGTCCTCGGGTACGGAGGCAACGATGAGCGCAATCCGACTGGCGCGCGGTTTCACCGGTCGCGACATGCTGGTCAAGTTCGAGGGCTGCTATCACGGCCACGCCGACAGCCTGCTGGTCAAGGCCGGCTCGGGCATGCTCACCTTCGGCCATCCGTCCTCTTCCGGCGTGCCGGCCGACCTGGCCAAGCACACGCTGGTGCTCAACTACAACGATGCCCAGCAGCTGCGCGATGCTTTCGCCGAGCATGGCGGCAAGATCGCCTGCGTGATCGTCGAGGCGGTGGCCGGCAACATGAACCTGATCGTACCCAAACCAGAATTCCTCGCCGCGATGCGCGAGTTGTGCACCCAGTACGGTGCCGTGCTGATTTTCGACGAAGTTATGACCGGCTTCCGCGTCGGCCCGCAATCGGCCCAGGGCCTCTATGGCATCACGCCGGACCTGTCGACCTTCGGCAAGGTGATCGGCGGCGGCATGCCGCTCGGCGCTTTCGGTGGCCGCTGCGACATCATGGAAAAGATCGCCCCGCTCGGCCCGGTTTACCAGGCCGGCACGTTGTCCGGCAACCCGCTCTCGGTCGCCGCCGGACTCGTCACTTTGAAAAAGATTGCCACCCCCGGTTTTTACGAGGCGCTGGCGGCGAAGACCCAATCCCTTGTCGATGGCCTGTCCACCGCAGCGGAGCAGCACGGCGTTAGCTTTAGCGCGCAGTCAGTGGGTGGCATGTTCGGCGTCTATTTCGCCGCCACGCCGCCGACCTCCTATGCCGAAGTGATGGCTTGCGACAAGGAAGCCTTCAACCGTTTCTTCCATGCCATGCTCGACGCCGGCGTGTATCTGGCGCCCTCGGCCTTCGAGGCGGGTTTCGTTTCGGCTGCGCACAGCGATGCCGACATCACGGCGACTGTGGCGGCGGCTGACGCGATTTTTTCCGGCAGTTAAATGAGTCGGCGCCTGGCGTCAGCGTACATGATGCCTCTCTCCGCAGGTTCTGCCTGGGCGGTCTTGCTGGTCGCCGGGCTGTGCGAAGTGGCCTGGGCCATCGGCCTCAAGTACACCGAGGGATTCAGCCGGTTCTGGCCAACCGCTTGGACGCTCGCCGCGATGGCATTGTCGGTCGTGTTGCTCGGTTGGTCGTTGAAGACCCTACCGGTCAGTACCGCCTATGCGGTGTGGGCCGGCATCGGCGCGGTTGGCACGGCACTGCTGGGCATAGTCCTGTTCGACGAATCACGCGAGGTGGTCCGGCTGGTCTGCATCAGTCTGATCGTCGCCGGCATCCTCGGCCTCAAACTGTTCTCGCGCTAGAAAAGCCCTGAATAGCAGTCGCCCGGATAGCAAATCGCGAATATGTTGCCAGCAATTCATTGCCTTACTAAAGTCCAGATCGTAAGGATTTAGGGAGATTGAAATGTCCAGCGAAGCCACACTGACCAGCAAGGGTCAAACAACCATTCCCAAGGAAATCAGGGATAGCCTCTCCATGAAGGCCGGGGACCGGATGACGTTCACGCTGATGCCGGATGCCACCGTGGTCATGCGGGTGAAGAGCAAGAGTATCGCCGCACTGGCGGGTATGTTGAACAAGGCGGGGCGCAAGCCCGTTCCGGTCGAGCAGTTGTCGCGGTGATGCTGGGGGTCGATACCAATGTTCTCGTCCGGTTTCTGGCGAGGGACGACGAGGCCCAGTTCGAGAAGGCACGCAAACTGCTCAAGCGCGAAGTCGCGGCAGGACGTCGCGTTTTCATCAGTCAGTGGGCGCCTGGAAACCGAATGGGTGCTGCGCAGCCGCTACGGTCTGTCGAAGAATCAGATGATTGAAACCATCTCCGGCTTGCTCGATACACCCGATGTCCAATTCGAGGACGAGCCAGCTATCGAGGAAGCGCTGTTCACATGGAAAGATGCGGCGGCTGATTTTGCCGACTGTCTGATCGGTGCCAAAAACCGACGGCTTGGATGCCGGGCAACCGCAACCTTCGATGGGAAGGCGGCCAAGTTGCCGGGATTTATCGCTGCCTGACGGTCGTTGAACGGGCCAGTCCCGAAGCAACACTTGCCATGTTCATCCTTATCCCCCACTCAAAAAAGTCGGCGCTGGCGGGACGGCGGTTATCGGCCAGTAGCGGCCGTTGGCAGAAGCGCCTCCAAAGCGGCCATTGAGTTTCCGATGATTACTAGGCAAAAGTAGTAGGCAGAAGAAACTCTATGTCCCTCGAACTACCGCCGCAAGCCTTATCTGTTCATGAAATCAAGAGGGTCGGGAGGAGGGAAACTCGAGCCTTACCAATTTTATTCATGCCACTTCACTATCTGAACAATAACCATTATGGCGAGCAATAGCCTAAGCGAGGGCGCAAAATAAAAAGGGCAAAGCAGGCGGAATGACGAATTGGCGGATGATCGGTTAAAGTAGCGGGGTGATTATCCTGCCGAAGATTTCATGAAACCAGCCAGTCCGCTACGTTACCCGGGTGGCAAGGGTGGTTTGTCAGCTTATCTGGCCGATCTGCTGGAGTTGAACGGCCTCACTGGTTGCGATTATTTCGAGCCCTATGCCGGCGGAGCCGGGGCCGCGTTGAACCTGTTATGTCAGGGTGCCGTAGGGCGTATCCACATCAACGATGCCGATCCGCGCGTGTTTACCCTTTGGCATTCCATGCTCAACGAGAATGAGCGCTTTCTGGAACAGATCGCCCAAGTACCGCTCAATATTGAGGAGTGGCGCAAGCAGCAGGCCATATGCGCGGCAGGGAGTGCCGATGACCGTTTTGCTTTGGGGTTTTCGGCGTTTTACATGAACCGCTGCAACCGTTCCGGTGTGCTCAAAGGGGCGGGCCCTATAGGGGGCTACCAACAGGACGGAAAGTGGCGACTCGATGTCCGTTTCAACCGGGTTGAATTATCGGCCCGCGTGCGCGCGCTTGGCGCATTGCGGGATCGGATCCTGGTCACCGGGTTGGACGCGATTGAATTTTTGCAGCAATGCCTGCCCTACGGCCGCGGTCGGGCAAAGGCGTTTGTTTATGCCGATCCACCCTATGTCATCAAAGGTCAAAAGCTGTATCTCAATGCTTATGGCCCTGGCGATCACGCCGAACTGGCCAGTTATCTGGCAAAACAGCACATTTTGCCTTGGCTGGTCTCCTATGATGACGCGCCCTTGATTCATCAAATCTACGCCGGGCAGCAGATTGACCATCTGCCGATTCGTTATTCGTTGCAAAACAAGCGGGCTGCCCAGGAATTACTGATCGCGCCGCATCATCTGTATTTGCCGATGGCCAGAAAAGCCGCGCGCATCGCGCATCCGGCCTACTTTTCACAGGAAGCGACACCGTGAGTCAACTCAAAAGAGAAATCATCTCGCTAGAAACAGATTCGCTTCATTTTGATCCGCACAATCCGCGCTTGGCCGAATACGGCATTGACGACGGGCTCGATGACGACACGATTCTCGATATTTTGTGGGACGCGATGGATGTACTGGAGCTTATCCAGTCAATCGCGGCGAGCGGTTTCTTTCATCACGAGGCCTTGATCGTTGCTATTGAAAACGGCAAAAACGTGGTCATCGAAGGAAATCGGCGGCTGGCGGCGGTCAAGATTCTCTTGCACCCGACACTGGCCAAAGAAAAGGGTTGGCCTGTACCGAAAGTTTCGATGGCAATTCGCAAGTCTCTAGCCAGCTTGCCGGCCATCATCTCGACCCGTGAAGAGTCCTGGCGCTACTTGGGTTTCAAGCACGTCAATGGTCCGGCAAAATGGGGCAGCTACGCCAAGGCCATGTACATTGCCGAGGTTCATCGCAAGTACGGTGTGGCGCTGGAAGATATCGCAAGTCAGATTGGTGATCGCCATCGCACCGTGCAACGGCTGTTTCGTGGCTTGATGGTGCTTGAACAGGCAGAGCAAGCCAAGGTCTTCGACCGCGAAGACCGCTACAACAAGCACTTCTCGTTTTCACACCTTTATACCGGGCTGGATTATCCCGGCATTGCCGATTTTCTGGGCGTTGCTGCCAAGGAAGACGAATCGGTCAATCCAGTTCCCAAAAACAAGGTCAAGGCGCTGGGGGAGTTGTGCGTCTGGTTATACGGCAGCAAAAAATCGGAACAGATGCCGGTGGTTGTCTCGCAGAACCCCGATCTGCGCAACCTCAATACCGTCGTCTCCAATCGGGAGTCGGTCGAAGCGTTGAGGGCCGGGATGCCCCTCGACAAGGCGCTGGAAATCAGCCGTAACCCGGCAGAGGTTTTTGAATCCGCCTTGCTGGCCGCTAAGCGCGAACTTACTACTGCACGTGCCTATTTGACTGCGGGATACGATAATTCAGAAGCCTTGCTCAAGGTGGCGGGGACGATTGCCAACATGGCGGACGATATCTACGCCGAACTGGAACGCAAACGATCTGAGCTCGCTGGACGTAGCAAGAAAAATCGGCTAGCGGAGTAGCCTTGTGACCTTTAAGTTGCCGGGCAAGCCGTCGGCAAAGGCCGATATTCATGAGCTGGCGGATTTTACCGAGCTTCTGGCTTGGGCCAGCGCACAGCATTCGGTTTCGGCGCGCGAGATTGTGGCGTTTCTGGGGCGTGAAGGGGAAAACGCCAACAACGAAGGTTGCAATGATGATGATGACGAGAATGTAACAGCGCTGGAAGAGGTCATGGCCGAAATCGAGCGCCGGCAAAAAGCCTGTCGGGCTGGCTATCCGTTCTCGCTAGATGCCCGAGGAAATGTCGTTCGCTATGCCGATAACGGCAGCATGCAAACGCTTCTATACGGCTACCTGCTGCTAAGTACTCGCCTCAACATGCAATCCGCCAAGGTGCAGGTGGGGATCGACGGTACCACCTTGTTGGAGGAAATTTCAGCCGAAGTCCTGCGGGGTTATCTAGGGCCGGATCGTGCCCAATCCATGGTCTTTGGCACGGCGGCCGGAAGCGCGGATTTTCCGGGCAAGGTGAGGTCGCTATGTGATGCCCTAAAGGAAGCGAGGGGTTACCGGGCCATCGACCCCGATGCCCCGATCCATGCCAATGACGACAAATTAGATGTCGTGGGGTGGATTCCGTTTGCTGACCGCACCCCAAACCAGATCATCATCTTTGGGCAGTGCAAAACGGGCACAGCATGGACCGATCAGCTTTGCCAGCTACAGGTCGATGCTTTCCTCAAATCTTGGGTTGACGGGCCATTTTTGCTGAATCCGGCGCGGGCTTTTTTTGTGTCCGAGGCGGTAAATCGTTCACGCTGGGGCCGATATTCGGTGAGCGCCGGACTCCTCTTTGATCGCTGCCGGTTAATCGATTGCTGTATTGACCTCTCAAAGCCGCTCAGGCAAAGAGTAAAAAAATGGACTACAGCCGCGTTGAAAGCGGCAAAACCAAAGCTCTAGCCCATCCTTTTCAAGGCACAAAAAGCCATGGCCTTGCCGCGCACGGTGATGGTGTCGGCTGCCGTAGAGCTAATCGGTTTTTTTATCCAGATACTCCGCCGTGCTGCTGCGGTGCGACAAATAAAAGTGGCATGGGTTGAATTTCATCAAAGGGGCCAAACTCGGCAACCAAGAAGACGGTCTTTTCATTTCGTCGCTTTTGAACGTCAGCTTTTGATTTTGTTCAACGTCCACTGGGTCGAGTACGGTAGTTCCCAGACAGTTTTTCCAGTGTTGGCGTTCGTTTCTGCCGAGGTCCAGAAAATGACTATCTGGCAGTTTTCACAGTACAGCGTGTTCGCGCGCAGGTAAAGCCCTGACAAAAATAGGGTCTGGCCACTGCCGGTACAATGCGGCATTGCTTCCCAGGTTCGCTCCATGTCCCCCCTGATACGTCGCTCACTGATTGCGCTTGCCATAGTGGCCCTGCTGGCCGCCACGGTCTATTGGCTGACCCGGCCGAAGCCGATCGCGGTGGTCTTGAAGCCGGTCGAGCGCGGCCAGGTGGAGGCCAGCATCGTCAATACCCGCGCCGGCACGGTCGAGGCCTGCCAGCGCACCAAGCTGTCCACCATCATCGGCGGCCGCATTGAGATCCTCAACGTCAAGGAGGGCGACCGGGTCAAGAAGGGCCAGTTGTTGCTGAAGCTGTGGAACGATGACCAGAAGGCCCAGCAGACGCTGGCCGAAAAGCAGAGTGCGCTGTCCTCGCGGCGCGTGACCGAGGCCTGTACCGCGGCGGCGAGCGCCGAGCGGGAAGCGAAGCGGCAGGCAGGGTTGCGCGCGCAGGGTTTTGTCTCCGAGGCACGCGAGGATGTCGCGCGTACCGAGGCAGCCGTAAGGCAGGCCGCCTGCGAGACAGCGCGCGCCGACGTCGCCCAGGCCGATGCGCGCATCGCGGTAACGCGTGTCGAGCAGGGCCGCACCGCCTTGTATGCGCCTTTCGACGGCACGGTGGCGAAGATCGTCGGCGAACTCGGCGAATATTCCACTCCCTCGCCGCCCGGCGTGCCGACGCCGCCGGCGATTGATCTGATCGACGAATCCTGCCTCTACGTCAAGGCGCCGATGGACGAGGTGGATGCGCCGAAGATCAGGGTCGGCCTGCCGGTGCGCGTTTCGCTCGACGCCCTGCCGAAGCAGCCGCTCAAGGGCACCGTCAAGCGGGTTGCCCCGTTTGTGTCGGCGGTGGAAAAGCAGGCGCGCACGGTGGATGTCGAGGTCGATTTCGAGTCGCCGGCGGACACCCAGTTGCTGGTGGGCTACAGCGCCGATGTCGAGATCGTGCTGGAAACACGGCAAAACGTGCTGCGCGTGCCGACTGCGGCGCTGATCGAAGGCAAGAAAGCCATGGTGCTGAATGCCGACGGTTACCTGGAAGCGCGTCCGCTGAAGATCGGCATCGCCAACTGGGAGCATAGCGAAGTGCTCGATGGACTCAAGGAAGGCGAGCACATTGTCACCTCGCTGGAACGTGAAGGCGTAAAAGTCGGCGCCCGCGCGACGGCGGAAGCGCCCACCGACAAAAAATAAGCCATGGCGCTGATCGAGCTGGCCGGCATCGAGCGTGTCTTTCGTCTCGGCGATGCCGATGTGCACGCGCTGGCGGGCATCGACCTGTCCATCGACAGTGGCGAATACGTCGCGATCATGGGCCAGTCGGGGTCGGGCAAATCGACCATGCTCAACCTGCTCGGCCTGCTCGACCGCCCGAACACCGGCACCTATCACCTTGAAGGACGCGACGTCACCACGCTCTCGCCCGACGAGCAGGCCGCCGTCAGGAGCCGGCGCATCGGTTTCGTGTTCCAGAGTTTCCACCTCGTGCCACGCTTGACCGCCGCCGAGAACATTGCCCTGCCGATGTCGCTGGCCGGCATTCCGCCTGCCGAGCGCGACCGGCGGGTGGCCAAGGCGCTGAAGGATTTCGGCCTCGACAACCGGGCCGATCACCGCCCCGATGAACTGTCGGGTGGCCAACGCCAGCGCGTGGCAATTGCCCGCGCCACCATCATGCACCCGGCACTGCTGCTGGCCGACGAACCGACCGGCAACCTCGACCGCGCCACCGGCGAGGAGGTGATCCACCTGCTCGAAACCCTGAACCAGAGTGGTGTGACGCTGATCATCGTCACCCACGACCACAACCTCGGTGCGCGGGCCGCCCGGCATCTGGTGATGGAGGACGGTCGCCTGACCAGCGATTCGCGCCGTCCTGCCAGCGCCGACTTTTCTTCCTGAGCCAGCATGCGGACGCGTGACGTGCTGCGTTTTGCCCGCGATGCCGGCGCCGGCTATCCGCTGCGCACCTCCCTGTCGATCCTCGCCATGGCGATCGGCGTAGCCGCCGTGGTGGTGCTGACGGCCCTGGGCGACGGTGCGCGGCGCTATGTGGTCGCCCAGTTCACCTCGCTCGGCACCAACCTGGTGATCGTCATTCCCGGCCGCACGGCGACCGGCGGCTTTAACCCGGCCAATACCATCACCCGCACGCCGCGCGACCTGACCGTCGAGGATGCGGCGGCGGTGCTGCGCCTGCCCGGCGTGCAGCGCGCTTCACCCCTGGCGGCGGGTAACTCCGAGATCAGCGTCGGCGGCCGCCTGCGCGAAGTACTGGCGATCGGCGTGGCACAGCCCTATGTCGAAATTCGCAACTTCCAGCTGCAGCAGGGCACCTTCATCCCCGACATGGATTGGAGCCGCACCCTGCCGGTGGCGGTGATCGGCGCCAAGCTGCGCGAGGAGTTGTTTCCGGGTCAGGCCGCCGTGGGTCAGTTCATGCGCGTCGGCGACCGGCGCGTGCGCATCATCGGCGTGCTGAAGCCCAGCGGGCAGGGGCTGGGCATGAATACCGACGAACTGGTGTTCCTGCCGGTGGCACTGGCACAGGCCCTGTTCGATTCCAACACCCTGTTCCGCATCCTCGTCGAAGCGCGCAGCCGCAATCACATCGAAGGCGTGAAACAGGAGGTGGCAACGCTGCTCAAGGCTCGCCATGGCGGCGAGGAAGACGTTACGGTGATTACCCAGGACGCCATGCTCGCCACTTTCGACAAGCTGCTGCGTGCGCTCACCGCCGCGGTGGCCGGCATCGCCGCGATCAGCCTGGCCGTGGCCGGCATCCTGGTGATGAACGTCATGCTGGTGGCCGTCACCCAGCGTACCGGCGAGATCGGCCTGCTCAAGGCGCTGGGTGCCGAGGCGCGCACCATCCGCCACGCCTTCCTTGCCGAGGCGGGCATGCTGTCGCTGTTCGGCGCCATCGCCGGTTATCTGCTCGGCCAACTGGCCACCTTCGCCCTGCGCCAGGCCTACCCGGCCTACCCGGCCTACGCGCCCGACTGGGCGGTGGCCGCCGCCCTAGTCACGGCCCTGACGACCGGCCTGCTGTTCGGCATCATGCCGGCCCAGCGCGCAGCGCGCATGGACCCCGTGCAGGCCCTGATGAAGCACTGAACCAGATCATGGCCTGGTCCGACGCCATCCAGCTTGCCCTGCGCGCCATCATCGGCCAGCGTCTGCGCAGCTTCCTGACATTGCTCGGCATCGCCGTCGGCATAGCGGCGGTGATCCTGCTCACCTCGATTGGCGAGGGCATCCATCGTTATGTGCTGAGCGAATTCAGCCAGTTCGGCACCAACGTCATCAACATCCATCCAGGTGTGACCAAGACCGGCGGCGCCACGTTCTCCGGCCTGCCGTCGAGCGCCCGGCCGCTGACGCTGGAAGATGCCGAAGCCCTCAAGCGCCTGCCCAATGTCATCGCGGTCACGCCAGGCGTGAATGGCAATGCCGAAGTCGCCGGCAACGGCCGTACCCGACGCGTCTCGGTGTTTGGCGCCGGCCCGGCGCTGCCGCGCGTGTTCAGCTTCCAGGTGAAGACCGGGCAGTTCCTGCCTGAAGAGAATCAGGTCAATGCCCGCGCTCTGGTCGTCCTGGGGGCGACCCTCAAGCATGAATTGTTCGGCACAGAAAGCGCCCTGGGCACGCGGGTGCGCATCGGTGGCCTGCAGTTCCGCGTCATCGGCGTGATGGAACCAAAAGGCCAGTTCCTCGGCATCGACCTCGACGATGCGGCCTTCATTCCCGCGGGTCGCGCCACCGAACTGTTCAACCGCGAGGGCGTGAATGAAATCAATTTGGCGGCAGCCGAGGGGGTCACATCGGCCAGCGTCGTCGCCTCCGCCAGGGCGCTGATGATCGCCCGCCACGGCCGCGAAGACTTCACCATCCACAGCCAGGAGGAAATGCTCGCCACGCTGTCCAATATCCTCAACATCCTGACCATGGCAGTCGGGGGGCTGGGCAGCATTTCGCTGCTGGTCGGCGGGGTCGGCATCGTCACCATCATGACCATCGCCGTCACCGAGCGCACCAACGAAATCGGCCTGTTGGTCGCGCTTGGCGCACGGCGACGCACCATTCTCGGGCTCTTCCTCGGCGAGGCCGTGGCGCTGGCGGCCATCGGCGGGCTGATCGGCCTGTTGCTGGGCATGGGGCTGGCGCAACTGATTACCTTGTTCCTGCCAGCCTTGCCGGTGCATACGCCGCTGTCTTTCGTCCTGCTCGCGGAAGCGTTGGCGATGAGCATCGGCCTGGTGGCCGGTGTGCTGCCGGCGCGCAATGCGGCCCGGCTCGATCCGGTCGAAGCGCTGCGGGCGGAGTAGGACGAGGTAGAATCGCGCGTCCATGCCAGCACCTGAGACTTCCTTCCCCTTCTTTTCGATCGTCATCCCCGTCTATAACGAGGTGGAGAACATCGAGCCGATGACGCGCGAAATCCTCGCTGCCTTCCAGGGGCGACCGGAAAGTGTCGAGATCATCTTCGTCGACGATGCGAGCACGGATGACTGCGTCGCCCTGCTGGAACGACTGGCTGCCGAGACCGGCATCGTGCGCTGCCTCAAGCATCGCTGCAACTTCGGCCAGAGCGCAGCAGTGGGCACCGGTTTTCGCGGCGCACGCGGCGCATGGATCGGCACCCTCGACGGCGATGGCCAGAACGACCCCGCCGACCTGCCGCGCATGCTCGACGAAGCGCAACGGCTGGGTGTCGATTGCGTCACCGGAGTGCGCGCCAAGCGCCAGGACACTGCCCTGCGCAAGTTTTCCTCGCGCGTCGCCAACCGCTTCCGCGACGCGATGACCGGCGATCGCGTCACCGACAGCGCCTGCGGCGTGCGTGTGCTGCGCGCCGCCTGCACCATTGAACTGCCCGTTTTCAATGGTCTGCACCGCTTCATGCCGACGCTGTTGCGGGCAAAGGGCTACAGCGTGGCCGAAACCGCTGTGAATCACCGTCCGCGCCTGCGCGGCGTCTCGAAGTACGGTGTGCATAACCGTCTGTGGCGCGGTATCCGCGACTGTTTCGGCGTGCGTTGGTTCGTTGCGCGCTCCGTGCCGGGGAACCGGCTGGGCGACTGACCCTGTCCGCGCGATGGGCGAAGCGGAACATGAGTCTGGGGACATCGATGATGATGTCGAACTCAATACCGTCGAACCGGGCCTGTCGCGCGAACTGAAGCGCATGCTCGGCCTGCTGGCCGGGGCCGCCGCCATTTTCGGGCTGTTCTATTTCACCCCGGTCGGCGCCATCGTCAGCGATGTGCAAACCCTGCGCACCTACCTCAAGGGCGACGACCTGTGGGCCGAACTCACCTTCATCGGTATCGTCACCGTGCTGGTCGCCATTGGCATGCCGCGCCTGCTCTTCTACGGGCTTGGTGGCCTGGCCTTTGGTTTCTGGCTAGGCCTGTTGCTGGCCCAGATCGGCTCGCTGGCAGGCTCCTTTCTGACTTTTTTCGCCATTCGCCACGGTGGCCGCGACCTGCTTGAGGCACGCTTTGGTCAGCACCGTTTCTTCAGCAAGATACTGCGCGTGCGCTCCTCGATCAAGGCGGTGGTGCTGATCCGCCAACTGCCGTTGCATGGCCTGATGATCACCGGCGGCTTGGCCCTGAGTCAGGTGACGACCCGCGTGTTCCTGCTCGGCACCTTCATCGGCTTCCTGCCGCAGGGCGTGCTAGCGACGTTGATCAGCAGCGGTGTCGTCGATGAAAAAGCCACCGAGGGTTTCGGCAAGCTGCTGATGGCAGGCGTGGTGCTGCTGGTCGGTGCCGGGCTGTTGTGGAGCAAGAAACGCCGGCAGAGCTGAATTCAGTGCGCCTCGTCCCAGTTCATCCCGACACCGACTTCGGCCAGTAGCGGCACCGACAACTGCGCAACCCCGGCCATCAGCGGCGGCAGGGCCGCCTTGACGCGATCCAGTTCGATTTCCGGTACTTCAAGGACGAGTTCATCATGGACCTGGAGGATGAGCCGTGACCGGCACTGCTCCCGGTCGAGCCAGCCCTGCACGGCGATCATCGCCAGCTTGATCAGGTCTGCGGCCGTGCCCTGCATCGGCGCGTTGATGGCCGCGCGCTCGGCGCCCTGGCGGCGACCGACGTTGCTGGAGCGGATCTCCGGCAGCCACAGGCGGCGGCCGAAGACGGTCTCGACATAGCCTTTTTCGCGGGCAGCGCTGCGCGTTTCTTCCATGTATCTGGCGACGCCGGGGTAGCGGGCGAAGTAGCGGTCCATGTAGGTTTGCGCCGACGACCGGTCGACATCGATCTGCTTGGCCAGCCCGAACGCCGACATGCCGTAGATCAGGCCGAAGTTGATGGCCTTGGCGGCGCGGCGCTGCTCGTTGCTGACTTCCAGCGGCGTGATGCCGAATACCTCGGCCGCCGTGGCACGGTGCACGTCCTCGCCGCGCGCGAAGGCGTCAAGCAGGCCGGCATCATTCGACAGGTGCGCCATGATGCGCAGTTCGACTTGCGAATAGTCGGCGCTGACGAGACGGCAACCCGGAGCCGCAATGAAGGCGGCGCGGATGCGGCGGCCTTCCGGCGTGCGGATCGGGATGTTTTGCAGGTTCGGGTCGCTCGACGCCAGCCGGCCGGTGACGGCGACGGCCTGCGAGAAACTGGTATGGACGCGGCCGGTGGCCGGATTGACCATCTTCGGCAGCTTGTCGGTGTAGGTGCCCTTCAATTTTGCGAGGGTGCGGTGCTCCAGCAGGCACCTGGGCAGCGGGTAGTCCTCGGCGAGCTTCGCCAGCACCTCTTCGTCGGTGGAGGGCGTGCCCGAAGGCGTCTTCTTCACCACCGGCAGGCCGAGGTTGGTGAAGAGAATTTCGCCGAGTTGCTTGGGCGAGTTGAGGTTGAAGGGCTGGCCGGCCAGCGCATGGGCTGTTGCCTCGATCTCCATCAGGCGGCGGCCGAGGGCATCGCTCTGCTGCGCCAGCACAGCGCTGTCGATGAGGATGCCGGCGCGCTCCATGCGGAACAGGATGTCGGCGACCGGCAGTTCGATGTCGCGGTAAAGCGCGTCGAGCCGTGTATCTGCCGCCAGCCGGGGGGCAAGCGCCTGGTGGACGCGCAGGGTGACATCGGCGTCCTCGGCGGCGTAAGTGGCGGCGCGCTCGACAGCCACCTGGGCAAACGAAATGCGGTTCACGCCCTTGCCGGTGACCTCGTCGTAGCTGATGGTTTTCAGGCCGCAGTGGCGCGTGGCGAGGGAGCCCAGGTCATGTGACTGGTTGGATTCCAGCACGTAGGATTCGAGCAGCGTGTCGTCGCTGATGCCGGCGAGCGTGATGCCGTGGTTGGCGAAGACATGGCGGTCGTACTTGAGGTGCTGGCCGACTTTCTTGTGACCGGGCGACTCCAGCCACGGCCGCAGTCTCTCCAATGCCGCGGCACGCGGCAACTGTTCCGCTGCGCCGGCATAGTCGTGCGCCAACGGCAGGTAGACGGCCCGGCCCGCTTCGATGCAGAAGGATAGGCCGACCAGTTGCGCCTGCATGGCGTCGAGCGCGGTGGTTTCGGTATCGAGGGCGACCAGCGCTGCGGCATCCAGTCGGGCCAGCCAGTCGGAGAGTTGTGTTTCGGTGAGGATGCAGGCGTAGCTGCTACGGTCCGGTTCGGCATCTTGAAAAGTCGGCGCTGGCAGGACGGCAGTTTTCTCCGGCATTTCTGCTCCCAGTTCGCGCAGCCAGCTCTTGAAATCGAGATCGCTGTAGATCGCCTTGAGCCGGGTCGTGTCCGGTGCCGCCGGGGTCAGTTCGATGGCCGGCAGGTCAAGGTCGCAGGCGACGGTGACGAGCTTCCGGCCCAGCGGCAGGAAGTCGAGGTGGGCACGCAGGTTGTCGCCGACCACGCCGCCGATCTCGGCCGCATGCGCCACCACGCCATCCAGCGAACCATACTCCGCCAGCCATTTGACGGCGGTCTTGGGGCCGACCTTGGCGACGCCGGGTACGCCATCCACCGCGTCGCCGACCAGCGCGAGGTAATCGACGATGCGCTCGGGCGGCACGCCGAATTTGGCCTGGACGCCGGCCGGATCGAGCGTTTCCTCCGACATGGTATTGACCAGAGTGACATGCCGATTCACCAGTTGGGCCAGATCCTTGTCACCAGTGGAAATGACGCAGTCTTCGCCGCGCGCCGTTGCCTGCGTCGCTAGCGTGCCGATCACGTCGTCGGCTTCGACCCCTTCGATGCACAGCAGCGGCCAGCCGAGCGCGCGGATGGCATCGTGCAGCGGCTGGATTTGCGCGACCAGATCATCGGGCATCGGCGACCGGTGGGCCTTGTAGTCGAAATACCATTCATCGCGGAAGGTCTTACCCTTGGCATCGAAAACGATGGCGCGCCGGTCGGCGGCCGGATAATCGGCGACCAGCCGGCGCAGCATGGACAGGACACCCTTGATCGCGCCGGTCGGAGCGTTCGCCGCATTGCGCAAGTCAGGCAGGGCATGAAAAGCGCGGTATAAATAGGAAGACCCGTCAACGAGCAGGAGCATGTGGAAGGTATGAGCGCAAAGGACAAACTGCCGAAGATTGCCGATCCCCGGCTGGCGGCGCCAGCATCGACGGCGCGCGAGGCCTGGCGGGTGTTTGGCATTATGTCAGAGTTCGTCGAGGCGACCGAACGCCTTGCCGGTGTCCGGCCGGCGGTGTCGATCTTCGGCAGCGCCCGCATTCCGCCCGATTCGCCCTGGTACCAGCACACCGAACGCATCGCCCGTCTGTTGTCGGATGCCGGTTTCTCGGTGATTTCCGGCGGCGGTCCCGGCGTGATGGAGGCGGCCAACAAGGGCGCCTATTTCGGCCAGAGTCCGAGCATTGGCCTCAACATCCAGTTGCCGATGGAACAGCAGACCAACCCCTACCAGGACATCTCGCAGAGCTTCCGCCACTTCTTCGCCCGCAAGTACATGTTCGTGCGCTTCGCCGCCGCCTATGTGGTGATGCCGGGCGGTTTTGGTACGCTGGACGAGTTGCTTGAAGCGCTGACGCTGATCCAGACCGGCAAGACACCGAAGATGCCGTTGATCCTGGTCGGCGATGGTTTCTGGAATGGCCTGCTCGACTGGTTCCGCGCGCGTCTGGTGGCCGAGGGCATGATCAACCCGGAAGACATGGACCTGATCCAGATCATCGACGAGCCCGAAGCGATCGTGGCGGCGATTTTCACGCATTACGAGACGCGCGGTTTCGACCACCTGCCGGCGGAACACGATCTGCTGCTGAATTTGTAGATAGAATGAACGCATTCCTTGGAGCAATGACCCCCATGCGCCTTCCTTCCTGCCGCCCCGTCCTGTTTGCGCTGCTGTTTGGCGCCGTTGTCCTGCCTGCCGTCGCGCAAACGCGTCCGCCCGATCTGATGCCGCTGCCCGAGCCGCCCCCGCCGCCACCGGGGATGGTGGATGATGCCACGCTCGAACCCCAGGTCACCATCAAGAAGCGTGGCGAGGACAAGGTCGAGGAATACCGCATGAACGGCAAGCTCTACATGATCAAGGTCACGCCCTCCAACGGCATGCCGCCCTACTATCTGGTGGACGCGAAGGGCGATGGCGGTTTCGTGCGTGAAGACATCGGTACCGGCGACAAGGGGATTTCCGTGCCGATGTGGGTCATTCACACCTTCTGAATCCCGACACCCGGCCCATGCAGGCGCGTTGCTTGCCGGCGGAGCGCGGAGTTTCGTGGTTGCGCGAGGGCTTTCGGCTCTTTCGGCGCAACCCACCCCTGATCACGGCACTGACACTGATTTACCTGCTGGTGGTGCAGATTCTGGCAGTGATCCTTCCGAGGGTTGGCCCCGTCCTGCTGCCGCTCATACTGCCCGCCCTGACGCTGCTGGTAGCCAATGGCTGTCGCCTGGTCGACCTCGGACAGCCGCCGACCAAGATCAACTTGCTGCATGGCCTGCTGGGCAATGGTCGCGCCATGTTGCGCCTGGGTGGCCTACAGCTAGCCGGGGCCGTGTTGCTGGTGCTCATCAACCTGGCGTTCAACGACGGCAACGATCCGCTGGCGAACCTTGAGGTACCGGTCACACCCAACATGGGCGAAGAAGGTGTGCTGGTGGCAGGCCCGGCCACGGACGAGGCGACCATGCTGGCGGCCCTGTTCCGCCTGATGCTGCTGGCCATGCCGCTGATCATTGCCTTCTGGTTCGCCCCCTTTCTGGCCGGCTGGGATCGGATCGCGCCCCTGAAAGCGGTGTTCTTCAGCGCGGTCGCCTCGTGGCGCAACTGGCGCGCGATGCTGATGTTCGGCCTCGCCGCCATCGTTCTGGCGGGAGTGGCTCCCGGTGTGATTTTGATTGCCCTCGGCCAGATTTCCGGCCTGTCGATGAATGCCGTGCTGGTGGTCATGCGCATGCTGCTGGTCTTCCTGATTGCACCGGTACTCACGGCCAGCATCTACATCAGCTATCGCGATATCTTTCATTCGGGTGTGGATGAAAACGCCTGAAGCCGTAGGCATTCTCGGCGGTACCTTCGATCCGGTTCACCTCGCCCATGTTGCGCTGGCCCGCGTGGCCAGCGAGAAGTTGCAACTCGCCGAAGTGTTATGGGTTCCGGCCGGGCAGCCACCGCACCGCAACCAGCCGCGAACCACTCCGGCCGACCGCTGCGCCATGGTGCAGGCCGCCATTGCCGCCGAGCCACGTTTTTCCCTCGATACCAGCGAGGCGGAACACACCATGCCCAGCTATACCGTGCATACTCTGGCACGCTTGCGCCAGCAGTTTGGGCTCGCCCGACCGCTGGTGCTGCTGATGGGGGCGGATGCCTTCCGCAGCTTGCCGAGCTGGCATCGCTGGCAGGATATCTTCACATTCGTCCATGTCGGGGTGGCGACCCGCCCGGGCTATCCGCTCGATGATTTCGCCGCGCCGCTGGCTGCGGAATTTGCCGCGCGTTGCCGTCCTGCCAACGCCGACTTTTCACACCTACCTGCCGGCACCATCGTGCCCTTCGAGCTCGTGGCCGGCACGGTCTCGGCCACCGAAGTGCGCCATATGCTGGCGACCGGCACCCCGCCGGAGCGTCTGCGCGAATTGCTGCCCGTGCCGGTTCTCGACTATATTCGCCAACATCACCTTTACGGCACCTGATACATGGACATCCGCAAACTGCAACGCATCGTCGTGGCCGCGCTCGAAGACATCAAGGGCAAGGACATTGAGGTCATCAACACGCTCAAGCTTTCTTCCCTGTTTGCCCGCATCGTCATTGTCAGCGCCAGCTCGTCACGGCAGGCCAAGTCACTGGCGCGCAATGTCTCCGAAAAGGTACGCGAGGCCGGCGGCGAGGTGATCGGCGTCGAAGGCGAGGATGGCGGGGAATGGGTGCTGGTCGATCTGGGCGATATCGTCGTGCATGTGATGCTGCCCAGCGTGCGCAACCACTACGATCTCGAATCGTTGTGGCAGAAACCGCGTCGTGCCGCGGCGCAAGCGCCGAAAAAGTGAGGCTCGTCGTGGTCGCCGTGGGCACGCGCCTGCCGGACTGGATGAATGCCGGTTTCGCCGAATACGCGAAGCGCTTGCCGCGCGAACTGCCGCTCGAGCTCATTGAAATCAAGCCGGAACCGCGTACCACCGGGAAAACCGTCGACGCCATGATGGCCGCCGAGGCAAAACGCATCGAGGCCGCCCTGCCGGCCCGTTGTTGGCGCATCGTCCTTGACGAACGCGGCGAAACACTCGATACGCGTTCCCTGGCGGCGCGGCTTGATGACTGGCAGGCAGGCGGGGAGGATGCGGCTTTCCTGATCGGCGGGCCGGATGGCCTCGATCCCGCACTGAAAAATGGCGCTCAGGAACGTCTGCGCCTCTCCTCACTGACCCTGCCGCACGGGTTGGCCCGCGTGGTGCTGGCCGAGGCGCTCTACCGGGCCCACAGCCTGCGGCAGGGCCACCCCTATCATCGCGACTCACGCTGATCCATGGCCACCCTCGAACCCCGCATCTACCTCGCCTCCCAGAGTCCGCGCCGCCGCGAACTGCTCGCGCAGATCGGTGTGCGTTTCGACCTGCTACTGTTTCGCACGGGCCCGCGTGCCGATGCGGAAACCAAGGAGGAGGTTTACCCCGGCGAATTGCCCGAAGCCTATGTATTGCGTGTCGCCATCGCCAAGGCGCGCCACGGCGCCGACTTGCTGGCCCGTCGCCGGTTGCCGCCGCGCCCCGTGCTGGCGGCCGACACCACGCTCGACGTCGAGGGTGCCATCATCGGCAAGCCGGTCGATAATGTCGACGCAGCGGCGATCTTGCAGCGGCTCTCCGGTCGCGGCCATCGCGTCCTGACCGCCATCGCCATGGCCTCTGGCGACCGCTGCGAGTCGCGTTTGTCGGTGAGCGATGTCCGTTTCCGGCCCCTGTCTGCCGACGAGATTCGCGCCTACGTCGCCAGCGGCGAGCCGCACGACAAGGCTGGCGCTTACGGCATCCAGGGGCGGGCGGCGATCTTCATCGAGGAAATTCGCGGCAGCCACTCCGGCATCGTCGGCCTGCCGCTGTGCGAAACCGCGTTGCTGTTGCGCACATTCGGTTATCCGGCATGAATGAGGAATTCCTCATTAACCTGACCCCGCAGGAAACGCGGGTCGCCCTCATGCAGCAGGGCGCCGTGCAGGAACTGCACATCGAGCGCACCGGTGGGCGCGGCATTGTCGGCAACCTTTACCTCGGGCGCGTCGTGCGCGTGTTGCCGGGCATGCAGTCGGCCTTCATCGAAGTCGGCCTCGAGCGCACCGCCTTCCTGCACGTCGCCGACATCTGGTGCGAAAAAAACAGCAGTCTGCGGCCGATCGAGCGCCAGATCGCCGAAGGCGAAACCCTCATGGTGCAGGCCCTCAAGGACCCAATCGGCACCAAGGGCGCTCGCCTGTCGACGCAGATTTCGCTGGCCGGTCGCCTGTTGGTCTATTTGCCGCAGGAACGCCACATCGGCATCTCGCAGAAGATCGAGGACGAGGCCGAACGCGAGCTGCTGCGCGAACGCATCCAGAAGCTGCTGGCGCCCGACGAAACGGGGGGCTTCATCGTCCGTACCATGGCCGAAAACGCTGCCGACGAGGAACTGGCGCTCGACATCGCCTACCTACGCCGGCTCTGGCAGGAGATCCGCCACCGCGCCCGGACCCTGTCGGCCCCTGCTAGGCTGCACCACGATCTGACCCTCGCCCAACGTGTGCTACGCGATCTCGCCGGGCCAGAAACTGCACGCATCATCGTCGATTCACGTGAGAACTTCCAGAAACTCTCGGCCTTCGCGCACGAATACATGCCGCCGCTCACACCACTGCTGGCGCATTACACCGGCGAACGGCCGCTCTTCGACCTCTATGCCGTTGAGGACGAAATCCAGAAGGCACTGTCACGCCGCGTCGACCTCAAGTCGGGGGGCTACCTGATCATCGACCAGACCGAAGCCATGACGACCATCGACGTCAATACCGGTGCCTACGTCGGGAATCGTTTCGGCGGCAACTTCGACGACACCATCTTCAAGACCAACCTCGAAGCGGCTCAGACCATCGCCCGCCAACTGCGACTACGCAACCTGGGTGGCATCATCATCATCGACTTCATCGACATGGAATCCGCCGAGCACCAGGAAGCCGTGCTGGGCGAACTCAACAAGGCACTGGCGCGCGACCACACCCGCATCACGGTGAACGGCTTTACCCAGCTTGGCCTGGTCGAACTGACGCGCAAGCGTACGCGCGAGTCGTTGGCGCAGATTCTCTGCGCGCCGTGCCCCACCTGTGGCGGTCGCGGCGTGGTCAGGACAACCCAGACGGTGGCCTATGAGATTTTGCGCGAGTTGCTGCGCGAAGCCCGCCAGTTCTCGGCCCGCGAAATGCGTGTGCTGGCGGCTCCGGCGGTGATCGACCTGTTTCACGACGAGGAATCCCAGGCGCTGGCCATGCTGTCCGATTTCATCGGTCGGCCGATTTCGCTACAGGCCGAGTCAAGCTGCACCCAGGAACAGTACGATATCGTCCTGATGTAATAACCCCAAAAATGAGGAGAGACCCATGAAAACAGCCAACCCCGATTTCGACAGCCTGTTGCCTGCCGCGAACCTGACACGGCGCGGCTTTGTAGTCACTGCCCTGGGGGCCGGCTTTGCGCTGGCCGTGCAACCGGTCATGGCGCAAACGGCCATCAAGACCGAGTCTTCCGGACTACAGGCTGGCGAAGTCAAGATCGGCGAACTGGCGGCGTACCGTGCCCAGCCTGAGGGCGGAAAAAATCTGCCGACCATCCTCGTCGTTTCGGAAATCTTCGGCGTGCATGAATACATTGCCGATGTCTGCCGGCGACTGGCCAGACTGGGCTACCTGGCCATCGCACCCGAACTGTTCGCCCGCCACGGCGATCCGCGCAAACTTACGAACATCCAGGAAATCCTCTCCGCCATCATCGCCAAGGTAGCCGATCGGGAAGTGATGGCCGATCTCGATACCTGCGCCAATTGGGCGAAGAACAATGGCGGTGATCCGGCCCGGCTGGGCATTACCGGCTTCTGCTGGGGCGGGCGCATTACCTGGTTGTATGCCGGCCACAATCCGGCGGTTAAAGCGGGGGTTGCCTGGTATGGCCGCATCGATGGCGAGATGAACGACCGCACCCCGCGTTGGCCGCTCGATATCGCGGACGAACTCAAGGGCGCCGTGTTGGGACTCTACGGCGGCAAGGATCAGGGCATTCCGCTTGACGATGTGGAGGCAATGCAGGCCGCACTGGCCAAGAGCGGCGGCAAATCGCAACTCCATGTTTACCCCGACGCGCCGCATGCCTTCCATGCCGACTACCGCCCCACTTACCGCAGGGAAGCGGCCGAAGATGGCTGGGGTCGCCTCCAGGTCTGGTTCAAGCAGAACGGCGTTTAAGGCCGTCCCGCCGGAGCCGAGTTTTTTCGGCTAGCGGATCGGCAGGTAATCCGTCACGTTTTCCCAGCGGCCGTTACGGATCTGCGCGACACGTACCTGGCCCAGCGCGAGGTGGTTGGTAGGAGAGAAGGCGATGGGCTGGCTGCCGAAGAAATCGCGGGTCGTCCGTAATTGCTCCAGCGCGGCGGAAACCTTCTGCAGCGTCGGTTGCGGGCCGGCGGCGTGCAAGGCGCGCACGAACAGGTCGGTACCCACCCAGGTGTAAACATCCCAGGTGTTCGGCTCGGTGCGGAATTTTTCCTTGTAGCGGACGATCCAGTCGGCGAGGGCGCGGTTAGCTCCCTCAGCCTCGGGTTGCGGCACCAGCGCCACCGCATATAGCCCGTCCATCGCCGCGCCACCGAGCTGCGGCACCTGCGCGGTGTAGCCGGAGGCGGTGACCATCATCGGTACCTGCCAGCCGCCGCGCCGCGCCTCGGTGTAGGCGCCGATGGTCTCGCGCACCACCGTGCCGAGCACGACGAAGTCGCAGCCGGCCGCCTTGAGGCGGGCGATCTGCGAGGAGAAGTCGGTGGCGCCGCGCTTGTAGCTGCTCTGCTCACACCACTGGAGGCCCAGTTCGTCCAGCAACGTCTCGATGCCGCGCTGCACCTCGCGGCCCATGTCATCGTCCTGATAGAGGATGCCGACGCGCCTAAAGCCGTTTTCCTTGATCAGGTGGCGCGCGCCGGGCGGTACTGACAGCGTGTAGGACGGGCTCATGCCGAACTTGAGCGGATGCACCGGTTCATAAACCTGCGACAGCGGCGCGCCGGGAAACAGGTGCAGCACGCCGGCTTCGACGAAGCGCGGCATGGTCGCCATTACCACCGGCGAGCCAAGGTTGTGGATGGCCGCGAAGATGCCCTGGCCTCCCAGCAGCTTCTCGGTGGCGAGCACGCCCCGCTTCGGGTCGTAGCCGGTGTCCTCGACCAGCAGTTTCAGTTGCCGGCCATGCACACCGCCGCGGGCGTTCTCCTCGTCGAAGCGCATCTGCGTACCGTTGCGAAAATGGACGCCGAGCGAGGCGATGGGGCCAGACAGGTCCTGCAGGCTGCCGACCCGAATCTCGGTCGGGGTGATGCCGCCGGCACGGGTGGCCAGCGACAGGAAAGCAAGGCAGAGGAACAGCAGGCGCATTGTCGGACTCCGGGAAAGTGGTGGCCGATTATAGTGAACGCAGCCAGCCGGCCAGCCCGGCCGGCGCGAAGCGCAGGCTGAGGACCAGCACCAGCCCGAAGGCGAACAGTTCAAGCCCGGCCGGGGGCAGTGCGGCTGGCCAGGCGTCGCGCAGCAGGCCGATCGCCTGCGGCAGGGCGATCAGGAACAGGGCGCCGAGCACGATGCCGGTGCGCGTTCCGAGCCCACCGATCACCAGCATCATCAGGAGTTCGATCGACATCACCCAGTCGAACTGTTCGGGGCTGACGAAGCGGAGCTGATGGGCATACAGCGCGCCGGCGATCCCGCCCAATGCGGCGGCGAGCAGCAATGCCTGTACTTTCATTGCCGGCGAACTGGCGCCGAGCACGGCGGCGGCTGTGCTGTCCTCGCGCAGGGCGACCCAGGCGCGGCCGCTACTGGAATCAAGTACGCGGCCGAGCAGCCACAGGGCCGTCAGCGCCAGACTCCCGGCCAGCCAGAACAAGGTAGCCGGATCGAGAGCGGGGATGCTCAGCCCGGCATTGCCGCCGGTTAGCGCCTCCCAGCGAGTGAGTACTTCCTGAACGATGAAGCCGAAACTGAGGGTGGCAATGGCGAAAGCGATGCCGGAGAGCCGCCGCGCCGGCCAGGCGGCCAGCAGTCCAACGCCCGCCGCGAACAGCCCGGCGGCTGGCATGGAAAGCACGAACGGCCAGCCTTGCGTGTTCAGGATCGCCTCGGTATAGGCGCCCACGCCGATGAAGGCGGCGTGACAGAGCGACAACTGGCCGGCATAGCCCGCCAGCAGCATCAGGCCCGTACCGGCGACGATGTAGGTGGCGACGAAACCGAGTTGCGCGATCCCCCAGGTCGGCAATATGAATGGCGCGGTGGCCAGCACGAGCAATAGGGGTATGAACCTGCGCATCAGGTATTTTCCTGCTGCTGGCCGAACAAGCCGGCGGGTCGCCACAGCAGCACCGCAAGCACCAGCAGCCAGGCAGCGACATCCTTAATACCGTCGGGCGCGTAGAAGCCGGCGAAGGATTCCACCAGCCCGAGCAACAAGCCGCCCGCCACGGCGCCACCGATGCTGCCGAAACCGCCGATCACGGCGGCCGGCAGGGCCTTGATGCCGATCAGGCCCATCTGGGCATGCACGAAGGTAATGGGGGCCAGCAGTACGCCCGCAAGCGCCGCCAGCCCGGCACCCAGCGCCCAGGCGAGGCCATGCATGCGGCCCGGCGCGATGCCGACCAGCCGCGCGCCGAGCGGATTCTGCGCGGTGGCGCGCAGCGTCTTGCCGGGCGTGGCAAAGCTGAAAAAAGCGAACAGCAGCCCGCCAACCAGCGCGGTGACGGCGATGACCAGCAGGTGGTCGGCAGCCACCGGCACGCCGGCGACAGTGGCGACCTGGCCGGCGAAAGGCGTCGGCATGGCATGGGTTTCGGCGCCTGCACCGGGCAGCATGGTGATGCCGCCTTTGAGCATGAAGCCCAGCCCGAGGGTGGTCATCACGATGGGGATATGTACTTGGCCGGTCAGCGGTCGCAGGATGACTCGCTCGGCGAGCAGGCCGAACAGTGCGCAGGCCAGTGCCGCCCCGGCCAGTGCCAGCCACCACGGCCAGCCGGAACTGACCAGCGCCAGCCCTACAAAGCCGCCCAGCATCATCAGTTCGCCGTGGGCGAAGTTCACCACGGTCGTTGCCTGGTAGATCAGGGCGAAGCCGAGCGCCACCAGCGCATAGACGCAGCCGAGGGCGATGCCGGCGATGGCGAGGGGCAGAAAGGCATCCATGCGCTATTGAACCATGCCCTACAAAAAAGTCGGCGCTGGCAGGACGGCATGCCGACACAAACGCTTACACCTGTGCTGTCAGCGGCGTGCGTGGCGGCGCGTTTTTACCGGCATGGAGGTCATCATGAAAAAACTGTCCCTTACCCTGCTTGCCGGCCTGTTGCTGGTCACGTCATTACCCGCCGCTGCCGATTCCTATCGCCATGATCGCGGTTGGCATCGGCCACCCCCAGCCGCGCGCCATCACCCGCCCCCTCGTCACTTCGACAACCGCCTGGCCTGGGGCGTGGGCGCCTTGGCGCTGGGTGGAGTGCTCTGGTCGATCCAGGCCTCTCAGCCACAAATGGTTCCAGTAGCGCCGGCATACGTGGCACCTCCCGTCGCACCGCCGCGCGGCGTCTGGTATTACTGCGACGCCTATGGTGCCTACTACCCCAATGTTGGGCAGTGTCCCGGCGGCTGGCGGGCCGTGCCGGCGTACTAGTCGAAGTAGGTGCGCGCTTCCTCGAAGCGCGTGGCAAACCAGCTGCGCGTCAGGTTCTCGGTGCGCACCTTGCCGTTGCTGTTGGGGGCGTGGATGAAGCGCCCGTCGCCGATGTAGATGCCGACGTGCGAATAGGGCCGGTTGCGCGTATTGAAGAACACCAGGTCGCCGGCCCGTAAATCCTTCGTACTCACGGGCCGACCGGCGCGGGCGATGTCGGCCGCCGAACCCGTCAATGGAATGCCCGCCGCCTGTTGATAGACATGGCTGACCATTCCGCTGCAATCGAGCCCGGCTTCGGGATTCTTGCCGCCAAAGCGGTAGCCGGTATCGATCAGCCCGAGCGCGAAGATCACCACATCATGCGCGCGCGGGTCCGTCGGCCGCGAGCTTGCTGACTGTAGCTCGGCCGGTGCGGAAGACCAGAAGCCGAGATGGCCGCAGCCGACAAGTAGCAGCAAAATGAGGAGGGAGGGCAGACGCATCGGCGAATCCTATTCCGGTAGACTCGTTCGCAGACCGGAAAACAAAGGAGCCATGGCCATGCAATTACGCGATCCGCAACTCTTCCGCCAGCAGGCGTATGTCGCTGGCGCCTGGATGGGTGCCGATAACGGCGCCACGGTGGCAATCCGCAATCCGGCGACGGGCGAGATGCTGGCACAGGTGCCTGACATGGGCGCCGCCGAAACCCGCCGCGCCATCGAAGCGGCCAATGCCGCCTGGCCGGCCTGGCAGGCACTGACGGCCAAGCAGCGCAGCGCGATCCTGCGCACCTGGTTTGACCTGATCGTCGCCCATGCCGACGATCTGGCGCGGCTAATGACCTCCGAGCAGGGCAAGCCGCTGGCCGAAGCGCGCGGCGAGGCGCTCTATGCGGCGAGTTTCGTCGAATGGTTTGCCGAGGAGGCAAAGCGTACCTATGGCGACGTGATTCCCCAAACGGTGGCGAACCAGCGTCTGATCGTGCTGAAGCAGCCGGTCGGCGTCTGCGCGGCGATCACGCCGTGGAATTTTCCGGCGGCGATGATCACCCGCAAGGTGGCGCCAGCGCTGGCAGCCGGCTGCCCGGTGATTGTCAAACCGGCCGAGCAGACGCCCCTGACCGCACTGGCGCTGACGGTGCTGGCGGAACGGGCCGGCTTCCCGTCCGGAGTGTTCAACGTGCTGACCAGTTCGGCCGCCAATGCGCCCTTGATTGGCGGCGAGCTGACCGCCAACCCCATCGTGCGCAAGCTGTCGTTCACCGGCTCCACCGAGGTCGGCCGGCTGCTGATGGCGCAGTGCGCGCCGACGCTGAAGAAGATCTCGCTCGAACTCGGCGGCAACGCGCCCTTCATCGTCTTCGACGACGCCGATATCGATGCCGCCGTGGCGGGCGCAATGGCCTCGAAATACCGCAACGCCGGGCAAACCTGCGTCTGCGCCAACCGCCTGCTGGTGCAGGCCGGTATTTACGAGGAATTCGCTGCCAGGCTCGCTGCTCAGGTGGCCACCTTAAAAGTCGGCGCTGGCGAGACGGCAGGTGTGCAGCAGGGGCCGCTGATCAACGCGCAGGCGCTGGCCAAGGTCGAGGCCCATGTCGCCGATGCCGTGGCGCTGGGTGCGCGCGTGCTCACGGGCGGCAAGCGTCATGCGCTGGGCGGCACCTTTTTCGAACCGACGGTGCTGGCTGATGTCACGCCGGCGATGCGTTGCGCGCGCGAGGAAACTTTCGGCCCGGTGGCGCCCTTGTTCAAGTTTGCGGACGAAGCCGAGGCAATTGCGCTGGCGAATGCCACGGAATACGGTTTGGCCGGCTACTTCTACGCGCGTGACCTGGCGCGGGTGTGGCGGGTGGCCGAGGCGCTGGAATACGGCATGGTCGGCGTCAATGTCGGGCTGATCGCCAACGAGGTAGCACCCTTCGGTGGGGTCAAGCAGTCGGGTATCGGCCGTGAGGGCGCGAAATACGGGATCGAGGAATACCTCGAAATCAAATACGTCTGTCTAGGACTGTAACTTGGCCGCGCTGCTGGCGGCGCCGGTCCAGCCACCAGGCCAGCATCGGCAGGGCGACGAAAGAACCCGGCATGGCCAGCAACACCAGATAGGGCGAAAGGTAGGCGAGCGCGTGCAGTTGTTCGATCAGTTCGTGGCGCTCGTCCACCGACCACTGCCCGCCGTTGCGATGCTTCATCAGCAAGGGCATCATGCCCTTGACCTTGCTCAGTTCGGCGGTAAGCTTGTGCCGCTCGCGTTCCTGCGCTGCCAGCACATGGCGAACGAAAACCGGCGAAGAGCGCTGCCCCATACCCGTTACTGCTAGCTGGCGTTGGCAGGCGCGTTGGTGGACGTGTTCAACCAGCGTTCGCTATCGCTCCACAACCGCCAGGCGAGGAAGGCACGCCGTCCCCAGCGCCAAGTGAAACGACGCACGCCCGGCCGCGCAGCCAGCAGGATCGCACCTGCGCCAACGACGATTTCCGGGTGCTGCCTGACCCAGCGCGCACCGGCCTGAACCTGGTCGGCGGCGTCAAACAAGGGAGTGAGCCCGTCAGCATGGCTTGCCAGCGCCGTACGCTGGGCGTTCGATGCCAGCAACAGACGCTGCTTGGTCAATGCCAGTTCGATCGCGCTCATGCCCGTTCATCCTGCTGCGTCAGCATGGCCTGATCGCGCCGCAATTCCGTCAGGCTGGCGGCGAATAGCTGCGAACCTTGCCGCGCCAGACGCAAGGCCATGCCGATGGCGATCCCGGCGGCACCGAGAAACAGGGCGGAAAAGACCCCAAGGGCCAGCACGCGGTGACTGTCCCACAGCAGAACCGTAAAGAAAACAGCCAGAAAAATCAGGCCGGCGACACCGAGCAGTACCGCCGCAATCGCCCAGACCAACAGGCCGCTGATGCGGCCAACTTCCTCCTGTGCCTCAATCTTCAGCAGTTCGAGGCGGGTACGCGCCAACGCGACCGAAGTGGTCGCGAAGCCGCGCAAGGAAGCAAGAAGTCCGGGCGAACTAATGGTCAACTGCGGTTCAACGACGACCGATCAGCAGGCCGACGATGAAGCCGAACCCGGCGGCAATCCCGACGGAGCGCCAGGGATTGTCATGCACATAGTCATCGGTGGCATGTCCGACCTGCTTGGCCTTGTCGACAACAACGGCTTCGGCATCGGCAATGCGCACTTTCGCTTCGGCCAGGCGGGCCTGAATCTTGGCACGCACGTCGGTGGCCTTGTCCCCGGCCTGGCTGGCCGTGGCACGCAGGAGTTCTTCGGCATCGGCGACAACAACCTTGAAGTCGGCGATCAGTTTGTCTTTGTTGACATCGGTTGCAGTGGTCATTTGAGTCTCCTTGCTTTTGAGGGTGTTGCTTGCAATTGCATTTTCGCACAGCTTGACGATGGAATCATGTTGACCAAGCGTAATCGACCATCAGCGGAGCATGATCGGAAAAACGCTGTTCCTTGTAAACAATAGCCTGTCGCGCCGCCGATGCAAGCCCGGGGGTAGCGAGCTGGTAGTCGATGCGCCAGCCGACGTTTTTCGCCCACGCCTGGCCGCGGTTCGACCACCAAGTATAGGCTTCCCCCTCCGCATCGGGGTGGATCAGCCGATAGGCGTCGGTCCAGCCCAGTTCCGCCTTGACACGCTCGATCCACACTCGTTCCTCGGGCAGAAAGCCGGAATTCTTCTGGTTCGATTTCCAGTTCTTCAGGTCGATTGCCGTCGGCGCGATATTCCAGTCCGCACAGATGACGATTTCACGGTCCGTCTGCTTCGCCTCGGCCCGCAGTGCGGCGAGGTGGGGATAGAAAACGTCCATGAAACGGAATTTGGCGGCCTGGCGTTCGGGCGAGGATGAGCCGGAAGGAACATAGAGGGAAATGACCGACAACCCTGGCCAGTCGGCACGCAAATAGCGGCCCTCGGCATCGAACTCGGCGACTCCGATGCCGGCGATTACGCGTTCGGGGGCGCGTCGGACGTAGATGCCGACGCCACTGTAACCTTTTTTCTCGGCGTAATGGAAGTGGCCCGTCAGGTACCCCACCTGGCGCATTTCGGCCGACAGGTCGGCGTCCTGCGCCTTGAGTTCCTGCACGCAGACAATGTCTGCATCCTGCGTCGCCAGCCAGTCAAGCCAGCCTTTGCGGGTGGCGGAGCGGATGCCGTTGAGATTCAGCGTGACGATTTTCAGCATGTACAATCACCTTCACCATGAGTGCCAGAGATTTTAGTCAGGACTTCATCGCCTTCGCTTGCGAACAGGGCGTATTGCGCTTCGGCGAATTCAAGACCAAGGCGGGGCGGCTCTCCCCGTATTTCTTCAATGCCGGCCTGTTCAACGACGGTTCAGCACTGGCGCGGCTGGCCGACTGCTATGGTGCAGCGATTCTGGCTGCCGATCTCAAGTTCGACATGCTGTTCGGTCCGGCCTACAAGGGCATCCCCCTGGTTGCGGCAATAGCCATCAAACTGGCGGAGCGTGGCTGCAATCTCCCCTTTGCCTTCAACCGCAAGGAAGCCAAGGATCATGGCGAGGGTGGCTCGTTGATTGGCGCGCCGCTCACCGGTCGTGTGTTGATCGTCGATGACGTGATTTCGGCCGGCACTTCGGTGCGCGATTCGGTCGACATCATCCATGCCAACGGGGCCATCCCGGCCGGCGTCGTGATCGCCATCGATCGTCAGGAGCGCGGTACGGGTACCTTGTCGGCGGTGCAGGAAGTGGAGATGACCTTGGGCATGCCGGTAGTGGCAGTGGCACGGCTTACGGACGTGATCGACTATCTCGCCGGCCAGCCGGTGCTCGAACAGAACCTTGCGGCCGTGCGCCGCTATCGGGAGACCTACGGTGTCGTCTAGAAAATCCCTTGCCATTTTCCTGCTGGGCCTGGGCCTGGCTGCTCCTGCCTTTGCGCGCATCACCTGCTGTGAGGTCGATGGCAAGCGCACCTGTGGCGATCCGCCGCCCTCTCAGTGCCTCAGCCGGGCCAAGACCGAATTTACCAAGGGCGGGGTCGCCAAGGAAGTGGGGGCACCCCTGACGGCGGAGCAGAAAGCTGCGCGCAAAGCCGAGGGGGTGCTTGCCGCCGAGGAAAAGAAGAAAGCCGCGGAGATGGGGCGGCGCGACCGGGCGCTGCGCGACAGCTACACCTCGCCGCAGGATATCGACAAGGCACGCGACCGGGCCGTTGCCGAAATCGAGAAGAACGCCGAACAGACCAAGAACCGCCTTGACGCTGCCCAAAATAAGCAGGTCAAGCTCAATCAGGAAAAAGAGTTCTATCAGAAGAAGGTGCTGCCGGCGAACCTGCAAAGCCAGATCAAGGACAACGAGGCCGAGATCGCTGCCCAGCAAAAGGCCTTACAACAGAAGGACGCCGACATCGAAGCCGTCAAATCCCGCTTCGATGTCGACAAGAAGCGTTACAGCGAAATCACGGGTAAGAAGTAGCGCCGTCCCGCCAGCGCCGACTTTTTAGCCGGCCAGCTTTTTCTTCAGCAGGTCATTCACCTGCTGCGGGTTGGCCTTGCCCTGGGTCGCCTTCATGATCTGGCCGACCAGCGCGTTGAAGGCCTTGTCCTTGCCGGCGCGGAATTCCTCGACCGACTTGGGATTGGCGGCGAGTACCGCGTCGATGATCGGTTCGATGGCTAAGGCATCGGAGACCTGCTTCAGCCCGCGCGCCTTGATGATCGCATCGGCATCCTGGCCCTCGCCATTCCATAGCACCTCGAAAACCTCCTTGGCGATCTTGTTCGAGATCGTCCCGTTGGCAACGCACTCGATTAGGCCGACCAGCATCTCGGGCGTGAGCGGAGAACTCGCGATGTCCTGTCCCGATTCGTTGAGCTTGGCCGTTAGTCGGCCGGCGATCCAGTTCGCGATCAGCTTGGGCGTAGCGAGATTCTTCGCGCATGCGAGCGCGACGCTGTGCTCGAAAAAGGTGGCGATTGCGGGGGCGGCAGTCAGCGTCGCGGCATCGTAGGGCGACAGCCGGTGCTCGGCCTCGAACCGGGCCTGCATCTGCTGCGGCAATTCGGGCAGGCCTGCCCTGACTTCGGCGATCCACTCTGGCTTGATCTCCAGCGGCAGCAGGTCGGGGTCGGGAAAGTAGCGGTAGTCGTGGGCGTCTTCCTTGCTGCGCATGGCGCGCGTCGCACCGGTATCGGGATCGAACAGCACGGTGGCCTGGTGGATGGCGCGGCCCTCTTCGATCTCGTTGATCTGCCACTGGATTTCGTAGTCGATGGCCTGTTGCAGGAAACGGAAGGAGTTGAGGTTCTTGATCTCGCGACGCGTGCCGAGTGGCGCGCCGGGGCGGCGCACCGAGACGTTGGCATCGCAGCGGAAACTGCCTTCCTGCATGTTGCCGTCGCAAATGCCGATCCAGGTGACCAGACTGTGCAACGCCTTGGCGTAGGCGACGGCTTCCGCGCTGGAACGCATGTCGGGTTCAGTGACAATTTCCAGCAACGGCGTGCCGGCCCGGTTCAAATCGATGCCGGTCTTGCCATGAAAATCCTCATGCAGCGACTTGCCGGCATCCTCTTCAAGGTGTGCGCGGGTCAGGTGCACGAACTTTTCCTGATCACCCACATGGATAGCCAGCCCGCCACCCGAGACGACAGGCAACTCGAACTGGCTGATCTGGTAGCCCTTGGGCAGGTCGGGGTAGAAGTAGTTCTTGCGCGCGAAAATGGAGCGCTCGGCGATCCGGGCGCCGACGGCAAGGCCGAACTTGATGGCACAGACGACGGTATCGCGGTTGAGCACCGGCAGCACGCCAGGCAGGGCGATATCCACCGCGCAGGCCTGGCGGTTGGGTTCGGCGCCGAAGGCGATGCTCGCCCCAGAAAATATCTTGGATTTTGTCTGCAACTGGGCATGGGTTTCCAGCCCGATCACGACTTCCCACTGAGCTTCCCGCTGACTCATACATCACCCTTTATGAACAACTGCCCTTCCGGTTATCGACCAGAATGGGCCAGAGATAGTCGACCGAGCTGCCGCTGCACTCGGCACGGCAGTCGCGGAAGGCCACGGTGACCTGGTCGCCCTGCTCCCACAGATTGACCTTGCATCCACTGTGTTTGGCTACCAGCAAAACGATCGGCGCGGATGCCGTCTGCTGGAAGTCCTGCAATTTGAAACTGCAATCGCCCTGCTTCGGCACGCTGACGTTTGCCTCGAAACGCCTGACGTTCGACTCCTTGACATCGAGTCTCAGCTTGCCGCGATAGCCGTCCGGGTCGCGGAAACTGCAGCCGGCTTTGGCGTTCAGTGGCCGGGTGTCGATTGGCTTGAGCTGGCGGTTGGCGAGATGCTTGAGCGTATCGTTGCGAAGCGCAGGTTTGGCGTCGGGACTGCGTTCCGGGACGCTGGTGCTGATCGTCGGCGGCGGTTCGGGCGCGGCACAGGCTGCCAGCCATGCCACCGATAGCAGCGCAAGCGCGCGTCGCAGGCGCATCATGCGGCAAAAGCCGCCGGCACGCGCACGTGCCAGTCGGTCGCCTGCTGGTAGCGATGGGCGGCATTCAGCATGCGGGCTTCGCCGAACCACGGCCCGATCAATTGCATGCCGACCGGCAGATTTTGGTCGAAGCCGCAGGGAATCGACATGCCCGGCAGGCCGGCGAGGTTGACGGCGATGGTGTAGATGTCGGAGAGATACATCTGCACAGGGTCGGCCGCCTTTTCCCCGAACCTGAAGGCTACCGAGGGGGCCGTCGGGCCCATGATCACGTCACATTCCCGGAAGGCCGCAGAAAAGTCGGCCGCGATGAGACGGCGGATCTTCTGCGCCTTGAGGTAGTAGGCGTCGTAGTAGCCGTGCGAGAGTACGTAGGTGCCGATCAGGATGCGGCGCTTGACTTCGGCACCAAAGCCCTCGGCACGGCTCCTGGCATACATGTCGTTCAGATCGGCATAGTCGGCGGCGCGATGCCCATAGCGCACGCCGTCGAAGCGCGACAGATTGGAACTGGCCTCGGCCGGCGCAATGACGTAGTAGGCCGGCACCGACAGACCAGAATTGGGCAGATCGACTTCGACGGTGGTCGCGCCAAGCTTGCGGTATTCGTCAAGCGCTGCCTCGACCGCAGCGCGCACGCCGTCGTCCATGCCGGCGGCAAAAAACTCGCGTGGCAATCCGATCCGCAACCCAGCGAGTGGTTTATCGAGGTCGCGGGTGTAATCCTCCGTGGGCCGCTCCAGCGAGGTTGAGTCGCGCGGGTCGAAGCCGGCCATGGCATTGAGCATTAGCGCGCAGTCCTCAGCCGACTTCGCCAGCGGCCCGCCCTGGTCCAGCGACGAGGCGAAGGCGATCATGCCATAGCGGGACACCACACCGTAGGTGGGCTTGAGGCCGGTCAGGCCGCACAGTGCGGCAGGCTGGCGGATCGAGCCGCCCGTATCGGTGCCGGTGGCGGCGGGCAGCAGTCGCGCGGCAATCGCCGCCGCCGAACCGCCCGAGGAACCGCCCGGCACGCGTTCCAGGTCCCAGGGGTTCTTCACCGGGCCGAAGTACGAGGACTCGTTGGAAGAGCCCATGGCGAACTCGTCCATGTTGCACTTGCCCACCAGCACCATGCCAGCCGCCTTGAATTTCTCGACCACCGTGGCATCGTAGGGCGACACGAAATTGTCGAGAATCTTCGAGCCGCAGGTGGTCCGCCAACCCTCGGTACAGAAAATATCCTTGTGGGCCAGGGGGATGCCGGTCAATGCCGCCGTCCCGCCAGCGCCGAAATTTTTATCGGCCGCATGGGCTGCGGCGAGCGCTTTATCGCGATCAATGGTCACAAAAGCATTGAGTGCCGGGTTGTATCGCTCGATACGGTCGAGGAACAGCGTGGTCAGTTCGACGCTGGAAATCTTCCTAGTTGCCAGTGCGGTGGCGAGCTCTTTCAGGGAAGAATTGATCATTCGATCACCTTCGGTACCAGGTACAACCCCGCTTCGGCTTCAGGCGCGATGGCCTGGAAGGCGTCGCGGCGGTCGGCTTCGGTGACGGCATCACGGCGCAGGCGCTGCACCACGTCGACGGCATGCGCCATTGGTGCGATACCCTCGGTGTTGACCGCCTGCAGCTGCTCGACGAAGGCGAGGATGCCATTCAGCTGCATGCGGGTCTGTTCGGTTTCGGCGGGGGAGATTTCGATGCGTGCCAGGCGCGCGATGCGGCTGACATCGTCCAGGCTCAAGGACATGATTTTTCGGGAATGACCGGGCTAAGGGAGCGGGTAAAGGGCAGTTTCAGGAGCTTATTGCAGCATTTAATTCACGCAGCGCATTAGGGTATCATAAGGGTCATCTTCAACGGCAGTGTCGGCAACATCCGCGACGCTGCCTTTTGCTTATTCAGGATTCCGATGTTCGCCTTTTTCCGCTCCTATTTTTCCAACGACCTGGCCATTGACCTCGGTACCGCCAACACGTTGATCTACGTGCGCGGCAAGGGTATCGTGCTGGACGAACCCTCCGTCGTCGCCATCCGTACCGAAGGCGGTCCCAACGCCAAGAAGACCATCCAGGCGGTCGGTACGGCGGCCAAGCAGATGCTCGGCAAGACGCCCGGCAACATCACCGCCATCCGCCCGATGAAGGATGGCGTAATTGCCGACTTCACCGTGACCGAGCAGATGCTCAAGCAGTTCATCAAGAAGGTGCACGACTCGCGCCTGCTGTCGCCCAGCCCGCGCATCATCATCTGCGTGCCTTGCGGCTCCACCCAGGTCGAGCGGCGCGCCATCCGCGAGTCGGCCCTCGGCGCCGGTGCCTCGCAGGTCTACTTGATTGAGGAACCGATGGCTGCCGCGATCGGCTCCGGCCTGCCGGTCTCCGACGCCACCGGTTCGATGGTGGTCGACATCGGCGGCGGCACCACCGAAGTAGGTGTGATTTCCCTCGGCGGCATGGTCTATGCCGGCTCGGTGCGCGTCGGCGGCGACAAGTTCGACGACGCGATCATCAACTACATCCGCCGTAATTACGGCATGCTGATCGGCGAGACCACTGCGGAATCGATCAAGAAGAACATCGGCTCGGCCTTTCCCGGCTCCGAAGTTAAGGAGATGGAAGTCAAAGGCCGCAACCTGGCGGAGGGCATTCCGCGCAGCTTCACCATCAGCTCGAACGAGATTCTCGAAGCACTGTCCGATCCGCTCAACCAGATCGTCGGTGCGGTGAAAATCGCCCTCGAACATACCCCCCCCGAACTCGGTGCCGATATTGCCGAAAAGGGCATGGTGCTGACGGGTGGTGGCGCGTTGCTGCGCGACCTCGACCGCCTGCTGATGGAAGAAACCGGCTTGCCGGTGATCGTCGCCGACGATCCGCTGACCTGCGTTGTTCGCGGTTCGGGCCTCGCGCTCGAAAAGATGGACAAACTCGGCAGTATTTTCGCCAACGAATAAGTCGATGCCCCGTTAGTCTGCAAGGTGGCGCACCAGTTATCCGACTGTGTGCGACCTGATCGCATTCCGGGGGAGTGATGCAGCCTTGATGTCCGTCGCCGGTCATACGCCGCCACCGTTTTTCAAGCGGGGACTGGCGCCGCTCGCCAAGCTGAGCTTCTTCATCGCCTTGTCGCTGGTGTTTCTGGTGGCGGACCTGCGCTTTCGCATGCTGGAACCAGCGCGCCTGTTGGTCGCGTCGGCGCTCTGGCCGCTACAAAAGGCGGTCATGTTGCCGGTCGAAGGTGCGGGCGAGGCCGGCAACTATTTTTCCGATGTCGCCAACCTGCAGCGCGAGAACGCCGAATTGCGCGAGAGGCAACTTGCCCAGGCCAACCAGTTGCTGCGCCAGACGCACCTAGACAATGAAAACCGCCACCTGCGCGCGCTGCTGGAAATGCAGGAACGACTCGACGCCCCGGCCAAAGCTGCCGAAATCCTCTACCACGCGCGCGATCCGTATGCGCGCCGCATCATCATCGACCGCGGCCTGACGCACGGCATCGATAACGGCCAGGCCGTCATTGACGATCTGGGTGTGATCGGGCAGGTCACTCGCGTGTTCCCGATGAGCAGCGAAGTCACCCTGCTGACCGACAAGAACCAGGCGATCCCGGTACTGGTGGCGCGCAGCGGCCTGCGGGCGGTGCTGGCCGGCGCCGGCAGCGGGGCGATGGAACTGAAGTTCCTGCCCGCCAATGCTGACGTGCAGCCAGGCGATACGCTGGTGACTTCGGGACTCGACGGTATCTACCTGCCCGGCCTGCCGGTAGCGAAGGTGACCACCATCGACCGCGACAACTCCTTCTCCTTCGCCCGCTTCGAATGCGAGCCGCTGGCGGGGGTCGAGCGCCATGGTCAGGTACTGGTGCTCGGCAAGCTCGAACCGCCGCCACCGCCGGAGGAACCGAAAGAGGAAATCAAAAAGCCCGCCAAGGGGCGTGCCGTCGCGAGACCCAAGCCATGATCCAACCGACACATTCCTCTCGTCGCATCCTGCTTCCAGCCCGTAGCTGGTTCATCTACCTGTCGCTGACGATCGCACTGGTCCTCAACCTGATTCCGCTCGGTCGCCTGCCCGGCATTCCCGACTGGGTGGCGCTGGTGCTGCTGTTCTGGAGCATCCATCAACCACTGCGGATCGGCATGGGTGCGGGTTTCATGTTCGGCCTGTGCATGGATGTGGCCAACGCCAGCGTGATGGGCCAGCATGCCCTAGCCTATGTGTTACTTGCCTTTGCGGCCGGCGGCCTGTCGCGTCGCATCCTGTGGTTTCCGATCGCACAGCAGGCGCTTCACGTCCTGCCATTGTTGCTGGGAACGCAACTAGTCATGTTGCTGATCCGCATGACCACGGGCGCAGAGTTTCCCGGCGTGCTGTATTTCCTCTCCAGTTTCAGTGCCGTCCTGCTCTGGTACCCGCTCAATTATGTGCTGCTGCTGCCGCAGTACCGGCCGATCGAGCATGACGAAAACCGACCAATCTGATGGAGTTTAAAAACCCGCAGGAAGGGCTGGAACAATTCAGCCGTCGCGTGACCATCGTCGGGGGGTTGGTGCTGGTCTGCTTCCTGTTGCTGTTCGCGCGTTTCGTCTGGCTGCAAATCATCCAGCATGATTATTACCGGACGCGGGCGGAGGAGAACCGCATCTCGCTGGTGCCGATCACGCCGAATCGCGGCCTGATCGTCGATCGCAACGGCGAAATTCTCGCGCGCAACTACTCGGCCTATACGCTCGAAATCACGCCCAACCAGGTGAACGATGTTGAAGCGACCATCGACGGCCTGGCCGAGTTCATCGACATCGAGACCAAGGATCGCCGTCGCTTCAAGAAGTTGATGGAGGAAAGCAAGCGCTTCGATTCGCTGCCGATCCGCACCCGGTTGACCGATGCCGAGGTGGCGAAATTCATCGCGCGGCGCTTCCGTTTTCCCGGCGTCGAGATCAAGGCGCGTCTGTTCCGGCAATATCCGCGCGGCGCCTTCGCTTCCCATGTGCTCGGCTACATCGGTCGCATCACCGAGCGTGACATAGGACGTATCGAGGAAATCGAAGCCGAAGCCAACTATCGCGGTACCGACCACTTCGGCAAGACCGGCCTCGAACAGCATTACGAGTTCGAATTGCATGGCAAGAGCGGTTTCGAGCAGGTCGAGGTCGATGCCGGTGGCCGACCGGTACGCACTCTGGCGCGCACTGCGCCGATTCCCGGCAACAACCTGACGCTGACGCTGGACAGCAAGCTGCAATCGATCGCCGAAGAAGCCTTCGGCGATCGCAAGGGGGCGCTGGTAGCGATCGAACCGTCCACCGGCGGTATTCTCGCGCTGGTGTCGGTGCCCAATTACGACCCCAACCAGTTTGTCGACGGCATCACCACGATTGACTGGCAGGCACTCAACGAGTCGCCGCAGAAACCGATGGTGAATCGCGCCTTGAACGGCGCCTATCCGCCAGGGTCGACCTTCAAGCCCTTCATGGCACTGGGTGCACTGACGCTCGGCAAGCGGCGACCTGAACAGGCGATTTCAGATCCGGGTTTCTTCAACTTCGGCGACCATACCTTCCGCGACGACAAGAAGGGTGGCCACGGCATGGTGGATATGTACAAGTCGATTGTCGAGTCCTGCGATACCTATTACTACCTGCTGGCCAACGACATGGGCATCGACAATATCGCCAGCTTCATGGGCAGCCTCGGCTTCGGCAGCCGCACCGGCATCGACATCGATGGCGAATCGGAAGGCACGTTGCCCTCGCCGGCCTGGAAGAAGAAGCGCTTCAAGAAACCCGAACAACAGAAGTGGTACGCCGGCGAAACCATCAGCATCGGCATCGGCCAGGGCTACAACGCCTACACGCCGATCCAGCTGGCGCAGGCGACCGCGACGCTCGCCAACAATGGGGTGATGTTCCGGCCCCACCTCGTGAAGCACATCACCGATACCCGGACGGGTGGCCAGAGGCTGATCGAGCCGGAACCGCTCAAGTCACTGCTGCTGAAGCAGGCGCACATCGACGTCATCAAGCACGCCATGGTCGGCGTCAACAAGGAGGGCACTGGCGCCCGTGCTTTTGCCGGCGCCGAGTATGTGTCGGCCGGCAAGACAGGGACAGCACAGGTGTTCTCGCTGAAAGGGGCCGATTACAAGGCGCACGCGCTCAAGCAGGAACTGCGCGATCACGCCCTGTTCATCGCTTTCGCACCGGCCGATGACCCCAGGATCGCCCTCGCGGTACTGGTCGAAAACGGCGGTTTCGGCGCGCAGGCCGCCGCGCCGATTGCCCGCCAGATCATCGATTACTACCTGCTTGGCAAGTTTCCCCAGGGGGCCGCACCCACCGATGAAGCGGCGAAGGAGGCGGACGAAGAATGATGCTGCGCAGCCTCTGGCAAAAACTCGTCGCCCCCATCGACGGCCCGCTGATGGCATTCACTGGGCTGCTGCTATTGGTGGCGCTGATTGCCATGGGCAGCGCCTCGCCTGAACGCATGACGGCGCAACTCATCAATCTGGCGGTCGCCCTCGCTATCATGCGCATCGTCGCGCAAATCCCGCCGCAACGACTGATGCACCTGGCCTTGCCGATCTATGTGCTCGGTGTCCTGCTGCTGGTGGCCGTGGCCCTGTTCGGCGATATTTCCAAGGGTGCGCGCCGCTGGCTGAATCTGGGCTTCATGCGAGTCCAGCCATCCGAACTGATGAAGATCGCCATGCCGCTGATGCTGGCCTGGTATTTCCAGAAGCACGAGTCGCTGCTGCGGATGCGCGAATATGCTTTCGCGGCCTTGTTGTTGCTGGTACCGGTGGCGCTGATTGCCCGCCAGCCCGATCTGGGTACGGCGATCCTGGTGCTGGCGGCCGGTTTCTATGTGATTTTCCTGGCCGGCCTGCCCTGGAAAGTGATCTTCGGCCTGGCCGCTGCTGCCGGGGCGGCGGCTCCCCTGGCCTGGGGGCTGCTGCACGACTACCAGCGCCAGCGCATCCTGACACTGCTCGATCCGGAGAAGGATCCGCTCGGCAAAGGCTTCCACATCATCCAGTCCACCATCGCGATCGGTTCCGGCGGCATTCTCGGCAAAGGCTGGGGACAGGGGACGCAGGCGCAGCTTGAATTCATCCCCGAGCGCCATACCGATTTCATCTTCGCGGTGTATTCCGAGGAGTTCGGCCTGCTCGGCAATCTCGTGCTGCTGCTGCTCTATTCCCTACTGGTCGGCCGCGGGCTACAGATCGCGCTGAATGCTGCCACGCCGTTCACCCGCCTGCTGGCCGGCGCCGTCACGCTGATTTTCTTCACCTATGCCTTCGTTAACATGGGCATGGTGTCCGGCATCCTGCCGGTGGTTGGCGTGCCCTTGCCCTTTATCAGCTATGGCGGCACGGCACTGGTAACGCTCTGCCTCGGCATCGGGATATTGATGTCGATCCACAAGAACCGGATGCTGCTGCAAAAATGAAGAAACTCCTTTTGATCGCCCCCTTCATCCTCGTCGCTTGTGGCGGGCAGCCGGCCAAGCCGGTGGCGGATACGGGGGATGCCGTGGCCGCGAGTCCGGAAAAAAAGTCGGCGCCAGCGGGACGGCGCAGTGGCGGGTTTTATCTTGACGACGGTCCGCTCGATACCATCCTGGTCGATCTGGCCAGCATCCCAGATGCAGAACCGCGAACCGAGCCACTGCACCGTTTTGCCAACCGCCCCTATTCGGTTCTCGGCCGCGACTACGTGCCACTGTCGGCGCGCATGCCTTACCGCCAACGCGGCATCGCCAGCTGGTATGGCCGCCGCTACCACGGCCAGAAGACTTCCAGCGGCGAGCCCTACGACATGTTCGGCATGACGGCGGCGCATCCGACCCTGCCGATCCCGTCCTACGTGCGCGTTACCCGCACGGAAACCGGCAAGTCGGTGGTCGTGCGCATCAACGATCGCGGCCCCTTCCTGCACGAGCGCGTCATCGATCTGTCGTACGCGGCGGCCTGGAAGCTCGGCATCGTCGACAACGGCAGTGGCGAGGTGGTGGTCGAAAGCGTTCTGCCAGGTAGCCCGCCGATGGTGGCCACTGCCCCCGAGCCGGCGCCACTGCCGGTTGTGGAAGCGCCGTCGGTATTGCGGGATGTCGAGGAAAAAGGCGTCAATGGTGGCCACTACCTGCAACTGGGTGCCTTCGGCAGCCGTGACAATGCCGAGTCGATGAAGGCCAGGCTCGCCCGCGATCTGGGCGATCTGGGCGACAAGCTGCTGATCCGCAGCAGCGGCAACCTGCACCGCCTGCAACTCGGCCCGTGGGCCGATGCCAGCGAGGCGCGGCAGGTCGCCGAGCAGTTGCGGCAGGCTTTCGAGTTGCCGACGGTGCTGGTCAAGTAAGGCAAAAAAGTGCCCGGGATGGGCGCGTTATAATTTTCAGCATTCCCCCAAACGGTTTCTCCAATGCGTCTCCTCGCTGTTCTGCTCGCTTTTATCTGTTTCAACGCCACCGCTCAGGTGATCGAGCCGTCGCCGGCGCTGGCCGCCCGTGCCTGGGCGTTGATCGATCACGGCACCGGCCAGCTGCTGGCCGCGCAAAACCCTGACCAGAAGGTCGAGCCGGCCTCGCTGACCAAGATCATGACATCCTATGTCGTCTATGCGGCGCTGCGCGACGGCAAGCTGAAGCGCGATCAGGTGGTGCCGGTTTCCGAGTTGGCCCGCAAGACCCTCGGTTCGCGGATGTTCATCGACCCGAAAATCCCGGTGACCGTCGAAGAGTTGCTGCACGGCATGGTCATCCAGTCCGGTAACGATGCCAGCATCGCCCTGGCCGAGGCGGTTGCGGGCAGCGAAGACGCCTTCACCAACCTGATGAATGCCGAGGCGAAGCGCCTTGGCCTGACCGATACCCACTTCGTCAATGCCACGGGCCTGCCCGATCCGGCCCACATGTCCACGGTGATCGATCTGGCCCGCCTGACGACGGCGCTGATCCGCGACTTCCCCGAGGATTACAAGCTGTATGCGGTCAGGGAATACACCTATAACAAGATCAAGCAACCCAACCGCAACCGCCTGCTATGGAGCGATGCCGCCATCGACGGCGTCAAGACCGGCCATACCGAGTCCGCCGGTTACTGCCTGATCGCCTCGCGCCATGACGGTGCGCGACGGCTGACGGCTGTCGTGGTGGGAACCGCCTCCGACCAGGCGCGGGTTCAGGAAACGCAGGCCCTGCTGCACTACGGCGCCCGCGCCTTCGATGCCGTCAAGCTCTACGACAAGGGGCAGCCGCTGACCAAACTGAAGATATACAAGGGCCAGCAGGAGTCGGTCGGTGCCGGTTTCACTCAGGATTTCGTGCTGTCGCTGCCCAGAGGCGTGGCGACCAGCCCGGACCGCATCAAGGTCGAGGTGACCAGTCGCCAGCCCCTGATCGCACCGGTAAAACAGGGTGACACGGTCGCCACGCTGCGTTTGAGCGTGGATGGCAAGCCTTATGGCGATCATCCGTTGGTTGCCCTGACGGACGTACCGGTGGCCGGCCTGATCGGTCGCACCTGGGGAGCGCTCAGGCTTTGGCTGCAATGACACTCTGTTACCTTGATGGTGCATTCCTGCCGCTGGCCGAGGCGAGCATCTCGCCGATGGACCGGGGCTTCCTGTTCGGCGATGGCGTGTATGAGGTCATCCCCGTGTATTCGCGCCGCCCGTTCCGGCTGGACGAACACCTGCGGCGCCTGCAACAGAGCCTTGCTGCGATCCGCCTGGTCAACCCGCTTTCGGTCGATGAATGGCGTAATGTTGTCGCGCATCTGGTCGCGCAAGCGGAATGGGATGACCAGTCGGTGCTGCTACAGGTCACGCGCGGCCCGATGGCCCAGCGCAACCATGCCTTTCCCGCCACGGTCAAGCCCACGGTGTTCGGCCTCGCCGAGAAATTGCACACGCCCCCGGACGAGCAGCGGAAACAGGGGATTGCCGCAATTTCCACTGCCGATATCCGCTGGTTGCGCTGCCACGTCAAGGCAACTTCGTTGCTGGCCAACTGCCTGTTGCGCCAGATGGCGCTGGAGGCCGGCTGCGCCGAGACGATCCTGTTCCGCGACGGCATCCTGTCCGAGGGTGCAGCGTCGAACATCTTCGTCGTAAAAAACGGCGTACTGCTCGCGCCGCAGAAGAATCACCTGATGCTTAGCGGCATCACCTACGATGTGGTGCTCGAACTGGCCGCCACAAATAGCCTGCCGACCGAAGTATGCGACATCGGCGATGCCGAGGTCCGTGCCGCCGACGAACTGTGGATGACTTCCTCCACCAAGGAAGTGCTGCCAATCGTCACCCTCGACGGGAAAAATGTCGGCGCTGGCAGGACGGCAGGCAGGCCCGGCCCGCTGTTCCAACAGATGTACGGCTGGTACCAGGACTTCAAAAGAACGGTGATGCGTGGCTAAGGAAACCCTGCTTGAATTTCCCTGCGACTTTCCGCTCAAGATCATGGGTGCGACACGAGACGGCTTCGCCCAGGCCGTCGTTGAAGTGGTGCTGAAACATGCGCCGGACTTCGATGCGACCGGGGTTGGGATACGTCCCTCGAAGGCCGGCAACTACCTGTCGCTCACGTGTACCCTCCGCGCCACGTCGAAGCCGCAGCTCGACGCCCTCTACCGCGAACTGACCGCGCATCCGTGGGTGAAGATCGTTTTGTGATCCGGCAACTCGGCCGGGTAGAGTACGAACCGACTTGGCGCGCGATGCAGGCCTTCACGGCGCAGCGCACCATGGAGACGCCCGACGAACTGTGGTTGTGCGAGCATCCGCCGGTGTTCACCCAAGGCCTTGCCGGCAAACCGGAACACCTGCTCTCCGACATCGGCATCCCCGTCGTCAAGATCGACCGCGGCGGCCAGATCACCTACCACGGGCCCGGTCAGCTTGTCTGCTACCTGCTGCTCGACCTCAAGCGCCGTGGGCTGGGCATCAAGGCGCTGGTCAATCGCATGGAGCAGTCCGTCATCGACCTGCTGGCCGGCTTCGGCGTGGCGGCCGAGCGGCTGGCGGGCGCGCCGGGCGTCTATGTCGGCGGGGCGAAGATCGCCGCGTTAGGTCTCAAAGTGAAGAATGGTCACAGTTACCACGGCCTGTCGCTCAACGTGGCGATGGACCTCGCGCCCTTCGCCGCCATCAACCCCTGCGGCTACGCCGGCATGGCGGTCACGCAGTTGTCGCACTTCGGCCCTGCCGCAGACATGGAAACAGTTGGCGCTAAACTCGTCGCTCAATTACAGGACAAGCTATGAGCGAGAAACAGAAGGGCGAAGCCAAGACGGCCAGAATCCCGATCAAAGTGGTGCCAGCCGTGCCGCTGAAGAAGCCCGAGTGGATTCGCGTCAAGGCCGGTAACTCGGCGGCGCGCTTCGGCGAGGTGAAAAGCATCCTGCGCGAACATGGCCTGCACACTGTTTGTGAAGAAGCGACCTGCCCCAATATCGGCGAATGTTTCGGCAAGGGCACGGCCACCTTCATGATTCTCGGCGACTTATGCACGCGTCGCTGCCCGTTCTGCGACGTCGGCCACGGCGTGCCGCTGCCGCCCGACCCCGAAGAGCCGGGCAAGCTCGCCACCACCATCGCGGCGATGAAGTTGAAATATGTCGTGATCACCAGCGTCGACCGCGATGACCTGCGCGACGGCGGGGCGCAGCATTTCGCCGTCTGCATTCGTGCGATTCGTGTCGCCTCTCCCGCCACGACGATCGAAATCCTGGTGCCCGACTTTCGCGGCCGGCTGGAGGTCGCGCTCGATATCCTCGCCGCCGATCCACCGGACGTGATGAACCACAACCTCGAAACCGTGTCACGCCTCTACAAGCAGGCCCGCCCCGGCGCCGACTATGCGCACTCGCTGAAACTGCTACAGGATTTCCGGCAGCGCAAACCCGACATTCCCACCAAGTCGGGCCTGATGGTCGGCATCGGCGAAACCGACGACGAGATTCTGGAAGTCATGCGCGACCTGCGCGCCCACGAGGTGGAAATGCTCACCATCGGCCAGTACCTTGCACCCTCCGGCCATCACCTGCCAGTGACCCGGTACGTCCGTCCTGATGTCTTCAAAATGTTGGCCGCCGAGGCGGACAAGATGGGCTTCACCCATTGCGCCAGCGCCCCACTGGTCCGTTCGAGCTACCACGCCGACCAGCAGGCGCATGGTGCGGGCGTGGTCTGATGTTAATCAGTGTTGGAGCGGTGCAAAAACACGCAGACGATGGCCGTCTGGATCAAGAGCCACAAACGTATAGCCGAAGTCCATTTGAGATGGTGTTTGTGCAATAGCCAGTCGCCGATTACACCAATCGGAGTACATCGAATTGACACTATCGTTATCGGCAACCGAGAAGGCCAATTCGCCACCGCCAACGCTTGCTGTCGCTACTGGTTCAACGGTATGCCTTGACCACAAACCCAACATTACGCCCGACGCAATATCGAACATGGCAAAGGTTGGCGATGCCTCTATTGGTTGCTTCCCCAACAGGTCGGCATAGAACTGGGCGCTGATCGCCGGGCTATCTACGTACAAAATAATGAAATTAGGGTCTGTCATGTGGATACTCCGCATTAGTTGATGATTAAGTCGGCGCACGTGGCCGACGCAATCAATGCTAAGTTGAACCACTGTCAATTTATGTCAGTAGTCAATTGTTACTGTGGCGGGATGCCTTCGATTTCGCGCCATAGTTTCAACAATACCTGGCGCCGACGCGGATAGCGCTGATCCACCGTTTTCAAAGAGACGATCCGATCCGTGCGGAAATGCCGAAATCCCTGACGCAACTCGCACCATGCCACCAGAACGCGGACATGATCAAAATACCCGAGCGCAAAGGGCCATATCTTTCGGAGTGATTCTGACCCTTTGAGATCGCGGTATTGAATTTCCAGTTTGCGCTCCGTCCGGATTGCCTGACGAATTTGAGGCAGTTCTGTATCTCCGGTTTTGATGTTGATGCCGGGGCCAACCAGCAGCGCAGATGTGTCCAATGAGTTGCGAAGATCCTCCGGCAATACGGCAGCAATTTTTGTAAGTGCATTTCTGGCCGCTAAACCAAGCCGAACATCGCCACGATCTGACACCCAGCGCGATCCCAGTACAAGGGCCTCGATTTCGTCCTCCGAAAACATGAGAGGAGGAAGCATGAAACCGGGACGCAAAATGTAACCCAGCCCTGGCTCTCCCTCGATACTTGCACCTTGCTCCTGCAATGTTCCTATGTCACGGTAGAGCGTGCGAAGACTAATACCAAGCTCTGTGGCCAATTGTGCACCCGTGACTGGAAACCGGTGGCCGCGCAAAATTTGGATCAAATCAAGCAGGCGTTGGGCACGAGACATGCCGAGTTTTCTCTGGAGGCAATAGGCGAAGGCTCAATCATATCCTGCCAATTATTGGCAGGATATGATTTATGTTGCTCGCTTGACCTCAAGCTGGATAAATCGCTCAGTCAGGTCGGCAAGCACTCGGTAAAACTTCGTTTCGGCACTTGACCTGACAGCATTGGCGAAATCACCTATCCACTTCCCAAGATGCTCGCTCAGGAAGCGGCGGTACAAGTCAGCCGCCTGCGGTAATGCTTCTGCCTCATTGCTGTCGCAGGCCTGATTCACAGCGAAGATGAGCGCATACAGGAACTCCAGCACGACTGCCACATGGTCCGGCAATTCCTGGAGGTCGTCACTGACTTCGAATCCGCCCTGGGCGTAGAAGTCAGTCGCAGCCATCGTCGCCTCGTGCCGTTTTGACTGGTCCTCGGCCAGCCAGAACGAGGCATAAGGCATGGCTTTCGGCTGTGATGGCCCGATGAATAGCGCGGTGTGATCGACCAGCAGCGTCCGCAGGTCCTGTTCGGCAAACGCTGCACCCAGTTTGCGGGCATGCTCGGCGAGCTCGGCATAACGGCACCAATCCCCCCGCGCCAGCGCGGTAACTTCGTCAGCGTGGGTCATGGGAGTGTCTGAATTACACGAACCACTTATTGAGCCATCAAACATCACCTAGCCCTACACCAAGTTCGGTTTTTTAGCAATACGCAAGGTAACGATAGATCCGGCGAGCTGCCAGCGCGAGTTCGCAGGGTACCTACAGGGGACGGGGCGATTCGCCACAAGCATGCCATAATTCCCGCACCATGATCGGCTTGCTGCTCATCACCCACGATACTTTCGGCGAATCTCTGATCCAGTGCGCCTGCCACGTCCTCAACAAGCGGCCGGAGCAGTTGCTGCAACTGGGCGTGGCGGCAGGCGACGACCCGAAGAATCTGCTGCCGCTGGCGCGGCAGTTGCTCAGGCTGGTCGATACCGGCGAAGGCGTGCTGGTGATGACGGACATCTATGGCGCCACCCCTTCCAACCTGGCCGCCAAACTGCTCGATGCCGGCAAGATCGAGGGGCTGGCGGGCGCCAATCTGCCGATGCTGCTGCGCGCGATCAACTACCGCGACAAGGGCATGGAAACCCTGCTGATGCGTGCCACCGGCGGCGGTCGCGACGGTGTGCTCAACATGCTCAACCACTAAACAATGCCCAGGGCCGAGGCTGAAATCGTCAACAAGCTGGGGCTCCATGCCCGTGCCTCCGCCAAGCTCACCCAGCTGGCGGGCAGCTTTCCCTGCGAGGTGTGGATGGAGCGCGGCACCCGGCGCATCAACGCCAAAAGCATTATGGGCGTGATGATGCTGGCGGCCGGCAAGGGCAGCACGGTGATCGTCGACACCGCTGGCGAACGCGCAGACGAGGCGCTGGCCGCTTTGTTGGCGATGATCGCCGACCGCTTCGGGGAAGAGGATTGAGTTTTACCCTCCACGGCTTGGCGGTATCGCAAGGCATTGCCATCGGCCAGGCCCACCTGGTCTCCCATGCCACGCTGGAGGTCGCCCATTTCACGGTGCGCGAACGCGACATCCAGCACGAGATCGTCCGTTTCGAACAGGCAATCGAAAGCGTGCGCGCCGAATTGGCCAGCCTCAGCGGCGAAGCCAGCGCACCGGGTGCGCCCACCGAACTGGCAGCACTGGTCCATATGCACGCCATGTTCCTCGACGATCCATTGCTGGCAGAGGTGCCGAAGGAGCTGATCCGGTTGCGCCGCTGCAACGCCGAGTGGGCGCTGGTACAGCAGATGGAGCAACTCGTCGCTCAGTTCGAAGAGATCGACGACAGCTACCTGCGTGAGCGGAAGCACGACATCGTGCAGGTAGTCGAGCGCGTCCTGCGTGTGCTGCTGGGAAAACCGCGCCGCTTGAGTCGCAAGCCGGCCAAGGGCGACAAGGCGGACAAGGACGGTGCCGGCGAACTGGTGGTGGTCGCCCACGATCTCTCGCCGGCCGACACCATCCAGTTCAAGAACCTGAAGATCGCCGGCTTCGTCACCGACCTGGGCGGCGCCACCTCGCACACGGCCATTGTCGCGCGCAGCCTCGCCATTCCCGCCATCGTCGGCTTGCATCATGCTCGTCCGCTGGTGCGCGAGAACGACATGATCATCGTCGATGGCACCCGTGGGGTGCTGATTGTTGATCCCGACGCCCGCGTACTGGAAGAGTACCGGCTCAGGAAGCGCGAGCTGGAACTCGAGCGCTCCAAGCTGAAGCGCCTCAAGACCGCCCGCGCCACCACACTCGACGACATAGATATCAGCCTGCAAGCCAACATCGAGCTGCCGCAGGACATCGTGCAGGTCAAGGAGGCCAGCGCTGACGGCATCGGCCTGTTCCGCACCGAATTCCTGTTCATGAACCGTGACACCCTGCCGACCGAGGACGAACAGTTCGAAGCCTACAAGTCGGTGGCCAAAGCCATGGCCGGCAAGCCGGTGACGATTCGCACCCTCGACATCGGCGGCGACAAGACAGCCCGCGCACTCACCGGCACCGAACGCCAGGCCCCCAACCCGGCCCTTGGACTGCGCGCCATCCGCTACTGTCTGGCCGAGCCGCAGATCTTCCTCGCCCAGCTACGCGCCATCCTGCGTGCCTCCCATTTTGGCAAGGTGCAAATCCTCATCCCCATGCTCGCGCAGGCAGCGGAAATCCTTCAGACGCTGGCGATGATCGAACAGGCCAAGCAGCAGTTGCGCGAGCGGCGTTGCAAATTCGACGAGCACATTCCAGTCGGCGGCATGATCGAGATTCCCGCCTCGGCGCTGGCCCTCGGCCCCTTCCTCAAGCGCCTGCAGTTTCTCTCGATCGGTACCAACGACCTGATCCAGTACACCTTGGCGATCGACCGTACCGACGAAGCGGTCTCCCATCTCTACGACCCGCTCCATCCGGCCGTGCTGCGACTGCTGTCGCTGGTGATCCAGGCCGCCAACAAGGCCGAGATGCCAGTGGCGGTGTGCGGTGAACTGGCCGGCGATCCGCAAATGACGCGCCTGCTGCTTGGCATGGGGCTGCGCCAGTTCTCGATGCACCCCTCGCAACTGCTTGAAGTAAAGCAGCAAGTGGTCATGGCCGACACCGAACAGCTCGCGCTCAAGGTGGCACGCCTGCTCAAGCTGGACGAACCCGAGCGCATTCGCGAACAGGTCGAGCGGCTCTAGCTTCTCCGCATGCCGTCCTGCCAGCGCCGACTTTCTGCGCGGGCTGGCTGTTGCTGTGGATTGCTATGGCCTATTTCGCCCCACGTTCGCAAGCGGCGAGGTGATCCAGTGCAGCAGTTTCAGAATCTTCGATGGCGATTTCAACGGCGCGCTTGGCGGCGGCGAGGAGTTGGGTCGCACTCTCCCGCCTGGAAATTACCGAGCGAACGGCGGTGACGTACTCATTCGCCTCCTGGATCAGCACACGCGGTAACGGCAGTCGGAGCAGTTCCTTTTCATCGAATCGCGGATGATTCGATCCATCTTGCGACCACTTGAAGACCACCTGCGGCAATGCCGAGCGCAGGAAGATCATCAGCGCCTCGACCGGAAGATCGCCGGATTGCTTTGGCCGAAGCACGATGTATTCGGTCGACGCAACCATCGGCACATCGCCCCCGGATTGAACGAGAGCGATTTCCTTCAAGTAAGAGCGCAACCTTGACACCACGAGGTCCCCGGCGCGAATCATCTTCTTGGTGCTGGCTATCGCTGTCCGGTCGCTTGGTTCTTTCGTGCCGTCAAGGAAAGGACTCAATGCGTCGCTGAGATCGTAATTGCGGACGGCTTCGGGGCCGGTGTCTTCATCTGGTTGCCACATCTCGCGAACGGAATTGAACAGATCGCCTACGGTGCAGTCCGAGAGCGTATTCAGTTTCGCCAGGGCCTCAGTCTTGGCCGGATGGAAATACTCGGCATCGAAGCGTTCGGCGGCGAAGGCTTGCCCGCTATTGCGCACGTAGCTGAGCGATTCCGGGGCGTGCCAGTTTTTCAGGCCGAGCGTATGCAGGAGGGAACTTTCGGCTTGTGCTATCTGCTTAGCCGATTCTTCCCGCAATTGATAGGCCCGGCGCACATGCGTAGCTATACCTTTATCGAATCTCTCGGAGAACTGCGGGATGGGTAGTCTCAACAAATCTTGTTCTGAAATGGCCGGATACATGCTGGCGGTGGTGTGCAAATCCATTAGTTCGCAAATCGGTTTTGCGCGTAGGTAGGTCAACAGCAACTCGGCAGTAATTTTTCGAGGTTTCAAGACAACGAAGCCAGAGGAACAAACGAAACCGTTCTGTTCCGGCATGATCAGCGCAGAAATACGTCGAACTGGGCGCACAGTAGATGTAATGACATCACCGACCTCAGCGATCTGCGTAGCACGACTTGGAGCTTCACTTTGACGAAGGCGTTCGGCATTTACCATACCTTCGGAATTAACCCCGCCAATTTCGATGTAGTCAAACTCGCCAGAGCTAGCGGGAGAAAAGCGTTTGCCTCTTGGCGACGCAACATCAAATAATCGCAAGCCATCGCGTCCGAGTCGTTCAAGTAGTGTGATGACATGGGGTGAGAAGCGCTCGGCGTCAATGCGGAAAACCTCGTTGCTCTCCAGCAGTTTCGAGAGAGCAATTTCGGTTGCATCCAGCCCCTTCAACAAGCGCGCGTAACGCGCTTTATCAAAGGGGCCTAGCGAAAAAAACTTAGCCGCTCCTTCTTGGCGAACTCGATAAATGCCTCGGCGATGCCGTCTTCTGTCTTGCCGTCGTGGTTGAACAGATCGTGCTTGACGATCAAATGCCCGTGGTCATCGAGTAGCGGCGCGCCGTCGGCATCCTGCCGGTAAATCTTGTCCCCGGAATTGTCCTTGCTGGGTTCGCGCATGGTGGCGAAGAAGATCGGGTAATCGTCCTGCTTTGGGCACAGGGGGCCGGCTTTGGGGTCGTCGTTCCATTTCTGCACGAACAGCACGCTGGTCTTGGTGCCGGTGTGCGGCTTGAAGACATTGCCGTGCAGGCCGACCACGGCGAGGATGCGACAGTGCGCGGCGAGGTATTCGCGCAAATCCTTGTCGCTGGCGTTATTGAACCGGCCTTGCGGCAATACGACGGCCATGCGTCCGCCCGGCTTGAGAAAACTCAGGTTGCGCTCAATAAAGAGAATGTCGCGGCCAGTGGTCGCCTGGTGCTTGATCCTGACCTTGCGGTAGCTGCCGTCGGCCATCTGGTAAATGGTTTCGTGGCTGGCATGCAGGGCGTCGGTAAAACATGGGGCGCGTTCGCGTGCGTCGATGATGTTCGGGTCGGTCGGCTCGATCTTGGCGAGTTTGTCATAGCTGACCGAGCGCGCCAGTTCGTATTTGGCAAGGATGCGGGTTTCCTTGATGTCGCCGGCAAAGGGCGGATTGGCCATCAGCACGTCGAAGCCGAAATCACGGTTGCCGGCCTTGTCGGCGCGCAGCTTGCGCAACTTTTTCCAGCCATCGCCGTAAACATCGCGCCAGTTTTCATCATCGTCGGTTTTCTCGTGCCAGCGCTCGTAGTCGAGCGTATTGAGGTGCAGCACGTTGGTTTGTCCATCGCCGGCAATCAGGTTCAGGGTGCGCCCGACGCGCACAGCCTTTTCGTCAAAGTCGATGGCGAACACCTTGTTGCGCACATAGTCTTCGCAGCGTGCCGGCTTTTTCTCAGTGGTGAAAAGGTGGCTCTTGGAAAGCCCTTCCTGCTTCATGATCTGTTCCCAGACGTGGAAGATGCCGTGAACCGGGAAGCCGCAACTGCCGGCAGCGGTGTCGATCAGGGTTTCGGTTTCCAGCGGGTTCACCATCTTCACGCACATGTCGATGACGTAGCGCGGCGTGAAGTACTGCCCCTTTTCGCCCTTGCTGGACTTGCTCATCAAATACTCGAAGGCTTCGTCGACGACTTCGAGGTTGGAGTTGAACAGCTTGACCTTTTCCAGCGAGGCAACACACACGGACAGGTGGCTGGGTGTGAGCTGAATTTTGTCGCCATCGGGGAAGACGCCTTCCCACTTTGCGCGGGCCTTGTCGAACAGGTCTTGAATCTTGGCCTTGAGTTCGGTTTCGGTGTCACCGTAGTTCTTGAATACGAGGTGCCGCTTTCTGTCACGCCCACCTTCCATTTCGTCGTAGAGCTTGGTGAACACCAGCTTGAACAGTTCCTCGAACACATCGACGCCGGCATTGGCAAGAACTTCATCCTCCATTTCGAGAATCAGGTCCTTGAGGGATTTTTTCTCATTGACCAGCTTGTCGAGTTTCACCAGGTCGTCAATGGTCCAGCGCTCGGAGAGAATGTCAGACAGTTTCTGTATGGCCGACGGAATGGCCGGAATGTCCTCGAAGTAGTTGGGATCCTTGCGGTGGTAGTAGGAAATTTGCTCGCCATTTGTCCAAACGCCCATCGGTGCGCCGGTGGCGTTGCAATAGCTTTTGAGTTGTTCCTTGCCGTCCTTGAGTTTTGGTTTCTTCAACTCGACGAGGAGATAGGGCGCGGTGGTCTTGTCTTTATCGAAGATGCAGATGTCTGCTCGCTTCTTCTCGCGGCCGAAGGTGACTTCGTGCTCCACTTCCATGCGGCTGACCGAATAGCCGAGGTCATCGCGCAACACCATCACATAAAGCTGTCGTACCGCTTCTTCGGGCGTGAGCTTGATTGGTTTGCCGCGCACCAGGCAGGTGACATAGGGAGTTGGCTTCTTGCCGGATTCCTTGAGCGTGATGGCGGCTTCCAGCGCCGCGATTTGCGCGGGTTTGAACTGGCTGAGCCTGTAGGCACTGTCCTTTAGCAGGTCAGAAATTGGGCTGGTCATGGGTTTCTTTCCTGAATGTCCTGTGCGGGAACTGTGGTGCATGGCGGCTTGCTTACGCCTTGCCATGGCAAAGAATTGACGTGTTAAGTCATTTTAATTGACGTGTCGCGCTTTGCGCGAGGCGTCAATGCACACCAACATTCAGCCCATGCACATTGGGCAAGTTATTCGAGCTATCAGGGAGGCGCGCAAGGAGACGCTTGAGGAGGTGGCATTCGCCGCGAATACCAATGTCAGCAATCTTCACGCATCGAGCGCGGCCGCCAAGGCTATTCGCCAGAGGCACTGGAACGCATCGCCCAAGCCCTTGGCGTTACGGTTGCCGATCTTCATGTACAGGCAGAAACGGCTACCGGGGCGGGAGCGAAATCCGCTCCGGGGGACCCGAGTCAGCGAGCAGTCAGCACACTGACTGCCAAGTATGCTTCTCTCTCACCTGAGAATCGGGCGCTCACCGATGAGTTCATCGCTTTGCTGCTACGGCGGCAGTGGGCTTCAAAGTAGAGTTTCCGCCGTCCCGCCAGCGCCGACTTTTTGCTGCATCGCAGCACGGAAAATGTCCTGAAGGGGTTTACCTCGGACGGCTTTGACACTAAAGTGCCGCACTTATGCAAAAAACCCTGACTGTATTCCTTGTCGCGCTGAGCCTGTTCAGCACCAGCGCCCGCGCCGACGAGGTGACCGATCTCCAGCCTTCCCTGACACTTGCCGAACCGCCGCCCTCACTGATGATGCGTGCCGTCGATGGTGCGCACGCCACCCTGGATGAAGCGCTCAACTATCTCGGCATTCGCTACCGCCGCGGCGGCAGTTCCCCCGAAACCGGGTTCGACTGTTCCGGCTTCGTGCGCCACGTGTACAACAAGAGCCTCGGGCTGCTGCTGCCCCATAGCGCCAAAGCCATCAGCCAGGCTGGCGCAATCATCGCCAAGACCGAACTGAAGCCCGGCGACCTGGTCTTCTTCAACACCATGCGACGCGCCTTCTCGCATGTCGGCATCTATCTTGGCAATAACCTGTTTGTCCATGCGCCCAAGCCGGGTGCCAAGGTGCGTGTCGAGGATATGAGCGGCAGCTACTGGGCGCGCCGTTATAACGGCGCGCGCCGCATCCAGTCCTGAGTCAGGCCATGTCCCGGGGCGGCGTTGGACTCGTCGCAGCGCAGCGGATGGCTTTCGACACGCCGCTGGAACTGCGCAGCGGTGGTGTGCTGAACCACTACGATCTGGTCTATGAAACTTACGGCACCCTCAATGCCGATGCCAGCAACGCCATCCTGATCTGCCACGCGTTGTCCGGCCATCACCATGTCGCCGGCCATACCGATCCGGACAACATCGAGAAGACCCTCGGCTGGTGGGACAACATCGTCGGCCCGGGGCGGCCGCTCGACACCGACCGTTTTTTCATTGTCGGCGTCAATAACATCGGCGGCTGCCACGGCTCAACCGGCCCGAAATCGCTCAATCCAACGAACGGCAAGCCGTGGGGCGCCGACTTCCCGCTGGTCGCCGTGGTGGATTGGGTGCATGCGCAGGCGCGGCTGGCCGATCGACTGGGCATCCGGCAATGGGCCGCAGTAATGGGCGGTTCGCTCGGTGGCATGCAGGCGCTACGCTGGACCATTACCTATCCGGAACGCATCCGTCACGCGCTGGTGATCGCCGCCGCACCCAACCTGACGGCCGAAAACATCGCCTTCAACGACGTGGCGCGCCAGGCCATCATCACCGATCCGGATTTCCATGCCGGCCATTATTACGAGTACGACACCCACCCCTGGCGCGGCCTGCGCCTGGCGCGCATGCTCGGCCACATCACCTACCTCGCCGAGGACCAGATGGCCGAGAAGTTCGGTCGCAAGCGGCGCGCCGGTGCCGGTTCCTACGGCTTCGACGTCGAATTCGAGATCGAGTCCTACCTGCATTACCAGGGCGACAAGTTCGCCGGCTGGTTCGACGCCAATACCTACCTGTTGATGACGCGTGCGCTCGACTACTTCGACCCGGCGCGCGTCGCCGGTGGCGACCTGGCCGCAGCGCTGGCCGTCGCCCAAGCGAAATTCCTGGTCGTTTCCTTCACCACCGACTGGCGCTTCTCGCCGGAGCGCAGCCGCGAGATCGTCAATGCGCTGATGAAGTACAAACACGATGTCAGCTATGCCGAGATCACCAGCCCGCACGGCCACGACGCCTTCCTGATGGACGACGCCCACTATCACGCCGTGGTAGCGGCTTACCTCCGAAATATCGAGCTATGAGCCATCCCCTGAAGCGCCCCGATTTCGGCGTCATCGCCAGCTGGATGAAGCCTGGCGAGACGGTGCTCGACCTCGGTTGCGGCGAGGGCGAATTGCTCAAGTTACTGGCGGCGCGCGGCATTCGCGGCTGGGGCGTGGAACGCGATCCCGGTCACGTGCTGGCCGCCATCGAAAACGGCATCAGCGTCATCCAGAGCGACCTCGATGCCGGCCTGGCCGGTTTTGAGGATGGTGCCTTCGATCATGTCGTGCTCTCGCTGACGCTGCAGACCGTGCGCCACACCCAGCAGATCCTCGCCGAGATGCTGCGCGTTGGCCGCGAGGTGGTGGTGTCCTTCCCCAACTTCGCCTACTGGAAAAACCGCATGGCGGTGCTGAACGGCCACATGCCGGTGTCGGACGACCTGCCCTACCAGTGGTACGACACTCCCAACGTTCGCTTCTTCACCATGCTCGACTTCGAGAGCCTGTGCACGGACATGGACATCGTTATCCGTGATCGCCAGGTACTCGACGAGCGCGGGCAGCTCATGCTGGAAGAGCCCAACTTCCTCGGCAGCCTGGCCGTCTATCGTCTCGGTCGCAGCAACGGTGGCGGCGCTACCCGGCTAGTTGCTCCTGCGCCTTTTTCCGACCCCGCCCAAGTCTTCTGATTTGCCGTCCTGCCGGAGCCGACTTTTACTGACGGTTACCCTGCACGGGGAGAAACCTTCCCGAGCGTCGCCGAGATGATCGGGGCAGTCTGGCGGTAAGCAAAATAGCGTCGCACACGAGCATGAAGGACAGGAAGTGCGGCGGCATGCCGTAGTCGGCACGCTCCTTCTCCACAGCGCGCGCCACCAACAGTAAGGGGTCGCTCCCCGGCATTTCCACGAGTTGGTGCAGCAAGGTACCGGGCATCTGAAAAGCCCGGTAAGCCGCCCATAGCGGGCATCCGGTGCCGTAGCGCGGCAGCGGCATCCCCGGCAAGGGGAAGCGTTTGGTCACGTATCCGGCAGGGTCGGAGCGCATGAAGCCAAACCGGATGCCTTCGTTCCCTGCTTGCGTAGCGTCACGAGGCGTTGGCACACCTGCTCGAAGCGGGCGTTGAAACACTGCGGCAACAGGCAGCGGAAGTGGTATTGGTGTCCTACGACGCCAGCTAGGCCGCCAAGGCCTTGCGCAAGCCGCGCATCAGCAGGCCGAGCACCGGCAGCTTTTCGTAGAGTTCCTCGGCGGCATCCCAGTAGTCGCGGTGGAAATTCACCTTGCCGGCAGCATCGAACTTGAGGTGCGACACGCCGCGGATCAGCAGCGGTTCGCGGCGGCCGCGCACCCGGAAATGAAAATCCCAGGTCAGCATCGCGCCGCCGGCATCGGCGACCTGCTCGGTCACCACAAAGCGCGGCTCCTGCACCTGGCAAAACATGTGTGTAAAGATGCGCTGGATGGCCAAAATTCCGCAGACCTCGTTGAACGGGTCCTTGAACCAGGCGTCCTCGGCGTAGAACTCGGGAAAGCGCGCAACGCTCTCCGGGACAAAACTCTGGAAGAAGTCGATCAGGGCATCCAGTTTCATGTCAGGCTCCGGTAAAACGGCGAATCAGGGGGAAAGACCAGCGGTAGGGCAGGTGGGCGACCAGTTTCATCACCCGAGTGAAGCGCTTGGGAAAATGGATTTCAAAGCGCCCGGCGGCAAAACCGGCGATGATCGCCTGCGCCGCCTGTTCGGGGGTGATGAGCGCCGGCATCTCGAAGTCGTTCTTCGCCGTCAGCCGTGTCGCCACGAAACCCGGGTTGATCACCCAGACGCCGACCCCTTTGGGTGCCAAGTCGAGATGCAGGCATTCGGCGAAGTGGATCAGTGCCGCCTTGCCCGGCCCGTAACAGAGCGCCTTGGGCAGGCCGCGATAGCCGGCGACGCTGGCGACGAGCGCGAGGCCACCGCCCGGCTTGAGGTCGGGCAGGACGAGGGAAGCCAGTTTCATCGCCCCGTTGAAATTGACTGCGACCACCTGCTCGGCCACCTTGAGATCGAAGTTATCGGCGCCCATCGGCATATAGTCGCCGGCCAGGTAAATCACCATGTCGGCGCCACCCCAAGCGGCAATCAACCCGGCATGGGCAGCAGCAAGACTGGCGGTGTCGGTCACATCACAAGGTAACAGCAGGGCATCGGCAATGCCGAGTGCTTGTAGTTTTTTGGCGTTGCGTGCCGACAGCGCCAACCGCGCGCCCCGCTGAGCCAAGGACTTCGCCAGGGCCGCACCGATCCCCGCCGAGGCACCGACCAGCCAGACGCGCTTGTCCTGCCAGTCAGTGAGTTTAGGGTTCATCGCTTGCTGAAGGTCAGCGTCACTTCGCCGAGGCGGAAACCCCACTTGGACATGTAGGAACGGTTGAGCATCACCTTGTCGTCCATCAGGAACATCCAGTCGTCGAAATCGACGTTGTACACCTTGCCATCCACCGGCAGCGCCATCACGTAGCGCCAGCGCAGGGCATTGCCGGCGACTTCGCCGATCGCTTCGCCGATCACGTCGTCGGCCTTGCCGCGGTAGGTTCCATCCGGCTGTTTTGTCAGCGTCCAGATGCGCTGCGAGGTGGTGCCGTCGGACCAGCTGAAGCGTTCGTCGAGGGTGCCGACATCGCCGTTCCACTTGGCATCGATGACCACGTGGAATCGCTTTTTCACCTCGCCGCCGCGGCCCTGGAAGATGCCCCAGGCGTCAAGCTGGCCGTTCAGGTACTGGTCGAGCTTGAGTACCGGGGTTTCGGCGCGGTATTGCTCCACGCCGATCGAAGAACAGCCGGCGATACCGAGTGAGAATGCGGCGGCGGCAAGCATCAGTTTCATTTGTCAATCTCCAGTGAATGCCGCCAGCGCCACAGCAGCGCGACGGCAAGGGCTTTGAACAGCAGGGGCAGCAGGGCATAGGCAAAGCTCAGGGCCGGCAGCCCGCCTTGCTGTCCCGGCACATAATCGAGCAGTGCCAACAGCGGCAAGGCCAGTCCGGCCGCCAGCGCCAGATTCAGCTTGGCGACGAAATTCCACACGCCGAAGCAGGCGCCGGCCCGGCCCAGTCGTTCGCCGAGGTCGGCTGCAATGGCCGCCGGCAGGGCAAGATCGGCGCCGAGAGCCAGCCCGGAGGCAATGCAGATCACTGCGAAAGCCGTGACATCCCCGGCCCCGAGCTGGCTGGCCCCGGCGAAGGCGACCATGGCCAGCACCATCGCGGCGCCCCAGGCCGTGACCCGGCCAAAGCGTGCGGCGAAAAAAACCCACAGCGGCAGTGAGGCCGCGCCAGCGACGAAGTACAGCGCCAGCAGCGCCCCACCGACCGATTCGGCCTGCAGCACGTCGGCGACAAAGAACAGGAACAGCGTGGCTGGCAGCGCGGCGGCAATGCCGTTGGCGACGAACACTACCAGGAGGCGGCGAAAAGTCGGCGCTGCCAGGACGGCACGCAGGCTCGGCCACAGCGGTTCGCTGCGCAATGCCGTGCCGCCAGCGCCGACTTTTGCAAACGTGATGATGGCTGCGATCAGCAGCAGGGGCGGCAATATCCAGGCGAGCCGGGCGATACCGGTCGCCAGGTCCGCCGCCAGCACGCCCGGCAGGGCCGCCGCCAGCACCACGCCGAGCAGGCCGAAACCTTCGCGGGTGGCCGTCAGCCGCGTGCGCTCGCCCGCATCGCGGCCGACATCCGCGCCCCAGGCCTGGTAGGCGACCGAAGCGGCCGAGAAACCAAGATAGGTGAGGGCCAGCGCAGCGAACAGCCACAGCGCGGGGTGGTTCGCGGATGGATTCAACAGGCCCACGAAACCGAACGCAAACGGGGGCAGGGCGAGCGCAACCATTCCGGGCCGCGAGACACGATCGGCTAGCCAACCGAACCAAGGGTCGATGAAGGCATCGAGCAGGCGGGCACCCAGCAACAACCCCCCCAGCAGCGCCAAGTCGAGACCCGTAACCTCTGCGTAGAAGCGCGGTACATGCACATAGATCGGCAGGGCCGCGAAGGCCAGCGGCAGGCCGAGTACGCCGTAGGCCAGTATTTGCGACGTGGGCGCCGCCGGCCGACCCGGAGCACTCACCCCCGGGCTAGGCAGGGAGATGTGCAAGCTCGAACTGGACGACATCGACATTCCCCGCCAGGAAACCCGCCTCGCAGTAGCTGAGATACAGCCGCCACAGCCGGCGGAACGTCTCGTCGAAGCCGAGCTTGGCGATCTGCGGCCAGCGCGCGTCGAAGGCTTGGCGCCAGGCCTTCAGGGTACGCGCGTAATCATGGCCAAAGGCGAATTCGTCCGTGACCACCAATCCCTGCTGCGCCGCTGCTGTGCGGAAAGCCCCAGGCGAGGGCAGCATGCCGCCGGGGAAGATGTACTGCTGGATAAAATCGGTGCCCTTGCGATAGGCCGGGAACAACTCGTCGCGGATGGTGATGGTCTGGATCACCGCCCGACCGCCCGGTTTGAGCGCCTTGACCACGGCCGCGAAGTAGCTTGGCCACCAGCGCTCGCCGACCGCCTCGAACATCTCGATGGAGACGACATGGTCGAATTTTTCCTGCAGATCGCGATAGTCCCGCAGGCGCAAGTCGGCGCTTGGAACACGGCGCTGCGCCCAGTCGAGCTGGGCCGGCGACAACGTCAGGCCGGTAAGGTCGAGTCCCGCCTGCTGCGCCAGCTCGGCGAAGCCGCCCCAGCCGCAGCCGATCTCCAGCACCCGTTCGCCCGGCTGCGCCTGCAGGCGGCCGAGGATGCGGCGATACTTGGCGAACTGGGCCGCTTCGAGCGAACCCACTTCGTCGGGTGGAAACAGGGCTGCCGAATAGCTCATGCCCGGATCGAGCCACAGGCGATAGAACTCGTTGCCCAGGTCGTAATGGGCCATGATGTTGCGCCGGCTACCGGTCTTGCTGTTGCGGTTCAGTACGTGGCGTATGCGGGCAGCGAGCAGGCTGTGCCAGGAACCATAGACCGCCCGCCGGATTACAGCGCGATTGTTGGCCAGCAGCTTGAGGAAGCCGGTCAGGTCCGACGCTTCCCACATCCCGTCGAGATAGGCTTCGGCCAGGCCGATGTCGCCCTTGGCGAGGACGCGGGAAAACAGCGTCTCGTCATGCACATGCAGGGTGATGCCATGCTCGCCGCTACCAAACAGGGTGTTCGCCCCACCGGGCAGGCGCACTTCGAGACGGCCGTGCTTGAGCTGCTCCAGCATGGTGAGGACCGTGCGGGTGTCGCGCGCCAAGCTCTGCTGGAGCGTTTGGCTGGCAGGGAGAGTCACCGCCGAATTCATCGGGTTCATCGGGTTGGCTCCTGTTGTGAAAGTTGAGGGTCGGGGGAGGGATGCACACCATAAAACGGCACTTTCTTAAGCCAGAGCTTAAGTGCCTGCCAATGGATACGCGTGATGACGCCAAAAGTGAGCAGCGGCATGCGCAGGAAGGCCCGCCACAGCGCTGCAGAGGTCCATTCATCCGGCTGGCCTGAGATCAAGGTCAGAAGCAGCGGGCCTTCGGCATCGTCGTAGTCGATGTGGGCGACCTCGACTTTACCGGCGCGGCGAAAGCGGAAACGGTAGCCGCCCTTGACGGTGCAGAAGGGCGAAACATGGAAGCGCTTGCCGGCCTGTAACTGCTGCCCGTCGGCCAGCGGCGCACCGTCCGGGTTGTGCAGCAGGTAGCTGTGGGTACCGCCAAAGGTGTTGTTGACCTCGGCGAGGATGGCAATCAGTGCGCCAGCCCGATCATGGCAGAACCAGAAACTCACCGGATTGAAGACAAAGCCCAGCACACGCGGGAACGTCTGCAGGATGATCTCGCCGTCGGCCGGCAAGCCGGCGGCGCGCAACTGCTCCTCGATCCACGGCAAAAGAGGCGATCCGTCGCGCCGACCGTGGTCGCGGCTGTGCAGGCTCAGCAGGTTCCAGCGATCGATGGAAAAGATGCCGCAAGCAGCCGTCTCCAACTGGTGAACTGGCAACTGCACATAGAACACCGGATAGACGAAGGCATTCTCCGCCGGGCGCAACCGCCGGTGCATCACATGACCGAGAAAAAGCTGCGGACGGGTGGCCATCGCCGACTCAGGCGGGTTCCATCAGGCGGGGCACGGTCTCGATCTCGCCCTGCCAGGGAGCACGCACGCCGAGGCCATTGCAGACGCCCAACGCCGATACCAGGCCATCCTCGTGGAAGCCATAGCCGCCCCAGGCACCCGCCAGCCAAATGCCGTTTTCGCCCTGCACCCCGGACAGGCGACGCTGGGCCGCAATGGCCGCGCTGTCGAAGATCGGGTGGTCGTATTCAAACTCGGCGAGCACCTTGCCAGCATCGGGTTCGCGCGCCGGATTCAGTGTGACCATGACCGGGGTCTCGAACGGCAGGGGTTGCAGCTTGTTGATCAGATAAGACACACCCACCGGCTGCGTGCCGGGCTTGCCATTGCCGGCGAAATAGTTCCAGGCTGACCACAGCTTCGGGTTGCGCGGCAGCAGGCGCGTATCCGTGTGCAGCAGGGCACGGTTGGTCTGGTAACGGACGGCGGACAGCACGTCACGCTGGCCCTCGCTGGCCGTCATGCCGAGGATGCGCAGCGACTGGTCGCTGTGGCAGGCCATCACCACCTGGTCGTACACCTCGCTGCCGCCCTGATAGGCGACGTGCAAGCCATCGGCCTCGCGGGTTACCCCAGTCACGGGGCAATTCAAGCGCACATCGTCGAGCTGAGCGGCGATCTTCTTGACGTATTCGCGTCCGCCGCCCTTGACCGTATGCCACATCGGCCGGTCGGCAACCTGCAGCAGGCAGTGGTTCTGACAGAAACGGACGAAGGTCGATAGCGGCATGTCGAGGATCTGACCGGTCGGCGACGACCAGATCGCGGCCGCCATCGGCAGGAGATACCAGTCGGTAAAAGCTTCGGAATACTCGCCGTCGATCAGGAATTTACGCAGCGTAATGCGGTTTTCTGGATGAGAGGCCAACCAGGCGATGCTTTCGCGGTTGAAGCGCAGCACGTCCGACAGCATCGACCAGAACTCGCGGCTGAACAGGTTGCGCTTCTGGCCGAACACCGTCAGCAGGGATTTGCCAGACCATTCGAGATCAGGGTTCTCCAGGCTCACCGAGAAGGACATCTCCGTCTCGACGCTGTTGATGCCGAGCAAAGCGAACATCGCGATCAGGTTCTGATAGCACTGGCGGTTGAAGACCAGGAAGCCGGTGTCGACCGGATGGGTCTTGCCGTCAACCATGACATCGACGGTATTCGTGTGGCCACCAAGATAGCTGCCAGCCTCGAACAGGGTGACATCGTAGGTCCGGCCGAGCAGCCAGGCAGCTGACAAGCCCGAAATACCGGAACCGACGATGGCAATGCGTTGCTTGCTTTTCATGACAGCCTCCATGGCTGGTTCATTTGTTGAGAAATTCCTCTATCTTCGCCAGCAGTTCGCTGTCGTCGGGCTTTGTCATCGTGCCGAAGGCGACCACCTGACTGCCATCACGGTTGATCAGGTATTTGTGAAAGTTCCATTTCGGCCGGCTGCCGGTGATTTCGCCCAGCCGCTGGTAGAAAGGATTGGCATCCCTGCCCTTGACCACCGTCTTCGACACCATGGGGAACTCGACCCCGTAGGTCAGGCGGCAGAAATCGGCGATCTCCTTGTCGCTGCCCGGCTCCTGCCCCGCAAAGTCGTTGGACGGAAAACCCAGCACCACCAGACCTCGGTCCTTCAGGCGGGCGTAGAGCTTTTCCAAACCTTCGTACTGGGAAGTAAACCCGCATTTGCTGGCCGTATTGACGACCAGCAGCACTTTGCCGCTGTACTGGCACAGCGGCATCGGCTTGCCATCTTGAAGGTTGGGAAATGTGTGGTCGAGCAAGGGCGAACATTGCCCGCTCGCTGCTTGAACAACACCCGCTCCGAGCACCCCGGCCAAGCCGACCCATCGCTTCAGAAGAGAAATCATCACTTACCCTTTTTGTCCAAGACAGATTACTTGAGTAGAAATGTAATTTTTAGACTGCGGTTTGTCAATACTTGTTCTATTTATTCTTTCTTATTCTTTGTATAAGCCTAGTAATGAATTATGGTGAGCTTGGACAAAAAAACATTTCTTGACATTTTGTCTTGGACAATTATAGTGCCGACCATCGTCGAGGAGCTATATAACCATGGCTGTCAATGATTCTGCCCCGGGATCGCTGGTGAATATCGCCGTTGCCGAGCGCGAAACCGGCTTGGGCAAGGACACACTACGCGTCTGGGAACGCCGTTACGGCTTTCCCCGACCCAGGCGTGACGCCCACGGCGACCGCCTTTACCCCCGCGAACAGATTACCCGCCTGCGCCTGATGAAGCGGCTGCTAGACAACGGCCATCGGCCCGGCAGGATTGTCCCGGCTTCGGACGCTGAACTACAGGAACTCAGTAGTGGCAACGTCCCGGCATTACCTGTTTCGAGTGATCTCGACTATGCCGCCTCGCAAACTGCTTCAACACCGGACCTACCTCTCAACGAGCTCGCAGCGCTGAAGCGCCACGATCCCACCGCTGTCCGCACCCTCCTCTTGCAGCAGCTTGCCCGCATCGGTCTTGAGCGCTTTGTCACCGACCTGCTGCCGCGCCTCAACACCCTGATCGGCGATGCCTGGGCCGCTGGCGAACTGGCGATCTTCCAAGAACATTTTTACACCGAGCAGGTCAAGGCGCTGCTGATCCAGGCCATCAACAACCTGCCGGCGGGAACCCGACGCCCGCGCGTCCTGCTGACCACGGTGCCTGGCGAACATCATGTGCTAGGCGTGCTGATGGTCGAAGCGCTGCTCACCCTGCGCGGCGTCGGCACCCTGTCGCTGGGCGCCCAGACTCCCTTGCACGACATCGCGGCGGCAGCGGCAGCCCACACCGTGGATGTGGTCGCTTTGTCGTTTTCGTCGGCTTTTCCGGCGCGTCAGCTCACACCGGTCGTCAGCGAGTTGCGCTCCCAGTTGCCTGCCGAAGTACGCCTCTGGATCGGCGGCATGGGCACACTCGGCTTTCAAGGGCCCATGACAGGGGTCGAACGACTTTCCAGCCTGTCGTCCGTGGGTCCGCTCATCGACCCTGTGTAAGTTTCCCAGACCCACATTTTGCCAGTGGGTTGGGCATTACCTCAGCAGGCTGTTTATCATCATCCTGGGACAATCACTTTTCGGGTTATCCCTTTTCTTCCAGCGCCCGCTTTCGATCGTCGATGCCTCGGGAATAATGACCGCCAGTTCAATTCCGGCGAATCTGGGCCGGCCTTGATTTCGCCGACGCAAACACGATCGCGGTAAGCTTACTTGGCCGATTTTTGTATCGCTTCGCCACCCTTTTCAAGATCCTTGCCGATTCCTTGAACGGTATTGCAGCCAGAAATGACGAACATCGCAGCAGCTGCAAGAAAAAAACAGTTTTCTCATGATCATCTCCACTGTGGGATTTGTCGTGCTGTGGGAAAAGACTGGTGCCCGGAGCCGGAATCGAACCGGCACGCTGCTTTCGCTGCGAGGGATTTTAAGTCCCTTGTGTCTACCTATTTCACCATCCGGGCATGAACGGCATTCTAGTCAATGCCACTGGCGGTGGATGATGTCGCGGATCAGATGCAGGCGGCGGTGGAAGAAATGGTCGGCCCCGGCAATGACGGTAATCGGCAGGTCGAGCGTCTCGGCCCAGGCCAGCACGTTCGGCAACGGCACGGTTTCGTCCTGCGCGCCGTGGATGACGATTGTTTCAGCGGGCACGGCAGCCGTTTCGTATTGCCGCAAGCCCTCGATAAATCCGGCCGCCGTGCCGACCAGCACCAGCCGCCGCGCCGGATCTCCGACTTCGACCAGCCGCTGCGCCAGCCGCGCGACAACGTGGGCGCCGAAGGAGAAGCCAGCCAGATAAACGGGCAGCGCAGCGCCGAAGCGTTGGCGTGCATGGGCATGTACCGCCAGCAGATCCTCGGTTTCAGCATTGCCGTGGTCGTGTTCGCCTTCGGACCCGCCCACACCGCGAAAGCTCGGCCGCAGCGTGGCGCAGCCCAGTTCGCGAAAGGCCTTGGCCAGGGTCGTCACCACCTTGTTGTCGGCGGTACCGCCGAACAGCGGATGCGGATGGGCAATCAGGGCGATGCCGGTAGCCGCCTCGTGCGGCTCCACATATACTTCTATTTTTCCGGCCGGTCCGTCCAGCAGAAGATGTTGGCGGTGGATCATCGCGGATCGATGAGCAGGCGTTCGACGACACGGCCGGCAACGAGGTGCGAATCGACGATCTCGTCAATGTCCTCCTGATCGACATAGGTATACCAGACCGCTTCCGGATAGACGACGATCACCGGCCCCCGGTCGCAACGGGCGAGACAGCCGGCGCTGTTAACGCGTACCTGGGCGGCAATGGCTTCCCCGACTGACTTGACGCGGTCCTTGCAGTAGTCGCGCATGGCCTGGGCGTTTTGATTGTTGCAGCACATCTCGCCCTTCTCGCGCTGGTTGGTGCAGAAAAAAACGTGGTGCTGAAAATAGCTCATGTACCCTCCTAACAGCCTTCAGATTAAAGCAAAAAGTCGGCTCCGGCAGGACGGCGTCTTGCAGGGTCTAAACTCTCCCCGTGCCCGATGTTGCCCCCGCCATTCCCCAGCCCTTCGATCCCGCCCGCGAACGCGTACTGCTGTTCACGCTGGCCGGCATCCAGTTCGCCCACATCCTCGACTTCATGATCATGATGCCGCTCGGGCCGATCCTGATGCGCGAGCTCGACATCGGGGCACACCAGTTCGGCCTGCTGGTGTCTTCCTACAGCTTTACCGCCGCCGCCGCCGGGCTGGCTGCCGCCACCTTCGTCGACCGCTTTGAGCGCAAGCGCCTGTTGCTGATGATGTTCGCGCTGTTTACGCTGGCCACGCTGATCTGCGGCCTTGCCCCCGGCTACGCCATGCTGCTGGCCGCGCGCGCCAGTGCCGGTGCCTTCGGCGGCGTACTCGGCGCCATGGTGCATACCATCGTCGGCGACCTGATTCCCTTCGAGCGGCGCGGTCGCGCCAGCGGCGCCATCATGTCAGCCTTCTCGATCTCCACCGTGGCCGGCGTTCCGCTCTCGCTGTTGCTTGCCAACCACTTCGGCTGGCGCCTGCCGTTCTTCCTGATCGCCACGCTAGCCCTGCCGCTGCTGCTGCTGGGACTGAAGCAGCTGCCCAACCTGCGCGGCCACCTGCCCACCGCCGTGGTCAGCGAGGCGGAACGCGCCCATCCGCTCGCGGCCATGCGCGACACCCTGCTCGACGCCAACCACCGGCGGGCGCTGGCCTTTATGGCGCTGATGATGTTCGCCGGCTTCTCGGTGATTCCCTTTGTCACGATCTACGTGACCGCCAATGTCGGCATCCGTCAGGAGGACGTGCCTTACATGTATCTCGCCGGCGGCTGTGCCACTTTTTTTACTGCGCGCTGGATCGGCCGGCTCGCCGATGCCTGGGGCAAGATCCGCTGCTTCCGGCTGATCGCCGTCGTCTCACTGGCGCCGCTCTATATCCAGACCCACCTGCCGCCAGTGCCGCTATGGGTGATGGTCATCGCCGCCACGGTGTTCTTCGTTCTGGTGCCCGGCCGCATGGTGCCGGCAATGGCGATCATGACCTCGGCGGTCGAGCCGCGCTTGCGCGGCACTTTCCTGTCACTCAACGGCGCGGTGCAAAGCCTGTTTTCGGGCTTCGCCGCCACGGTGGGTGGCCTGATGATTTCGCTGCAGGACGGCCAGGTGGTCGGCTATGGGAATGTCGGCCTGCTGGCGATGGGGGCGACCGTCGTGGCGATTTACTTCGTCGGCCGCATCCGCCTGCATGCCGTTCACATCTGACTGAGCAGATAAACCCCAGCACCGCCGCAACCGAAACCCAGCAGGCGCAGCAGCCAGTTTTCCTGCTCGGCAAACCGGCGACGGATGGCAAGTCCGGTCGCCACACCGCCGAGGTGCAGCGCCGCGGTAGTCAGCAGGAAGCCGGCGGCGTAGCCGATGAAACCGGTGGTGGGCGTTTCGGCGCCATGCGCCAGCCCATGCAGCGCTGCGGCAACGGCGATGAGTGCCAGCCCGATATTCACGGGCAACCGGGTCCGCGAGACGATCAGCATCGCACCGAACAAGACCACGCTCAGGGAAATCAGGTTTTCGAGGTAAGGCACAGTCAGGCCGGCAGCGCCGACAACGGCGCTCAGGATCAGCGCGAGCATGAAGGTCGCCGGGCCCAGCCAGGTCTTGCGCACAGGCAGGGCCGAGACCGACCAGACGCCGACCGCCACCATGGCGAGCAAGTGATCCAGCCCGAACGGATGAACCAAGCCTTCAAAGAGACTTGAAGTGCCATGGCCGGTATGGGCCTGCGCCGCCGTCGAACCCAGACAAAGCACCGCCATCAACAGGCTACGCATCCGAACATCCAAAAACTGTTTCATCGCATTCTCCCGAATTAACTGAACACCGAGCTTAGTCTAAACACATTGATTGCCGGTCGTGGGAAGTTTTTTCGCCGTACCGCCAGCGCCGACTTTACGGCGCCGGATACTTGAGCGCGTTCTTGGCAACCTTTTCGCGGGCGGCGGCGATCAGGTCGATGTCGAGCACATCGGCCAGTTCGACCAGGTAGATCAGCGTATCGGCCACTTCGTCACGGATTGCAGCCAGTTTTTCGGGCGGCGGCGCGCAACTTTCCTCCGGCGTGGCCCACTGGAAGTGCTCCACCAATTCTGCCGCCTCGACGATCATCGCCATCGCCAGGTTCTTCGGCGTATGAAAGGGTCGCCAGTTCCGCACCGTCGCAAAGTCGCGCAGGGCCAACCTGAGGGTATCGAGATCGGTAATCGTGGTGGTCATCGTCATCTCCGGGATAGCATCAGCCAAGGCAGCGCCAGGAAGGGCCACAGCGAGGAAGTCAGGCGCGTCAGGCCGTTGAAGTTGAGGAAGTGGCCCTGCTGCCAGACGCGCAGGGTGTTTTCCAGGTACGGGTTGTCGGGCATCAGGTTGGCGAGGACGGTCGACAGCATCAGGGTCAGCGCCGCCAGCGCCTGACGCTGTGCCGGTCCCAGCCGCAGCGTGAGCAACCAGCCCAGCAGGCCGACGCCCAAGCCAATCAACGCGCCGGGCGTCACCCAGGCTAAGCCGTTCACGCTTTGCATCAGCACCATGATCGCCAGGCTCTTGACCGCCAGCGCCGCGGCAATCAGCGCCAGCGGCAACAGCACCGGATGGTTGGCCGCCAGCCCGCCGCCGATCAGGGCGATGGCGAGCGTATGCGCCGCCACCGTTGCCAGCTCATAGTCGACAAAGCGGGCGGCATCGAAGTCGAGTGCCCCCGGCAGGCCGATCAGGCCGCGCAGGTTACCATTGCAGAACAGATAGGTTTCCGGGTTAAGCTGCGTCAGCAGCCACAGTGCGAGCAGCAGCAACCCGATATCGCCGGCATGGCCACGCCGGAAGCGCCGTTCGCGCCAGGCATGCAGGCGCCCGCCGTCAAGCAAGTCGCGTCCCCAGCGCAAGCCCGCTGCCGCGCCAAGCAGCACACCAGCACTGTTGCAGGCCCAGTCGAGATTCGAGGGAACGCGGCTGGGCAGGAAGTTCTGCGCCGTTTCCACGCCGAGGGAGAGCGCCACCCCGCCGAACATGGCCAGAAAGAAAGCCGTGGCGGACGGCAGTCCGGCCGAGAAGGCCGCCGCCCAGAGAAAACCGATCGGCAGGTAGGCGAGGCTGTTGGCGACCAGGTCGAAGCCGGTGACATAGCGCGGCCACGCCGCAACGAGAAAATCAAGCGGATCGACCCCGGAATCGCGCCAGCCGGTGAAGGGGTAGAGGCTGCCATACACCGCCAGCAGCGTGTAGGCGGCAGCAAGGTAGAGCGGCAGTTTCGAAGACGACGCGCGCACTGCCACGCGGGGCTTTTTAGACGGCGCCGGGCGAGGTCGCCAGTCGGGCGCGCAGGCGGTGCAGCAGTTCGCTCAGTGTCAAGCGAGACGGGTCGAAGCGTGGCAGGTCGACGCCATCGAGCGTGTTCTTCACCAGCAGGCCGAGATCGGTATCGCCCTGCATCAGCAGGCGACGGTTGAAAAACAGCGTATCCGGATCTTCCTCCCTAGCCAGCAGCGCGATGAAGTCGCGGGCGCGGGCCGAGATGGTCAGGTCCGGCGGGGCGCTATCGAAGACAGGACGGAAACCGCGCGCGCCGTAGGCGAAGCGCATGCTCATGCCGGCATCGGTGACGCGGATCAGGAAACGCTTGCCGATCAGCGGTTCCAGTGGCTCGCGCGGGATCAGGCGGCCGAGGCCGAGGTTGAGGCCGGTCACCAGCGCCAGCGTCGGCGGCAGTTGCGGCAGCCTGTCGCCCAGCTTGGCCAGCGGCGCAGGCAACGTGAAGTCGGGCAGTTGCTGCGGCAGTTTGAAGGGAAGGCTCATGCGGTCACCCAATCCAGTCCAGGTTTTTCGTACCAGAAACCATTGCAATAGTCGCCGGCCGGCATCGGCGCGGCGACCCCGTCGAGCAGCCCGCGATAGGCGGCGATCAGCTCATCCATCTGCGCCGGCTGCGGCGAAAGGCGGATCAACTCAACGTTCGCGGCGAGGCCCGGCAACTCACGCTCGAGATGATAAACCCGCGCCGACATCGTCTGGATGCCATTCAGGGTCAGAAAGGGCATGCCCTCGCGCGTCTTGAGCAGCAGGCCCTCGGGGAAGTCGAGGCAACGGAATTCGCAGCTGTCCTTCTGCAGGCGATAGCGCCGCGCGGTGAAGCAGCGCGCCGAGTAGGCCAGCGGCAGGCGACCGTGGGCGAACACCTCGGTCTCGATTGCCGGTTTTTCTTTCTGGAGTCCGGCGAGGGCCGAACGGCCGATTTCGGGCGGGAACACCCAGCGCGTGGCACCCGCTTCGGCCAGCAACTGTAAGGTGTAGCTGTTGTAAATGTTGAGCGTATGCCCGGCGACGAAGGGCTGGCCACGCTCAGCCAGCTGGCGGATCGCCCCCATCTCGTTGGCCTCGATGATCAGGCGCGGGTCGTCGCGGGCGGCATCCATCAGCCGGCGCACCCACTTGAGGTCGGATTCCGATTCGATCAGCGGCAGGGTCGAGAACGCCACCTGCTTGCCGGCATCGGCCAGCACCGTCGCCACCTCCAGCCAGTCGTCGAGGCGCATCTCGTGGCGGCGCGAGCAGACGGCTTCGCCGAGGTAGACCACATCCAGCGGCTGCTCCGCCATCGCAGCATAAAAATCCATGACCTGCTGACGCGTCCAGTAAAACAGCAGGGGGCCCAGCGTGAGCTTCATTTCCACGGCCTGTTATACGCGCCGAGCGTAGCCGACTGACCCTCGGAAATCTTGTTCAATTCAGTCATCCAAACAGGATGGATGGTGAAGTGGTCCGGGTCGCGCTTGACGGCATCCATCGCTGCCCGCCACACCTTGGTCACCTGGCCGACATAGGCCGGGCTGCGCTGGCGACCCTCGATCTTGATGGCGCGAATGCCGATCCTCAACAGGTCCGGCAGCAGTTCCAGCGTGTTGAGGCTGGCCGGCTCCTCGATGGCGTAATAAGTGGCGTCATCCACCTCGAAGCGGCCCTTGCACAGCGTCGGGTAGCCGGCGCGCTCGTCCTTGGCGAAACGATCGACGAGGATGCCGTTGAGCCGCGTTTCCATGCCGGTCGGGGTTTCCTCGTAGCGCACCACCTTGCCCGGAGAACAGGCGCCATAGCTGTTGGGGGACATCCCTGTGGCGTAGCCGGACAGTGCGCAGCGTCCTTCGACCATCACGCACAGGCCGCCGAAGCCGAACACCTCGATCTCGACCGGCGTGTTCTTGACCACATGCTCGACCTGCGCCATCGACAGCACGCGCGGCAGCACGGCGCGCTGGATGTTGAAGCGCTCGCGGTAGAAGTTGATCGCCTCGTAGTTGGTCGCCGAGCCTTGCACCGACAGGTGCAGCCGCAATTGCGGATGGGTGCGATGGGCGTACTCCATCAGGCCGGCATCGGCGAGGATGATCGCATCGACGCCGAAGGCCGCCGCCTTGTCCACCGCTGCCGTCCACTGCGGCCAGTTGCCACTCTGCGGGAAAGTGTTGAGGGCGATCAGAACTTTCACCCCGCGCTGGTGCGCGTAAGCAATGCCTTCCTTCAGGCTTTTGTCGTCGAAGTTGAGGCCGGTGAAGTTGCGCGCATTGGTCTCGTCGCGAAAGCCGGTATAGACGCAATCCGCGCCGTGATCGACCGCGGTCTTCAGGGCCGGCAGGCCACCTGCGGGGCAGACGAGTTCGAAGCTGGACGCCATGATTATTCAGGAAAAAATATCGTGAAACTATAAGTCGGCAACCCGCCGCAAGGCTTGACGTGGATCAACGGCCGGAAAGTCGGCGCTGGCGGGACGGCAAGTTCAGGCAGGCTCTAGCAAACGCACGCTCTCGCGCAGGCGCGCGGGGGCAAGCTCAAGACCGTTCGGCCAGCACAAAGCACCAGTATCGACGAAGCAGCGACCGAAATACGCCTCATCGCGCAACGGTTCAAGTAACGACCCGCGCCGTTGCAGGAGAGTCCTACCGTCGAACTCCCCAATGATGCCGTCGGAGAATTCCAGCGTCACCCGAAAATTGCCTGGGTAATGTGCCGCGATCACCTTAATCATCCTGATCCGCTCCTTGTATGCGCTCAAGTGGCTCGAAACATTGTGCGTGTTCCCAGTTTGCCAGTAATTCGTCCTGATGGCGCAGGCACCATTCCTTGACAATGGCCGCCGCCTTGTTCGGCAGGCGTCCCGTGGTGACATCGCCCGTCCTGATATCGACCAACGCCTCGAAGCCTTGATACTCGACGTGGATATGTGGCGGCGGATGGTCATCGTGCCACATGCGCACGATAATGCCAAAGAAGACGGAGAGTATCGGCATTGCCCGCTCCTCAATGTCGGTTAAAGATAATGCTGCATGATGGCCTGCTTGCGGGGCGGCGCATCATCCGCCGGTTCTAAGCGGGACCACCGCCCGGAGCAGCTTACTTCCTGATTTCAGTCCGGTTCTTGGCGATCAGGAAGTCGGTGACACGCAGCAAATCCTCAAGCGTCCCAACGCTGGCCAGCAGGTATTTCCCACCGACAACCAGCGCCGGCACGCCACTGAAGCCGTACTCCTGGGTCATCTCGGCCGCTTTGCGCACTTTGCCATCCACCGCGAAGGACTTGTACATGTCGAGGAATTTCTGGCGGTCGACGCCCTGTCTGGCGGCCCAGTCACCCACGGCTTTCTCGTCATTCAGGTTGATGCGTTCTTTTTGGACGGCATTGAACGCGGCAACATTCAGACGTTCGGCAAGCCCGAGGGCTTCAAAGGTGTAGAAGAGTCGTGCGCCCAGCGCCCAGTTGGGATTGAAGACAGCCGGCACCTTGCGGAACACCACATCGGCCGGCAGCTTCTTCACCCAGGGTTGCAGCAGGGGTTCGAAATCCATGCAATGAGAACAGCCGTACCAGAAGAATTCGATGACCTCGACCTTGCCGGCCTGCTCGGTGGGCTGGGGCATCTGCAGGCGGGTGTACTGCTTGCCTTCGAAGGGTGTCTGCGCTATGACGGGTGACGCGGACAACAATGCAACAGCCAGAGCCGCCAACAGGGGTTTGAGCAACTTCATGAACATCCTTTCTATTCCTTGACCCGGACCACGGTGACCGGAATTCCGTTCTGGGATAACTGGATGCGCGCCTGGTTCATTTTTTCGGTATCGGCGTAGGGACCGACACGGACGCGTCGCATCAGGCCTTTTTCGGGTACTTCGGCTTCCTGCACGCTGGCCTCGAAGCCGAGCATGGCCAGCTTGCCCTTGAGACTCTCGGCATCAGCAGCCTTCTGGAAGGCGCCAACCTGTAGATAGAGGACGCCACTCGATGCCGACGGCGGCGGTACCGTGGGGGCTGTAGCCACAGGCTCGGCGGGCTTGTCGACTGCTGCCGGGGTGCCCGGCGCTGGTGGCTTTTTGCCTTCGAGGATGTCGTAGAAATCGAACTTGCGCTCCCCGGGTTTCTCCACCGGCTTGTCTCCCGGCTTGCCGGGTAGCGGCAGCGGAGCCTCACCGTTGTTGGCCTTGGCCTCCGGCTTGACCACCTTGTCGACAAAGGGCAGCGGCGTCTGATTGAGATACCAGACCACGCCGAAGGAAATGAGCACGCCCACCAGCAGCCCCAGCGCAATGCCCAGCAAGGTGCCGCCGTACTGCGATCGCCGACTTTTCGGGTGGGCGACCATTACATGGAATCCGGGGCGGAAACGCCAAGCAGGCGCAAACCATTCCTGATCACCTGGCGCACCGCCACGGCGAGGGCCAGGCGGGCGAGCTTCTGCGCCTCGTCGTCCACCAGCAGGCGCTCGGCGTTGTACCAGGCGTGGAATTCCGCTGCCAGTTCGCGTAGCCAGAACACCAGCGCGTGGGGTGCCAGATCTTTCGCCGCATTTTCGATCAGTTCGGGGAAGGCCGCCAACTTGGCGGCCAGTGCCAGTTCGCGTTCGCTGGCCAGAGGCGTCAGGTCGGCCGCCGCCAGTTCCCGTTCATCACCTCCCCATTGCGCCAGCACAGAGCAGACGCGTGCATAGGCGTACTGCACATAGTAGACCGGGTTGTCGTTGGATTGCGACTTGGCCAGGTCGAGGTCGAAATCGAGCGACTGGTCCTGCTTGCGCATCAGGTAGAAGAAGCGGCAGGCATCGTTGCCCACCTCGCCGCGCAGTTCGCGCAGGGTGACGTAGGAGCCGGCACGCGTCGACATCGACACCTTCTCTGTGCCGCGGAACAGGCTGACGAACTGCACCAGCGCCACGTCGAGTGCCGTCGCATCGAGTTCGAGCGCCAGTAGGGCGTTCTTCACACGCGGGATGTAGCCATGATGGTCGGCACCCCAGATGTCGATGATCTGCGTGAAACCGCGCTCGAACTTGTTGCAGTGATAGGCGATGTCGGAGGCAAAATAGGTGTAGAGGCCATTTTCGCGCTGGACGACGCGATCCTTTTCGTCGCCGAAATGCGTCGAACGGAACCACCTGGCGCCATCCTGTACATAGATATGGCCGCGCTTCTCCAACTCGGTGACAGCCTTGGCCACCATGCCCGTATCGTAGAGGCTGCGCTCGGAGAACCAGCAGTCGAAATGAACGCCATATTCTTCGAGGTCGGCACGGCCGTCAGCCAGTTGTTCGGAGAGGACATGCTGGTGGATGTAGAACCACCCCTCACCGAGCAGATCCTTGCCGGACTGGATCAGGCCGTCGAGATGCGCCTCGACATCCGCGCCCTCACCCTCAGCGGGCGGCACGCAGGCCAACACAGCCGCGGCCGGATGCCGATAGCGGTCGCCGTGGGCATCCTTCACCTGCTGCGCCATGTCGCGCACGTAGTCGCCCTGATAGGCGTTGGGCGGGAAGGGTACAACCTCGCCGCAGCTTTCAAGGTAGCGCAGCCAGGTCGACACCGCGAGGATGTCCATCTGCCGACCGGCATCATTCACATAGTATTCGCGGCAAACCTCGTGGCCGGCGAAAGCCAGCAGGCTGGCGAGGCTGGCGCCGTACGCCGCACCGCGACCGTGGCCGACATGCAGCGGGCCGGTCGGGTTGGCGGAAACAAACTCCACCTGCAGCTTGCCGGGCTTTTTCGTGCCCTGACCATAGTGGTCGCCCTGCGCAAGTACGGCCGACACCGCCACCGTCTTGGCGGCCGGCACCATGGTGAAGTTGATGAAGCCGGCACCGGCCACCTCGGCTTTCAGCACCCAGGCGGAACGCGGCAGTTCGCGCGCCAGCCGTTCGGCAATCTTGCGCGGGTTTTCCTTCAGCGACCGCGCCAGTTGCAAGGCCAGGTTGCTGGCGTAATCGCCATGAGTGGGGTCGCGAGGGCGTTCGAGATGAATCTCTGCGCTCTGGCCCGGTGCCACACTGGTCAGCGCGACGCGCAGCAGATCAGCGAGGTGAAGCCTGATGTCAGTGGGTTGGGTGGACATGGGCGGCGATTATACCTTTGAGAAAAGTCGGCGCTGGCGGGACGGTAATGTGAAAGCCTGGCGTGCCGCCTGTTGGGCGAAGCGGCGATCAAGGGCCTCGGTGGTTCTGTTCAGGTTGGTACCGCTCAGGTCGCATTCGCCCTTGGGATCGGGCAGATTAACTTTCTTGCCGCTATCGATGGCGGCAGGATATTCCTCGACCGACAGGCCGAACAGCCCGACGATCGCGCGTAGAAAAACATGCCACCAGCGCAGGTCGATGTCTTCATCCAGCCCGGCATGATAGCGGGATGGATGAACACTCACGGGTTCAGCCGGCAGAAGTGCGGATCAGGTGATCAAAGGCCGTCAGGCTGGCCTTGGCGCCCTCGCCCATGGCAATGATGATCTGCTTGTAGGGCACGGTGGTGCAATCGCCGGCCGCGAACACGCCTGGCACGGAGGTCTGGCAGCGCGGGTCGATCTCGATCTCGCCGTAACGCGTGAGGTTAAGCGTGCCCTTGAGGAAGTCGGTATTCGGCAGCAGGCCGATCTGCACGAAGATGCCTTCCAGCTCGAGGTGATGGCTCTCGTTCGTAACCCGGTCGGTGTAGGTCAAGCCATTCACCTTGTTGCCGTCGCCGGTCACTTCGGTGGACAGCGCGCTCTTGATGACGGTCACGTTCGGCAGGCTGGCGAGCTTTTCCTGCAACACCGCGTCGGCGCGCAGGGTGTCGGCGAATTCGAGCAAGGTCACATGTGAAACGATGCCGGCCAAGTCGATGGTCGCCTCGACGCCCGAGTTGCCGCCGCCGATCACCGCGACACGCTTGCCCTTGAACAGCGGGCCGTCGCAATGCGGGCAGTAGGCCACGCCCTTGCCGCGATACTGGTTCTCGCCCGGCACGTTCATCTCGCGCCAGCGCGCACCGGTGGCGAGGATGATGTTCTTCGCTTTGAGCGAACCGCCGCCGGCCATCTTCACTTCGTGCAATTTTTCTCCGGGCACGAGTGCTTCGACGCGCTGCATGTTCATGATGTCGACGCCGTATTCCTTGACATGCTCTTCGAGCGCATGGGCAAGGCGCGGGCCTTCGGTGTGCGAGACGGAAATGAAGTTCTCGATCGCCAGCGTGTCGAGCACCTGGCCACCGAAGCGCTCGGCCACCACGCCGGTGCGGATGCCTTTGCGCGCCGCGTAGATCGCCGCGGCGGCACCGGCCGGGCCGCCGCCGACTACCAGCACGTCGAAGGCTTCCTTGGCATCCAGCTTGGCCGCCATACCTGCCGTATCGCCGGGGCCGACTTTTGCGAGGATCTCCTCGAGGCTACTGCGGCCCTGGCCGAAATGCACACCATTGAGGAAGACCATCGGCACCGCCAGCACGTTTCTGGCCTCGACCTCGGCGCGGAACAGCGAGCCGTCGATCATGGTGTTGCTGATGTCGGGATTGACCACCGCCATCAGGTTGAGCGCCTGCACCACGTCCGGGCAGTTGTGGCAGTCGAGCGAGACGTAGATCTCGAAAGCCAGCTTGCCACTCAAACCCTTGATGCGATCGATGGTCTCGGACTCCACCTTGGGCGGATAGCCGCCGCTTTGCAGCAGCGCGAGGATCAGCGAGGTGAATTCGTGGCCCATCGGGATGCCGGCGAAGCGGATGCGCGGGGCTTCACCGACAGCCCCGACACTGAAGGAAGGATGGCGGGCATCGTTGCCGTCGTAACGCACAGTGACCTTGTCCGACAGGCCGGCCAAGTCTTCCAGCAGGCCGCGCATTTCCTGCGCGCTCTTGCCGTCGTCCAGCGTGGCCACCAGCTCGATTGGCCGCAGCATCCGTTCCAGATAGGCCCGTACCTGGGCTTTCGTATTGTCGTCAAGCATCGCCAACTCCTTCTTAATCTAATTAAACTATCGTTCGGGTCAAATAAGGGGCACCTTGGTGGGTGCCCCCGTTTTTACTCTGTGTAGGGATTGGAGGTGTTATTGTTAGATCTTGCCGACCAGGTCGAGCGAAGGCTTCAGGGTGCTGGCGCCTTCCTTCCACTTGGCGGGACAAACCTCACCCGGGTGGGAAGCCGTGTATTGGGCCGCCTTCAGCTTGCGCAGGGTCTCGGAAACATCGCGGGCGATCTCATTAGAGTGGATTTCCACAGTCTTGATCACGCCGTCGGGATTGATCACGAAGGTGCCGCGCAGGGCCAGACCTTCAGCATCGATATGCACGTCGAAGGCACGGGTCAGCTGATGGGTCGGGTCGCCAATCAGCGGGAACTGCGCCTTGCCGACGGCGGGGGAGGTCTCGTGCCACACCTTGTGCGAGAAGTGGGTGTCGGTGGTGACGATGTACACCTCGGCGCCGGCCTTCTGGAACTCGGCGTAGTTGTTGGCGGCATCCTCGATTTCGGTCGGGCAGTTGAAGGTGAAGGCGGCCGGCATGAAGATCAGGACGGACCACTTGCCCTTGAGGCTGGCTTCGGTGACCTCGATGAACTTGCCATTATGGAAGGCCTGAGCCTTGAACGGCTGGACTTGGGTATTGATGAGGGACATGGGTTTCTCCTTGATGGGGTTATGTATGAATAAACCTGCGACGGCATGAATGTTATGCGCCGCTTCAAAATAACTCTAATTGTTTGTTTCCATCCATGTCATAGGGACTGGCTATGAGCAGAAAAGTCGGCGCTGGCGGGACGGTGGTTAATTGACCAGGAGGCCGATCTTTCTCCCCTCGATCTTCTCGCCATTCAGGATCACGAGGCTACGTGCGAAGCTGGCTACCCCCGGCGACTGGACGAAGACGCAGGGCTTGCCGAGTTTTTTGCAAGCTTCCTTGAGCCGGTAGTAGGCCGCGTGCGAAATGCAGCCGGACTGGCAGACCACGGCATCGGCACTCGACACGACCGCATCGATGCGATGCAGGCTTTCCTCCTGCCCGCCATCGTGATGCAGGAAACGGCCACCCTGCGTTTCGACCATGCGTCGGTAGCCATCGACAAGGTTGGTCTTGCCACCGATGCACAGCACGCAGCGACCAGTCAGAGCCGCTTCGGCCGGACAGGCGCGACCGCAGCCGGGGCTGCCAGAGACGCCGTCGCAGTTCCCGATGCCGAGTGCCATCTCCAATGCCGCCTCGGCGGCGGCCAGACTGTCCTGGGTTTCGTTGAGTTCGCGTGCCAGCGCCTCGTTGAGCCGCCGTTGCAGGTCGGCAATGGCCTTGGCCTTTTCGCGCTGCGCGCCCGTCAGGCCGATGCGCAGCGCCTGCGCCTCGTCGCGCAGGCGGGCATTCTCCTGCT
>JACDZI010000045.1 GCA_013426785.1 Rhodocyclaceae bacterium | reverse complement strand
CGCCTGCGGCATCATCACTTGGCGTGCAACTGGCCTACTGAAATAGGCTCTTATTACAGAGTCCGTGCCACTTCCTGGATCTCGAACACTTCTAGGTAGTCGCCCTCGTTGATGTCGTTGAAGTTCTTCAGCGACAGGCCGCACTCGAAGCCCTCCTTGACTTCGCGCACGTCGTCCTTGAAGCGCTTCAGCGAATCGAGTTCGCCGGTATGGATGACGACGTTGTCGCGCAGCACGCGCACCTGTGCACCGCGCTTGACGATGCCGGCAGTGACCATGCAGCCGGCCACCGCGCCCACCTTCGAGATGCGGAACACCTGGCGGATCTGCACCATGCCCATCACGCTCTCACGCCGCTCGGGCGACAGCATGCCGGACATCGCCGCCTTCACCTCGTCGACCGCGTCGTAGATGATGTTGTAGTAGCGGATGTCGACGCCGAAACTCTCGGCCGCCTTGCGTGCGCCAGCATCGGCGCGGGTGTTGAAGCCGATGATGACGGCCTTGGAAGCCTGCGCCAAATTCACATCCGATTCGGAAATGCCGCCGACCGCAGCATGGATGACCTGGACCTTGACTTCGTCGGTCGACAGCTTGGCGAGCGCATGCGCCAGCGCTTCCTGCGAACCCTGCACATCGGCCTTGATGATCAGCGCCAACGACTTGACCTCGCCCTCGCCCATCTGTTCGAACATATTCTCCAGCTTGGCGGCCTGCTGGTTGGCGAGACGCACATCGCGGAACTTGCCCTGGCGGAACAGGGCGATCTCGCGCGCCTTCTTTTCATCCGCCAGCGCCAACGCCTCGTCACCCGCGGCCGGCACATCGGACAGGCCCTGGATCTCCACCGGAATGGACGGACCGGCCTCGTCGATCGGCTGACCATTTTCGTCGAGCATGGCGCGCACGCGGCCAAACACCTGGCCGCACAACAGCACATCACCGCGTTTCAGCGTACCCGACTGCACCAGCACCGTGGCCACCGGGCCCTTGCCCTTGTCGAGACGGGCCTCGATGACCAGTCCCTTGGCGAGGGAATCCCGTGGCGCCTTGAGTTCCAGTACTTCAGCCTGCAACAGTACCTGTTCAAGCAACTCATCGATGCCGGTACCTTTTTTGGCCGATACCAGGCAGAACGGCGAGTCGCCACCATACTCTTCCGGCACGACACCCTCGGTGACCAATTCCTGCTTGACGCGATCCGCGTTGGCATCGGGCTTGTCGATCTTGTTAACGGCCACGACCAGCGGCACGCCGGCGGCCTTGGCGTGGTGGATCGCTTCCTTGGTCTGCGGCATCACACCGTCGTCCGCCGCCACCACCAGAATGACGATGTCGGTGGCCTTGGCACCCCGTGCGCGCATTGCGGTAAAGGCCGCGTGGCCCGGAGTATCGAGGAAAGTGACCATGCCACGGTCCGTTTCGACGTGGTAGGCGCCGATATGCTGGGTAATGCCCCCCGCCTCACTCGCCGCCACCTTGGCACGACGGATAAAGTCGAGCAGCGAGGTTTTGCCGTGATCGACGTGGCCCATCACCGTAACGACCGGGGCTCGCGGCAGCAATGCCACATCCTTGTGCTCGTTGCTGGTCTCGTCAAGAAAGGCATCGGGGTCGTCGAGCTTCGCGGCAAAGGCCTTGTGGCCGAGTTCCTCGACGACGATCATCGCTGTTTCCTGGTCGAGATGCTGGTTGATGGTCACCATCATGCCCATCTTCATCAGCACCTTGATGACCTCGGTGGCCTTGACGGACATTTTGTGGGCCAAATCGGCGACAGAAATGGTCTCGGGCACATGAACCTCACGCACCACTTGCTCAACGGACTGTGGCGCACTGCGCTCTTCGGGCCCATGACGGCCATGACGCCCCCCCTGCTTCGGGCCACCACGCCAGCCGGCCGTGCCCCCACCGGTGTCGCCACGCGTCTTGATGCCACGGCGGTTGCGGTCGTCGTCGCTCTTCGCCGGGGCGACCTTCTTGTCGCTCTTGCGCGGGGCTTCACCCGGCTTGGCAGTCGGCTTGTGCAAGGTACCGCTCACGGCACCCGCCGCTTCCGGTGTCGCCGTCGGGTTGGTCTTCTCGGCAGCTGCCGCTTCGGCCTGCGCCTGCAATTGCACCAGACGGGTATCCGCCTCGGCGCGCGCCTTGGCCTCGCGATCCTGTTTTTCCTTCAACTCGGCGGCCTGAATCGCCGCCAGTTCGGCCTGGCGCTTCGCTTCCTGCTCACGCAGCGCCGTCTGCTCGGCATCGACCACCGCCGGCGGTGTAGCCGGGGCCACTTCCACCACCGGCGCAGGCGTTTCGGTCGGGGTCTCCGCATCACGCTTGACGAAAGTACGCTTCTTGCGAACCTCCACCTGAATCGTGCGAGATTTCCCGGTGGCATCGGCCGCCTTGATTTCGGTCGTCTGCTTGCGCGTCAGGGTGATCTTCGCCTTGGGCGCAGTCTCGCCGTGCGACTTGCGCAAAAATTCGAGCAGGCGCGTCTTGTCCTGTTCTGACAGGGTATCGGTGCTCGACTGTTTGACGACACCGGCCCTAGCCAGTTGTTCGATCAGGGCCATCGGCGGCATTTTCAGCTCCGTGGCGAATTGGGCAACACTCATTTGGGCAGACATGTCGCCTCCTTACTGATTTTCATCCGCGAACCAATGGGCGCGAGCCACCGTGATCAGGGCCTTGGCACGCTCCACGTCGATTCCGGTCATTTCGGTGAGCTCATCGACTGACAGGTCGGCCAGGCCGTCCCGGTCGACAATCTCGTGTTTCGCCAAATTGGCCGCCAGTGCGCGGTCCATGCCTTCGAGGTTAAGCAGGTCGTCGGCAACCTTGCCCAGTTCCTCCTCGTTTACGATGGCTTCGGTCAGCAGCACGTTGCGGGCACGATCGCGCAATTCATTCACGGTGGCTTCGTCGAAGGCGTCGATCTCGAGCATTTCCGCAAGCGGCACGTAGGCAATTTCCTCAAGGGTCGAGAAACCCTCCTGCACCAGTATCTCGGCCACCTCTTCGTCAACGTCGAGCTTGTCGACGAACAACTGACGGGTGCTGGCGGTTTCCTTTTCCTGCTTTTCCTGGGACTCCTCGACCGTCATCAGGTTGATGGTCCAGCCAGTCAGTTCGGAGGCGAGGCGCACGTTCTGGCCGCTACGACCGATGGCGATCGCCAAGTTGGCCTCGTCGACCACCACGTCCATGCTATGGCGCTCTTCATCGACAACGATGGAGTTGACCTGGGCGGGGGCCAGGGCACCGATGACGAACTGGGCGGGATCCTGTGACCACAGCACGATATCGACGCGCTCGCCGGACAGCTCATTGGTGACCGCCGTGACGCGCGAACCGCGCATGCCGACGCAGGTGCCGATCGGATCGACGCGCTGGTCGTTGGACTTGACGGCAATCTTGGCGCGCACGCCGGGATCGCGCGCCGCTGATTTGATCTCAAGCAGGCCGTCCTCGATTTCCGGCACTTCAAGTTCAAACAACTGCATGATGAACTGCGGCGCGGTGCGCGACAGGATCAGTTGCGGGCCGCGGGCATTGCGGTCGATCTTCATCAGCCAGGCACGCACGCGGTCTCCGGGACGCAGGTTTTCCTTCGGAATCATCTGGTCGCGCGGCAGCAGAGCTTCGATGCGGCCCGCTTCGACGATGGCGTTGCCGCGCTCCATGCGCTTGATGGTACCGGTGACGAGATGCTCCTTGCGATCAAGGAAATCATTGAGCACCTGTTCGCGCTCGGCATCGCGGATCTTCTGCAAGATCACCTGCTTGGCGGTCTGGGCGCCGATGCGGCCGAAGTCGATGGCTTCGAGCGATTCTTCGATGTAGTCGCCAATCTGTACTTCGGCATCGTCCTGGCGCGCCTCGGTGAGGCCAAGGTGCTGAGCCGGAATCTCGACCTCTTCGTCGTCGAGCACCAGCCAGCGGCGAAAGGCCTCGTACTGGCCGGTCTCGCGATCGATCTCGACTCGGACATCGGCCTCGTCATGGATGCGTTTCTTGGTCGCCGAAGCCAGGGCAAGTTCGAGGGCACCGAACACGATGTCCTTGTCGACGTTCTTCTCACGCGCCAGGGCGTCCACCAGCAACAGCAACTCGCGACTCATCTCGTTCTCCCGCTTGATTTCCGTTGAATTATTGATCAGAACTTTGGCACCAGACGTGCCTTGTCGATATTGTCGAAGGCGAACTCGCGTTCCGCTTCGCCCGTGTTGATGAGGACTCTATTGCCGACAGCACCAAGGATCAGCCCGGAAAAGTTCCTTTGCACGCCGTCCGGCACGCGCAGCTTGACCTGGACCTCATGCCCGACGAAGCGCACGAAATCGTCGATCTTCTTGAGCGGACGATCCATGCCGGGCGATGACACCTCGAGCCGGTCATAGTCGATATTTTCCACCGTAAACACTCGCGACAACTGGTGACTGACCGCGCTGCAATCCTCCACCGTCACGCCGCTTTTGATCCCGGCTCCCGGCCGGTCGATGAACACGCGCAACAGGCGTGCGCGCGGACTCGTCTCGAAATCGACGAGTTCATAGCCCAGCCCTGTCACCGTCTGCTCGATCAAGCCCACCAGATCTGCCATAGCCTTCCCGCAACCAAAAAAAAATGGGCAGACTGCCCATTTTCTTGTCAGCCGCGCCAGTGTCGAACCGGCACGGTCTTATGAAGGCGCGCATTCTATATCAAGAAGCAGGTGCAAGGCAATCAGTCTTGCACTGTTGCGGCGGGTTTCGGCTCCAGCAGTTTCAGCAGCGACTGCACTTCGTCGGGCAACAGTTCACGGCTCTGGCCGCGTTTCAGGTTGGCCGGCAGGGAAATCGCACCGTAGCGCACACGCATCAGGCGGCTGACGGTGACACCGACCGCCTCGAACATGCGGCGCACTTCGCGGTTGCGGCCTTCGCGCAGGGTGACGTTGTACCAGTGGTTGGCGCCTTCGCCGCCGGCCGGTTGCAGGCGTTCGAAGCGGGCAATGCCATCTTCCAGTTCGATGCCGGTCCTGAGCTTTTCCAGCGCTTCTTCGCTCACCTCGCCCAGCACACGCACGGCGTACTCGCGATCGATGGCGTAGCGCGGGTGCATCAGACGGTTGGCCAGCGTACCCTCGCTGGTAAACAGCAGCAGGCCGCAGGAATTGAAATCGAGCCGGCCGATGGCGATCCAGCGTCCGCCGCGCAAGCGCGGCAGGGCATTGAAGACACTGGGGCGACCCTGCGGGTCATCGCGCGAGACGATCTCGCCTTCCGGCTTGTGGTAGAGCAGCACGCGCGGTACGCGCGCGGCGAAATGCAGATTGACGAGGCGGCCACCAACCTTGACCTTGTCGGTGACGGCCACGCGCTGGCCCAGGTGGGCCGGTTCGCCATTCACGCTCACCCGCCCGGCGGCAATCCATTCCTCGATTTCGCGGCGCGCCCCCAGCCCCGCATCAGCGAGAGCCTTCTGCAGCTTGACGGTCGGCTCGGCCGTTACGGGCGGTGCGGACCGCGAACTAGCCCGCGCAGCGGCTTCAGGCTTGCCGGGCGACCGAAAAGGCGTCGCTTTGCTGCGGGTCCTGCGGCCCGCCGGCTCCCCCGAACGGTAGTTGCGCGGGCGTTTCGGTGGTTTCTGTGGGTTGGGCATCGATCATCCGTTCGATCTCAGCAAGCGGCGGCAGTTCCGACAGGCTGCGCAGGCCAAGATCATCCAAAAATTTGCGGGTGGTGGCGTAAAGGGTGGGGCGCCCCGGCGAATCGCGGTGGCCGACGGCATCGATCCAGCCGCGTCCTTCGAGCGTCTTTATAACATTAGGCGAGACGGCCACGCCACGGATATCCTCGATGTCGCCGCGCGTCACCGGCTGGCGGTAGGCAATGATCGCCAATGTCTCCATCACGGCGCGGGAATAGCGCGGCGGCTTCTCGTTCTTCAGGCGGTCGAGGAAAACCTGGTATTCGGGCCGGGTCTGGAAGCGCCAGCCCGAGGCCATCTGGACGAGTTCAACGCCCCTCTCCGCCCAGTCGCGACGCAGGTCGTCGAGCAGCGTCCGCCAGGTATCATCGTCGAATGGATCGTCGAACAGCTTCTTGAGCTCGACCAGCGGCAGCGGCTCGGGTGCCGCCAGCAACGCCGTTTCGAGCACGCGCTTGTAGTCGTCAGGCTTGTAGAGTTGCAGCATCGTTCAATTTTACATAGATGGGCGCCATCGCCTCGCTCTGGGTCAGATCGACAATGCGCTCGCGCGCCAGTTCGAGGATGGCAAGGAAGCTAACCACCAGGCTGGCGTGGCCAGATGACACGTCGAAGAGGTCTTCGAACACCACGTAGCCACGTCCCTGCAAGCGCCGCATGATCAGGCCCATGTGCTCGCGCACCGACAATTCTTCGCGCTGCACGCGGTGATGCTGGCGCATCTTCGCCTGGCGCATCAGGGCTAGCCACACCACCTGCAGGTCGTTGACGCTGACATCCGGCTGGCGTGCCACCACCTTGTCGGCAATCCATACCGAGGCCCATTCGTAGTCGCGATGGGCCTGCGGCAAGGCATCGAGGCGGGCAGCGGCCAGTTTTATCCGCTCATATTCCATCAGGCGGCGCACCAGTTCGGCGCGCGGGTCTTCCGGTTCGCCGCTGTCGGCCCTGGGCGGACGCGGCAGCAGCATGCGCGACTTGATCTCCAGCAGCATCGCCGCCATCAGCAGGTAATCGGCGGCGAGTTCGAGGTTGCTGCGGCGCATCGCCTCGACATAGACCAGGTACTGCGCCGTCAGCGGCGCCATCGGAATGTCGAGAATGCTGAGGTTGGCCTTGCGGATCAGGTAAAGCAGCAGGTCGAGCGGCCCCTCGAAGGCGTCGAGGAAAATCTCCAGTGCATCCGGCGGGATGTAGAGGTCGCGCGGCATGTCCGGAAAGGGCTCACCGTAAAGTTTGGGCACGTGAGGTGCAGCAGTTGCCGTCTCGTCAGCGCCGACTTTTTCGAGCGTCTCTTCCATCGTCAGGAAACCGTATAAGCGGCCGTACCGACCGCGATCAGGGCGTCCTGATCGTTGACCAGTTCCATGCGCGTCACCGCCACCTTGTTGCCGGTCCGCAATGGGAAACCGCGCGCCAGAAACCACTTGCCGACACCGGGGCGCAAGTAATCGATGCGCAGGTCGATCGTGCCGATGCGCGCGAAGCGCTCGACCACCTCATCAACCGGCTTGCCCTTGAGTTTCTGCGCGACCCCGAGGAAGGCCACCACGCCGCCGGTGACATCCAGCACCGAGGAAATCACCCCGCCATGCAGGATGTTGCGCACGTAGTTACCCACCAAATCGGGCCGCATGTCGAAGCGCAACTCGGGCCGGTCATGGTGCAACGACAGTACTTCAAGGCCGAGCAAGCGGTTGAACGGCATGCGCACGAAAAAGCTCTCGCGGATGATGGCGAGTAGTTCCGCTTCGTCCGTCCCCGACAGGTCGACGGCTTTCTTCATGAATAGTCGAGGCCGATTGCCTCGCGCACATCGCGCATGGTTTCCTGAGCCAGCTTGCGGGCCTTCTCGCAGCCGTCGGCGATGATGTTCTTGACCAGTTGAGGATCTTCTTCGTAGGCACGGGCACGTTCGTGCATTGGCACCTGCTCCTTGAGCACCCCCTCGATCACCGGCTGCTTGCAGTCGAGGCAACCGATACCCGCCGAGCGGCAACCTTCCTGTACCCAGGCCCTGACCTCGTCGTTCGAGTAGATCAGGTGGAACTGCCAGACCGGGCACTTCTCCGGATCACCCGGATCGGTCCGCCGCACACGCGCCGGATCGGTCTGCATGGTGCGGACCTTCTTGCGGATCGATTCTTCGTCCTCGCGCAGGGTAATCGTGTTGCCATAGGACTTCGACATCTTCTGGCCGTCCAGTCCCGGCATGCGTGACGCTAGGGTCAAAAGAGCACCGGGTTCAGCCAATATGATCTTGCTGCTGCCGGCCAGGTAGCCAAACAGCCGTTCGCGATCGCCGTGCGACAGGCTCTGCGCCTCGTCGAGGATGGCGTGTGCCTGTTCCAGCGCATCCTCTTCGCCGCGTTCCTGGAAACGGTTGCGCAATTCCTCGTAGAGTTTGGCGCGCTTGTTGCCGAGCTTTTTGATCGCCTCCTTTGCCTTTTCCTCGAAGCCCGGCTCGCGGCCGTAGAGATGGTTGAAACGGCGCGCGATCTCGCGGGTGAACTCAACGTGGGGTACCTGGTCCTCGCCCACCGGCACCTTGTCGGCCCGATAGATCAGGATGTCGGCCGCCTGTAGCAGCGGATAGCCGAGAAAGCCGTAGGTCGTCAGGTCCTTGTGCGTGAGCTTTTCCTGCTGGTCCTTGTAGGTCGGCACGCGTTCCAGCCAGCCGAGCGGCGTCATCATCGACAACAGCAGGTGCAATTCGGCATGCTCGGGCACCCGCGACTGGATGAAGATGGTCGCCTGCGCAGGATCGACGCCGGCCGCCAGCCAGTCGACCACCATGTCCCAGGTGTTCTGGGTGATGGTACCCGGCTCGTCGTAGGCCGTGGTCAGGGCGTGCCAGTCGGCGACAAAGAACAGGCACGGGTACTCATGCTGCAGTTTGACCCAGTTGACCAGTACCCCGTGGTAATGGCCGAGATGCAGACGCCCGGTGGGGCGCATGCCGGAAAGCACTTTTTCAGCGAACATGGTTGGAAAATGAGTTTAGAAGTCGAACAGAGTCTTGATGAAGGACATGAAACTGCGCAGGAGCGGCGTAAGAATGTAACTCAACCCGCCGAAAAAAAGCAGCGCCAGCAGAATGACGAAGCCGAAGCGCTCGATCTTGGCGAACTGCCAAGCTAAAAGTGGCGGCAACAGACTCACCGCAATGCGGCCCCCATCCAGCGGCGGGATCGGCAGCAGGTTCAGTAGCATCAGCACAGCATTAACCTCGATGCCGGCACGCGACATTTCGGCCAGCGGCAGGCTAAAAGTATGGGCCGGCAGGATGATCGCCAGCTTGAGCAGCACCGCCCAGCCCAGCGCCATGACCAGGTTCGACGCCGGGCCGGCAGCCGCCACCCACAGCATGTCCTGCTTGGGTTTGCGCAAACGACTGAAATCCACCGGCACCGGCTTGGCCCAGCCGAACAGGAAGCCGGCATTGCTCACGAGCAGCAGCACCGGCAGGACAATCGTGCCGATCAGGTCGACATGGCGCAGCGGGTTCAGGCTGATGCGCCCCGCCTGCCAGGCGGTCGGATCGCCGAAGTGGCGGGCCACATAACCATGCGCCGCCTCGTGGAGGGTGATGGCGAAGATCACTGGCAGGGCATAGATCGCCAGCGTCGGGATGAGGTTTTCCATGAAGGGGGCGGATTCTAATCGACGCTCAGGCCGAACACATCGAGCGGTCCCTTGCCGGCCCGCACCAGTTCGGCACCGCCGCCCACCAGATTGATGATAGTCGTCATGCCGGCACTGCAGGGACCCGCGTCAATGATCACATCTACCAGTTTGTCCAGGCGTTCCTGAATGTCGTCGGCAGCGCACAGCGGTTCCGCGGCCTCCGGCAGGATCAGGGTCGAACTCAACAACGGCTCGTCCAGTTCGCGCAGCAAGGCGAGCACCACGGGATGGTCGGGCACGCGCAGGCCGATGGTCTTGCGCTTCGGATGCAAGACCCGGCGCGGCAACTCCTTGGTGCCTTCGAGAATGAAGGTGTAGCTGCCGGGCGTCGCCGACTTGAGGATACGGTACTGAGCATTGTCGACACGGGCGTAGGTGGCGATTTCCGACAGGTCGCGGCACATCAGCGTAAACAGGTGGCGCTCATCGACGCCGCGAATGCGGCGGATGCGATCGAGCACGGCCGCATCGCCGAGATGCCCGCCCAGCGCATAGGCCGAGTCGGTCGGGAAAACCGCCAGTCCGCCCTTGCGGATGATCTCGGCCGCCTGAGCGATCAGGCGCGGCTGCGGATTCCTGGGATGGATTTGCAGGAACTCGGCTCTCATTGCCACCCCTCCCAGACCGGTTTGAGATCGTGCGGCAGCGCCACCAGGTGGCCCAGATCGACATGGCTCTCGCCCGGCCCGTGAAAATCCGAGGCACGCGAGGCGAGGAAGCCGAATTCGCGGGCGATGGCGGCAAATTCGCGCATCTCGGACTCGTTCTGCGCACCCGAGATCACCTCGATCCCCTGCCCCCCCAGCTCCTTGAAAGCGACAAACAATTGACGCCGCTCGACCGAGGTCAGCCGGTAGCGGCCGGGATGGGCGATCACCGCTACTCCGCCGGCAGCGTGAATCCAGCCCAGCGCCTCGTGCAGTTCCGCCCACGGGTGGCTGACATAGCCCGGCTTGCCCTTCGCCAGCCAGTAGTCGAACACCGTTTTCACATCCGGCGCGAAGCCGCGTTCAACAATGTAGCGCGCGAAATGCGAACGCGAGATCAGCGCCGGATTGCCGGCATACTTGAGCGCGCCGCCATAGGCGCCGTCAATACCGACCTTGGCGAGTTCGTCGGACATCCGCCCAGCCCGCGCATCGCGTCCGCTGCGCACGCGGGCCAACCCGGCGACCAGCGCAGGATGCCGGTGATCGAAATTGAGGCCGACGATGTGCGCGGTCTGGTCATCACCCCAGGAGACTGAAATCTCAACGCCGGTGACGCAGCGCAGGCCAACGGCTGCGGCCGCCTGCAACGCCTCGTCCAGACCGCTGATCTCGTCATGGTCGGTCAGCGCCAGCAAATCGATACCATTGGCTTGGGCGCGTTCGATCAAAGCAGCCGGGGCGAGCAGCCCGTCAGACACGGTGGAATGGCAGTGCAGGTCGGCGTTGCTTGGGTTCATGTATCCCTGATTGCGTAAATGGCTGGCAGGTTGCGCCAGGCGCCGCGCACATCCATGCCGCAGCCGAACAGAAAACGATTGGGCAGACGCACGCCGGTGAAATCGGCGGCTACCGGTTTCGGGTGGCCGGTGTCCTTCTCGGCCAGCACCGCCAGCCAGCAGGCCGCTGCGCCCTTACCCAGCAATTTTTGCTTGATCGCCGCCAGCGTCACGCCCTCGTCGAGGACATCGTCGAGCACCAGCACCGTGCGACCTGCCAGCGACTGGCTCGGTTCGACGGTCCAGCACAATTCGCCGCCCGCGCAGTCGGCGCCATAGCGCGTCGCATGCAGGTAGTCGCTTTCGAGCGGAAAGGCCAACCGCGGCAGCAACTGGCCGGCAAAGACGAGAGCGCCACGCATGACCGTCAGCACCAGCGGGTAAGTATCCGCCAGTTGCGCCGTGATCTCGCCCGCCAGCCGGTCGATGGCGACCTGGATGACGGCTTCCGGGCAAACCAGGTCGGCCTCGGCGAAGATGCGGCGTGCTTCTTCCGGTGTCATGGCAACTTGGCCAGTCCGCGCAGGTAGGCAGCAAACTCTGCGCCGATTTGGGCATGGCGCAGGGCGTATTCGACCGTCGCCTGCAGGTAGCCGAGCTTCGAGCCGCAGTCGTAGCGCACGCCGTGGTAGCGGTAGGCCAGCACCTGCTGCTCGGTGAGTAGGCGCGCAATGGCATCGGTGAGCTGAATCTCGCCACCCGCACCGGTCTGGACATTTTCGAGGTGATCGAAGATGCGCGGCGTCAGTACGTAGCGGCCGACCACCGCCAGGGTCGAGGGGGCAACCGCAGGCTGGGGCTTCTCGACGATGGCATTAAGGCGTTCGACCCGTTCCGCCAGCGGTGAGGCCGCGACAATGCCGTAGCTGGCGGTATCTTCGCGCGGAACGTCCTGAACCCCGAGCACCGAGCAGCGGTAGTACTCGTAGGTATCGACCATCTGCTTCATCACGGCCGGCTCGCCGTCGAGCAGGTCATCGGCGAGCAGTACGGCAAAGGGTTCGTCGCCAATCACCGGTTTGGCACAGAGGACGGCATGGCCGAGGCCGAGGGCTTCGGGCTGGCGGATATAGATGCAGTTGATGTTCTTGGGCAGCAGGTTGCGGACGTATTCGAGCAGTTCGGTCTTGCCGCGTCGTTCCAGTTCGCTTTCGAGTTCGTAGGCCTTGTCGAAGTGGTCTTCGATCGCCCGCTTGGAGCGGCCGGTGACAAAGATCATGTCGGTGATGCCGGCCGCTACCGCTTCCTCGACCGCATACTGGATCAGTGGCTTGTCGACGATCGGCAGCATTTCCTTCGGGCTGGCCTTGGTCGCCGGCAGGAAACGTGTCCCCATCCCGGCCACCGGGAATACCGCCTTGGTCACTTTGCTCATGATGCCAACAACTCCCTAAATTCAGTCTCGTCCAGCATGGTAACGCCCAATTCCAGCGCTTTTGTTAATTTGCTGCCAGCCTCAGCGCCGGCGACCACATAGTCGGTCTTCTTCGATACCGAGCCGACCACCTTGCCGCCGCGCGCTTCGATCAATTCTTTGGCTTCTTCCCGCGTCAGCGTCGGCAGGGTGCCGGTCAGGACAAAAGTTTTTCCGGCCAGGGGCGAGGTCACGGCTGCGCTCGGCTCACCCTCCGGCCAAGTCACTCCGGCGGCACGCAAATGTTCAACGACCTCTACATTGTGGGGCTCGGCGAAGAAGCGGGCAATGGAAGCCGCCACCACGGGCCCGACTTCCGGCACTTGCTGCAAACGGTCCTGATCCGCCGCCAGCAGCGCATCCAGCGAACCGTAGTGACGCGCAAGGTCCTTGGCCGTCACCTCGCCGACATTGCGCACGCCCAGCGCGTAGATGAAGCGCGCCAGCGTGGTCTGCTTGCTGCTTTCGATAGCGGCAAGCAGGTTGTCAGTTGATTTTTTCGCCATCCTCTCCAGTCCAGCGAGCATCTTTGGCTTTTCCTTCAATCCATAGAGATCAGCAGGGGTTCTTACAATATTGCAATCCACCAGTTGTTCTACGAGCTTCTCCCCAAGCCCCTCGATATCCATAGCTCGACGGGAAGCGAAGTGCTGGAGTGCTCGCTTACGCTGCGCAGGGCAATAGAGGCCACCTGTGCAGCGGGTAATCGCCTCGTCCTCTGGCTTCTCGATTGCAGAATGGCAAACTGGGCAATCTGGGTACTCTCTTAATAATTCCCAAGCCGGATATAAAGATTCGACGAGATCCCTCATTGGCCGCTTCTCCAACACAACGGCCACCACTTCGGGGATCACATCGCCAGCCCGGCGCACGATTACCGTATCGCCAACTCGAACATCCTTACGACGAACTTCATCCTCATTATGTAACGTGGCATTAGTGATGGTTACACCACCAACAAACACTGGTGCCAATCTCGCAACTGGAGTAATAGCCCCTGTACGACCAACTTGAACTTCGATCGCTTCGACAGTAGTTAATACCTCTTCTGCTGGATACTTGTGCGCCACAGCCCAGCGAGGTTCTCTGGAGATAAAACCTAACTTCTGTTGCTGGGCAAGAGAGTTAACTTTGTACACCACACCATCAATATCAAAAGGCAATCTGTCTCTCAGGTCTCTGATACGCTGATGAAAGGCAATAAGTCCCTCTGCGCTTTGCACGACTTCACGATGCTCGCAAACTGGCAGCCCAAAAATAGCTAACTCATTTAGAACACCGCTTTGGGTAGCAGGTATTTTCCACCCCACTACTTCACCTAAGCCATAAGCAAAAAAGGACAAGGGGCGTTGTTTTGCAATTCTTGGGTCGAGGAGTCGAATGCTGCCTGCAGCTGCGTTGCGAGGATTAACTAGAGTAGGCAATCCTCGGGCGCGCTGGCGCGCGTTATAGCGCTCGAAATTAGCGCGACTCATGTAAACCTCACCACGTACTTCTAATATTTGAGGGGGTTGTCCACGCAAACTTAATGGTATCTGATGAATGGTTAGTACATTAAGAGTTACGTCTTCGCCCCACTCTCCGTCACCTCTAGTTGCTGCATTCACCAATTTGCCATTTTTATATCGGAGATTTATTGCAAGCCCGTCAAATTTCAACTCTGCACAATATTCAACCAATGGATCATTGCCAGTTAAACCTAACTCCTTACGTACTCTCGCATAAAATGCTCTTGCTCCTGAAGGTTCAGTATCAGTTTCAGTCCGAATAGATAGCATTGGGACAACATGCTTAATCGAAAGCAATACCGGCTGAGCTTCTCCACCAACTCTGCGAGTTGGAGAATCCAAGGTTAACAACTCTGGATATTGAGCCTCGATCTCCACCAGCTCGCGGAACAGCCGGTCGTACTCGACATCCGGGATCGTCGGCGCGTCAAGCACGTAGTAGGAGCGGTTATGGTGCTCGATTTCGGCCCGCAGAAACGCGGCCCGCGCGACTGGACTGTCAGGCATCAGGAAAAGAGTCGCAGCGCGCGCACGCCGCCGGCCGGCATCCCCGCCTGGGCCATGCGGGCCTGCAATTCGCCGATGCGCGTGCGGATAGCCTCGACCGTCGCGTGAGCCAAGGGCTTCTGATGGGCATCGACGACCTGGCCACCGAGGGTCTCGGCACACTGACGGGCCAGCGTCATCATGCGGTCGAAGGCAGTCAGCCCGGCAGCGACGCGTGGCACATCCAGGCTGAAAATCAGTGCAGTCAGCCCGATCGTCTCGATCCGCGCGGCGGAAAACGGGGTGGCCGACTGGCAGGACAGCGCGAAGGCTTCTGCCCCCTCGGCATCCATCGCAACAAAACGGTCGCCCTCCAGGCGCAGGCCGGTAGCTTCGAACAGCGGCTTGAGCTTCGCGCCCGGCAGTTCACCCAGACTGCCCTGACGGGGCAGGACCAGCAGGGAAAATTGCAGATCAAGGGCGGCACAAAAGCCATCGAGTTCGTTGGCGCGCGCCAACATCGACGCGAGTTCGGGCAGTTCGACCAGGCCGGAGAAACGCTGGGCAAGCCGATGCGCGCCGCCAAGAAAACTGACCAGGGTAGCTTCGCTGACCGGACCGCGACGATCAACCAGTTGCAGCGCGACCGCAACCTGGACAACGCTACCGGGGTCCTGGGGCAGCAGCACGCGCCAGCGTGCGCTATGGGCATCGAGGCCAAGCCACTGCACCGGCCGGTCGATCCGCGCCGACCAGTCGGCTTGCTCCGCCCACAAGCCCGATACCGGTACGGCATCGACGAACTCGATGCACAACAGGCAATCGGCCACCCCGTCAGCCCACTCTGCCGGCAGTGGCACGGCCAATTTCAGCGGCTCGGCATCGGGTTCCGCTTCGATAGCTGAAAAAGTCGGCGCTGGCAGGACGGCGCTCTGGTCCATCACCGGCTCGTCGCGGCCGTCCGTGCGCCCGGCCATCAGCACGTCGGGGGCCTGCGGCGGCAACAGCGCCTCGGCGCGCTGGCGCTGCTTTCGGGCCTGCCAGCTGTTATAGATCAAGACCACGAGAACGATCGCCACCCCGAAGCCGATCATCGCAATTTGCAATTCGCTCATCACGCGGCGCCCCTCATCACACAGCGTCCTTGTCAGTCATACGCAAGGCTTCCTCGATATCCACCTCGACCACGCGCGACACGCCCTGCTCCTGCATGGTGACGCCGATCAACTGCTGCGCCATTTCCATGGTGATCTTGCTGTGGGTAATGAAGACGAACTGCGTCTGGCGCGACATGCGCTTCACCATCTTGCAATAGCGCTCGGTGTTGCTGTCGTCGAGCGGCGCGTCCACTTCGTCGAGCATGCAGAAGGGCGCCGGGTTGAGCTGGAACAGCGCGAACACCAGCGCGATGGCCGTCAGGGCCTTCTCGCCGCCGGACAGCAGGTGGATGGTCGAATTGCGCTTGCCCGGCGGCTGCGCCATGATCTGGATGCCGGCATCAAGGATCTCCTCGCCAGTAAGAATCAGCCGCGCTTCGCCGCCGCCGAACAGTTCGGGGAACAGAACGCCGAACTGGGTGTTCACACTCTCGTAAGTTTCGTGCAACTGCTCACGCGTCTCGCGGTCGATGCGGCGGATGGCATTCTCCAGCGTGTCGATCGCCGTGGCCAGGTCGGTCGATTGCTCGTCGAGATAGCCCTTGCGCTCGCGGGCAGTCTTCAGCTCTTCCAGCGCCGCCAGGTTGACCGGACCGAGCGCCTCAATCTCGCCGGTCATGCGCGCGATCTCGGCTTGCAGCGTGCCGTCCTTGAGACCCGGCGTCAGTTCGGCGGCGAGTTGTGCCTCGTCCTCTGGCGTCACCACCAGGGCTTCGGCCAGGCGTTCCTGATACTGTTCGACATTGAGTTGCGCGGCCTGCTGCTTGAGCTTGAACTCGTTGATGCGCTCGCGCGCCGGTTGCAGTCCCTGTTCGAGCTTGAGGCGTTCCTCGTCGAGACTGCGCAGTTGTCCGGCCGCCGTTTCGAGGGCATTGCGCCGTTCCGCCAGGGCCAACTCCTGTGTGCCGCGCGTCGCCAGGGCAGCCTGCAACTGCTCCTGGATCACCGCATCGCTGATGGCGGCCAGTTCCTCGGTCGCCGTGTCGCGCTCGGTGGCCACCTGGTCGAGCTGGGCCTTGGCCGTCTCGGCGGCGCGGGCGTTGTCGGCCAGCTTCGACTGGCATTCCTTTTCCGAGAACCCGGCATCCTGGGCTTCGCGTGCCAACTGGTGCTCCAGCGCCCGTACCTCGCGCAGGGCCGTATCGCGCTGGCGTTGCAGTTCGAGCGCTGCATCCATGCCGGCGCGCGCCTCGGCCAGCGCCGCACGACAGCGGGCGGCCTCCTCTTCGGCGCCGGTCAGGGCCGCGGATTCCTCGGCACTGACGCGGGCGATCTCGTCGAGGTCGCGGGCGAACTGCGCAGCTCGTTCGTTATGGCGGGTCTCGGCCTCCCGGAGCTTGAGCACCGCCACTTGCGCGACGTGCAAATTCCGCTGCGCTTCCTGCAATGCGCCGCGCGTCTCGGTCAGTTGCTGCTGGCCGAGGGCAACAGCCGCTTCGGCCGCCGCCTGGATTTCGCGAGCTTGCGCCTCGACTGCCTCGAAAGCCATGATCTGCGTCGCCAGTTCATCGATTTCGCGCTGGCGCTCGATCACGCCATGGGTCTTCGCATCCGGCGAATAGAGCGTAAGACCGTGCGGCGTAGCCAGATGGCCGGCGCGATTGATGCGCCAGCCCACGCCCTTGAGCAGACCGTCGTCGCTATCAACCACCCGCACGTCGCCCAGCCATTCGTCGAGCACGGCGGCCCAGCGCGGATCGCTGCATTGCACTCTCGCCCGCAGGCTGTCGGTCGGTGCGGGCGTTGTCGGCACAGTGCTGCATGCCGCCAGTGCGACAGTCGCCGGAGGCGGCGAGGCCAGCGCCAACACCCGTTGCTCATCGGTGGCCGGCACGGCCATCAGGCGTTCGCGCAAAACTGCCTCGACGGCCGTTTCCCAACCGGCATCGACCTCGATGGCACGCCACAGGGGATCGGCAGCGGTCAGGTCGAGATCGGCCAGCCAGCCAACCAGGTCGCCCCCCTGCCCCACCCGCGCCTGCAACTGGGCCAGCGCATCATGGCGCGCCCGTGAAGTCGTTACCGTGCGATGGGCCGTTTGCAAAGCCTCGCGCGCAGTCCGCAGGGCGGCTTCCAGATCGGGCTGGCGCGACTGCAATTCGCCCAGCCGCGCCTGGGCTTCCTCGAAAGCGGCTTCGGCCAGCACTTCAGTTTCACGCGTAGCGGCCAGTTCGGCCGGCTCGGGCGCGCTCAGCGTTGCCTGTTCGGCAGCGATGCGTTGGCGACGCTGTGTCAGGTTGTCGAGCGCCCGCACGGCGTGTCCGCGGTCGGCCTCGGCCAGCCGTAGCCCCTGTTCGGCCGCATTCAGTGCCTTGCGCGCCTCGCCGACCTGCTGCTCCGCTACGCGCACGGCATCTTCGGCCTCGGGCAGGCGGGCGGCGGCTTCCTCGTGACGTGCTGCAGCCGTCAGCGCCCGGTCGCGGGAGTTTTCGAGCAGCGACTGCCAGCGGAACTCCTCCTCCTCGACGCGCCGCATCTCGACCAGCCAGTGCTCCCCTTGGCCGGCCAGTTGCCCCAGGCGGGCTTCAAGGCGAACGCGCCCATCGCGCAGATGCCCGATCTCGCTTTCCAGCCGCTTCACCTCGGCATTGGCGGCGTACATCTCGGCCTGTGCCGCATGCAGTGCGTCCGATGCACCGAAGTGCGCCTCGCGCGCCTGTTCGACACGCGCCTCGACCTCGCGCAGGGCGGCGGTTTCGGCCTCGACGCGGTTGATCGCCTCGGCGACCTGGCGCTCGACCTTGACCCCTTCGGCCAGTGCATCGTAGCGCTTCTTAAGCCACAGCAGGCTCTGGCGGCGACTCAATTGCAGTTGCAGGTCGCGGTATTGTTGAGCCACCTCGGCCTGGACTTCCAGCCGACCCACCTGGCTTTCCAGTTCCCCGCGGATATCATCGACGCGGGCGACGTTTTCGCGCGCATCTTCCAGCCGGCCCTCGGTTTCCTTGCGGCGCTCCTTGTACTTGGTGACACCGGCCGCCTCTTCGAGGAAACCGCGCAACTCTTCGGGCTTCGACTCGATGATGCGCGAGATCATGCCCTGGCCGATGATGGCATAGGAACGCGGTCCGAGGCCGGTGCCGAGAAACAGGTCGATCACGTCGCGGCGACGGACGTGCAGGTTGTTGATGTAATAGCTGGAATTGCCCTCGCGGTCGAGGATGCGTTTGACGGTGATCTCGGCGTATTGCGACCACTGGCCGGCGGCACGGCCGTCCGCGTTGTCGAAGAAGAGTTCGACGCTGGCGCGGCCGACTTCCTTGCGCCCGCCCGAACCCTTGAAGATCACGTCCTGGATCGACTCGCCGCGCAGTTCGGAGGCCTTCGATTCGCCCAGCACCCAGCGCACGGCATCGATGATGTTCGACTTGCCGCAGCCGTTCGGGCCGACCACACCCGCGAGCTGATTGGGAAACAGCACGGTGGTCGGCTCGACGAAGGACTTGAAGCCGGCGATCTTGAGCTTGGTCAGGCGCACTTAGGCAATCGAGGAATCGGGGGAATGGCGGGCGATTATAAACGGCGGGAACCACGAACCGCGTCTTCCGGAAAGGGCTATCAGGATTACGAGAAATTAGGGAGACGAGGTTTGCCAGCCGCCGCCGAGGGCGAGATAAAGGCGGATATACGCCTGCTGCCGTTCGAGCCGGCTTTGCGCCAGATCGGTTTCGGCGGCCAGTTGCTGTCGCTGGGCATCGAGGACTTCGAGGAAGCTGGTCGTGCCGGCACGGAAACGCAGGTCAGCCAGGCGCAGGGCTTCGCGCGCGGCGACGACACGGCGCTGCTGGATGACGATCAGTTGCCTACCCGTCTCGTAGGCGTTGAGCGTATTGGTTACTTCCGCCAGCGCGCCGAGGATGGCCTTGCGGTAACCGATCAGGGCCTGGTCGAGCCGGGCGAGGGTGGCATCGCGATTGAACACCAGCGATCCGCCGGCATAGAGCGGTTGCAGCAGCGAAGGGCCGAGCGAGGCGACGGCGGCATGGCCCGCCACGGCTTCGCGCAGGAGCGTGCTGACGCCGCCGAACACGGCGGTCAGCGCAATGCTGGGGAAGAAACGGGCCTTGGCTTCACCCACGCGGGCATTCGCGGCCACCAGTTGGGCCTCGGCCTGGCGGATGTCCGGGCGGCGTTCCAGCAATGCGGAAGGCAAGCCCGGGGGTGCCTGTTCTGGCAGCGCGAGCGGCGGCAGCGCGGCGAAATCGAACGAGCCGGGAATGCGGCCCATGAGAATGGACAGGCTGTTTTCGGCTTCGGCGATCTGGCGCTGCAGCGCGGGCAGTCGCGCTTCGGTGGTGGCCAGCACGTTTTCCTGCTGGCGTTCCTCGGCGGCGGAGGCGATGCCGGCCTGCGACAGCTTGCGAATCAGTCGCAGGCCTTCGCGCTGGTTGCCGGCGGCAGCCTCGGTAACGACGTTAATTTCGCGCAGCGTGCCCAACTGGTAGTAGAGGTTGGCCACATTTGCAACCAGCGAAGCCTGCATGCCGTACTGGTTTTCTTCCTGCGCCAGCAGGTCGGCGCGCGCGGCTTCGGTGGCGCGGGCATAGCGGCCCCACAGGTCGATTTCCCAGGAGACCGAGGCGGCGCCGAGGAAGGAAGAGGAAACTCGGTCGCCATCGCGCTTGGCGATCGGCGAAGTATTCACGTCGAGCGACAGGTTGGGCAGCGCCGGGGCGCGGGCGATGCCCGCAAGCGCTTCCGCTTCGCGCACCCGCGCGGCAGCCAACAGGGCATCCGGGCTGTTCCGCAATGCTTCTTCGATCAGTGCCTGCAAGACCGGGTCGGCGAAGACGGTTTTCCAGTGCTGCTCGCCAAGCGATTGGCCGGTTTCGGTCGGGCTGGCGCGGAAGCGTTCGGGCAGTTCGACCTCGGGCCGCAGGTAGTCATTGCCCACCGCACAGCCCCCGACCAGCAGGCAGCACAGCAAGCCGCCGAACCGGCGCGCGCCGCTCATTCCGGCGTCCTTTTCACAAAACGGTCGACGACTACGAACAGCACCGGTACCAGGAAGATCGCCAGCAGGGTGGCCGCCAGCATGCCGGACAGTACGGTGACGCCCATCGAAACACGCGATGCAGCACCGGCCCCCGACGACAGTACCAGCGGCACGACGCCGAGGATGAAGGCGAAGGAGGTCATGATGATCGGCCTCAGGCGCAGCTTGGCGGCGTTGATGGCAGCGGTGGTGGCATCCTGGCCCTGCTCGCGCAACATCTTGGCGAATTCGACAATCAGGATGGCATTCTTGGCGGCGAGGCCGATCAGCAGCACGAGGCCGATCTGGGCATAGATGTTGTTGGTCAGCCCGATCAACCACAGGCCGACCATGGCGCCGAAGATGCCGAGCGGCACCGCGAACAGTACGGCGAAAGGCACTGCCCAGCTTTCATAGAGCGCAGCGAGGAACAGGAAGACGAAGACGATGGCCAGGCCGAAGACGATAGGCGCCTGGCCGGCCGAGGCCTTCTCCTGCAGGCTGATGCCCGACCACTCGAAGCCATAGCCGGGCGGCAAGGTCTGCGCGGCAACCTCTTCCATGGCGCTAATGGCGTCGCCGGAACTGAAGCCGGGCGCGGCGTCGCCGCCCAGGTCGGCGGTGCGGAACAGGTTGTAGCGCTGCGTCACGGTGGGCGAACTGGTTGGCACCGGCGTGACCAGCGTCGACAGCGGCACCATCTGGTTGTCGGCGCTACGCACATGGAACAGGCCGATGCCCTGGATATCGCCGCGATATTCCGGCTCGGCCTGCATGGTGACTTTATAGGTGCGACCAAAGCGGCTGAAGTCGTTGATGTTCACGCCGCCGAGGAAGGTTTGCAGCGTGCTGGTGACATCCGTGATCGACAAGCCCAGCTTCTTGGCTTTCTCCCGATCCAGTTCCAGCCTATAGGCCGGCGTCTTCGGGTTGAACTTGGAATAGATGCTGCCGATTTCCGGGCGCTTGCGCGCCGCCGCCATGAAGTCGTCGGCGACCTGCGCCAGTTCAAGCGGGCTCGCGCCGCTGCGGTCCTGCAGCTTGAAGCTGAAGCCGCCGGTGGTGCCAAGACCCGGAATGGGCGGCGGGTTGAAGGCCAGCGTGATCGCCTCCGGCAACTGCGCAGCCTTCAGATAGATCGTGCGGATGATCATGCCGAGCCCGGTTTCCGGCGTCTGACGCTCGCCCCAGGGTTTGAGCACGGTAACGAACAGTGCGCTGTTGGGCAGCGGGGCGCCCGACAGGACGTTGTAGCCGTTGATGAGCAAGCGCTTCTCGACACCGGGCGTGGCGGCGACGATCTTGTCGACCTTCTCGCTGAATTCGATGGTGCGATTCATCGAGGCGGCTTCCGGCAACTGGATGCTGCCGATGAAATAGCCCTGGTCTTCGCCGGGCACGAAGCCGCCGGGGATGCGCTGCATCAACCCGAAAGTCATCGCCATCAGTACCGCCAGCGTCATCAACACGAGGACGAAGCGGCGGATCAGCGTGGCGACCTGCTGGCCGTAGCGCTCGGTCAGCCGTTCGAACCAACGGTTGAAGACAGCGAAGAAACGGTTCTCCTGGCCGGCCTGCTTGGGTTTCAGCATGGTGGCGCACATGGCTGGTGTCAACGACAGGGCGACGAAGGCGGAAAAGCCGGTGGAGACGGCCACCGTGATGGCGAACTGCTTGTACATCACGCCGGCGATGCCGCCGAGGAAGGCGACGGGCACGAAGACGGCAGCGAGGATCAGTGTCATGGCGATCACTGGCCCGGACACCTCTTCCATGGCCCGCAAGGTAGCGTCGCGCGGCGAGAGTCCGTCGTGCTCCATGTGACGATCGACCGCCTCGACGACGACGATGGCATCATCGACGACGATGCCGATCGCCAGCACCATGCCGAACAGCGTCAGCGTGTTGATGGTGAAGCCCATCAGGGTGAAGGCGACGAAAGTCGCCACCAGCGAGACGGGGACGGTGATCATCGGAATCAGCGTGGCGCGCCAGTTTTGCAGGAAGACGAAAACGACGATTAGTACCAGCAACAGGGCTTCGAAGAAGGTCTTGACGACTTCCTCCAGGGACGACTTGATGAAGATGGTGTTGTCGAGCACCACGTCGTAGGCCATGTCGGTCGGGAACGAGGTGGCCAGTTCGCGCAGGCGCGCGTTGAGCAGTCCGGCGGTTTCAATCGCGCTGGCATCAGGCGTCAGGTTGATGGCGAAGGCAGCCGCCGGTTGGCCGTTGAGCTTGGCCTGGAAGGTGTAGTCCTTGGCGCCCAGTTCAACACGGGCAACATCCTTGACCCGGACAAAAGATCCATCCGACTTTGCCCGCATGATGACATTCTCGAACTGGTCGATTTCCGCCAGTCGGCCCTGCACCTGCACGCTGTACTGGAACTGCTGCGACTTCGGCGCAGGCAACTGGCCGACCTGGCCGGCAGGGGTCTGCACGTTCTGCTCGCGGATGGCATTCATCACGTCGCCGGCGGTGATGGCGAGCGCGGCCATGCGGTCGGGCTTGAGCCACAGGCGCATGCCGAATTCGGCGCCGAACAACTGCACGTTGCCGACGCCCTTGACCCGCTTGAGCGCTTCGACGATGTTGATGGTGGCGTAGTTAGTCAGGAACAGTTCGTCGTAGGACCCGCGCGGGGAAATCAGCGCCACGTACATCAGCGTGTCCGGCGTCTGCTTCTTGGTGGTGACGCCGGCATTGATGACTTCGGCGGGCAGGCGCGCATTCGCCTGCGAGGCACGGTTCTGCACCTGCACGGCGGCGATGTCGGCATTGACATCGAGACCGAAGGTGACGTCGAGGTTGTAGGCGCCATCGCCGGACGAACTCGACGACATGTAGAGCATGCCCTCGACGCCGTT
>JACDZI010000177.1 GCA_013426785.1 Rhodocyclaceae bacterium | reverse complement strand
AAAATGGTTTTGCTTCCTACTGCACCGGTCAAATGCAATAAGGAGCTTACCCATGCCCGAACTGGCCCCCACCCCCGCACCATCCCCCACCCCGCTTGCAATGCGCGACGTTAAAGCGGCCACACTTTTGAACGTTTCCGTTCACCTTCTCAGAAAAATGAGAAGCCAAGGCAGAGGCCCGGCCTACATCAAGGCCGACGGCAAGACCGTTTTGTATCGCTTGTCCGATCTGGAAGCGTATCTCGAAAAGCAATTAGTGGCCCGGTAATGGCCAATAAAAAAGGGGCTCCCCTTGAATCGGCTGGCGGCCTGGGAACCCCTTCAAAAACTTCAGAGCAGGATACCAGTTTTTCCAAAAAAATCCAAGGCCAGTTCTGGGAGCGAGAAGCCCGCACCATCGAGGCAGAGGCGCTGATGGCATTGGTCAGGCGTATCATCGAGCCGGATGGTTCAGAGGAAGGCAATGATTTTCTGTCTGGCATGAGCAGTCTCGAAAGATATGGGCTGGCGTATGTCTGCGACACCATAGCCAAGAGCATGGCAGAGAATTCAGCGGCTATGTGTGACTGCCACGAGCGCGGGCAGGTGGTGAGCCAATGAGCGCCCCTATTGACGATGACCAAGCCTATTTGGACAGTTTGGCACCAGGACCTAATCCGCTTATCCCGCGCCCCGTGGTGGGTAAAATGTCGCTGAGTGAGCTGAAACAGCGCATTGACCAGGCGCGGGTAAGTCGTCCAGTTTTGGGGACAGGCCGGAAACCGGATGACCTGCCCGCAAGCGATTTTTCATCAGTCTGTGCTCGTGGTTTTTCATTCGTCCGTGCTCACGATCTAGTCGCGTCCGCCACCACTCCCCAATGGGGCATCAAGTACTTCCTCGAGGAGGGCTCATTTCTTTCTATGGTTGGCCCGTCCGGACATTACAAGACCTTTGTCGCGCTGGACATGGGGCTTTCCCTGGCTGCTCGTATGGCCTGGCATGGGAATAGAGTGTCCGGCGGCCCCGTCCTTTATCTGTGCGGTGAAGGGAAGAATGGAATTCTAAAACGAGTCCAGGCATGGGCGGCAGACAAGCAGGTACCCATTCCCCCGTTCTTCATATCGACAATGGCCGGACAGTTCCTGGACGACCGGTCACTCCAGGCCATAGAAGAGGCGGCGCAAGAAGTAGCTGTGGAACATGGCCCCCCGGCGCTGCTGATTATCGACACCCTGAACCGGAATTTCGGGCCGGGTGACGAGAATAATACGTCGGATATGACGGCGTTTATCCAGGCGGTCGACTGGCTCCGTGGCAAGCTCGATTGTGCGGTTATGATAGTTCACCATACCGGCCTCGGAGATATGACGAGAGGCCGGGGAAGTAGTGCCCTGCGTGGTGCTGTTGATTTTGAATATCTCATCGAGAAGACAGGCGCTACCCTGGAAGAGCAGATTGTCACCATGACGTGCAGCAAGGTCAAGGATCACGAACCACCGCCAAAGATGGCCTTCAGGCCGGTGCTGGTTGATTTTGGATATTGTGACGAGGACGGCGCTCCAATCATGTCCGTGGTGCTCGAGCAGACAGAACAGACCCCGACCAGGGAGAAGAGACTATCCGGCGGTAGGAAGATTGCTCTTGCTGCACTCGAGAGTCTTGTCACGCAGACAGGGGAAAAGAACATTTCGGAGTCTCTATGGAGATCAGAGGCATATTCACGAGGGATTGCAGACTCCGATGACCAGGACGCAAAGAAAAAGGCGTTCCAGAGGGCAAGGGCCTTCCTGCTGGAAAATGAGTTCATCGGTACGAGGGATGGCCTTTTCTGGTTGCACCGGGACAGACGGGACGGGACGGGACAAACGGGATTTTGTCCCGGTCGTGCCTCTCTCGGAGACGGGACAGACGGGACACACCCCTAAGGGGTGTCCCGGTTGTCCCGGTATGAGCACCGGAAATAATCCACCACCTGGCATGTTCAAAAACCACGTTTTTTCTCTGGTTGGGAAAAAAAGGAGCCACAAAGATATGAACTGCGACAATGAAGATTTACACCCCTTGAGCCTCGAGACTGTTTTTTCTCTGGTTGGGAGTCTGTGCTGTGAGCTGACCCTAAATACCGGCGGCGGGATTGACATTGAGGGCGACCCCCTAACAAAAAGGAGTATCAAAAGATGAGCTACACCAACGAAGTCCGATTCAGCGGCGCTG
>JACDZI010000176.1 GCA_013426785.1 Rhodocyclaceae bacterium | reverse complement strand
TCTCATTTCGCCGCTGCCGATGAAAATCTCGGCGCCTTGTTCAGCGTTTCCTTAACGCCAATGATGACCTGCGCATCGGCGCTCGTGACATTCGCAATTGGAAGCGCTATCGCCGAACCCAGTGGAAATGATTGTGGATGCTGACCGGAATCCTTGCCGGTGCTGTGCGACAGGTTCACTAGAAGCGCTGTAGCGGTCCTGGAGAATCCTCTTGCCAGGACCACGGCATGAGTAGCCCGCCAGTACCTCTCGACAGTCCCTGCAGGACTGTTGGTTCGTGTCGCCGATACCAAGGTCTTTGCAGATCATCTGCAGTGACACTTCAGATTTCAGCATCCATAGCCCTGTGGACCCGCATTCCCGAAATGCGCCTTTTTTGGCCGCATTTCGGTGACGCAACTGGGTTCCCCGCCATTACGATCGCGCTCACGTTGGTGCTCGCCACGGCCTTGATGTGGCCTTCCTAGCTGGGGAAGCGAAATAAACAGCATTCATGTCACACCCGCGCAGCAGTTGGCGCGTTTTTGAAGTAGCCCTTCCAAACAGAGACGGGCAGAGAGAGAAGCAGCGGAGGCCTTGCCTGGTGCGGGTTTCCTGACAGCCGGCGGCGCGTGAAATTGCGTGACAGTCGGCAAATGCAGCAAATGATCGCGGCGTCGACCGTGGATGGGCCCATGGCTCGCTCACATCTGGTGAGCATGCCTGCCTCGACCGGCAGCCCGTAGGACGACGACGATCGATGAAGTTTGACACCGGCCTATCGGGCTGGCGTCTCCCATGGCCTGCCTGCACGGCGTCCGCGCCCGCAGCGCGTGAACCAACACTCACCACTCGATTTCGGTCTTGCCGGTGGGCCATGGTAATTCCTTCGGCGGATGTCTCGCCTCCCCATTGCTGTGCCTGTCGTACCCGTTTCATTCCACCCAACCATTTGAGGAGATTTTTATGGGCAGTCGTAACTTTGATCTTGGCGCGCGCGACATGAAGGCCGCGGGCAGGATCGCCCTGGAGCGCGGGATGTGCTCGTTCGCCAGCATCGACACCATGGCTGATCGATGGAATCGCTTCGTCGATTTTGTCCGCGAGCACTACGAGATCGGCCGCATGGAACGCATCAGCCTGGATGTCGTCGTGGCCTATGGTGCCTGGCTGGCGGAACAGGTGGATGAGGGCCTGCTGGCAGAGTCGACGGCCCAGAATTACGTCAGCGCCGTGAACCGGGTGCTGGAGATTGCCCGTGGCGACAAAACGCTTCATGTTTCACCGACACGGGATTGCGGCATCCCCAAGCGCGTCGGCGTGGCCATCGACAACCTGGCGGTTTCCGCCGAGGAACACCAAGCATGGCTCGGCATCATCGATCCGCGCATTGCCTTGCTACTGAAATTACAGCGGGCATTCGGCCTGCGCTTCGAGGAATCGGCCAAGCTCGATGCACGGGCGGCCTGGCAACAGGCCCACACTGGCTGGCTCAACGTGACCGATGGTACCAAGGGCGGGCGCAAACGGCGCGTACCGATCGTCCGGGATGAGCAGCTCGCTGCCATGGAACAGGCGGTCGAGGCCCAGGGCGATGACCGTTCATTGATCTTCCGCCGAATGTCTTACGAAGACTTTCGGCAGGAGTGCTATGGCCAGACGGTGCGTCATGGCATTCGCTTTCATCGCGAGCGCCATGCCTATGCGCAACAGCGCTATCGCGATCTGGTGGGTTTGGATTGCCCAGTGGCCAGTGGGATCGACCATGGCCGGGCGCATCACACCTGCCTGGCCAAACAGTTGGACATTTCATTGGATGCGGCGAAGGAGCTCGATGACACGGCACGGGATCAGATCGCCCTGGAGCTGGGCCACAATCGGCGTGAGGTGAGCAATGCCTACCTTGGCTGACCAGGTCAGGCGTCGGGCGCATGTCTATGTCGCCCATGGTGGGAAATCCAACCGGCGCCAGCAGGTCGACCGCCTGGTCATCCTGGTTGACTGGATGCAGGCGAACTTCCGCGTGACCGGGTTGGAGCAAATCGGCAAGAGGCAGGTGATCGCATTCTGGAAAGCTCATCGCGACATGGCACCGGCCACCGCCTACGCTTACTGGCTGGCCATCAAGGTGCTGTGGCAGTGGCTGGGGCGGATGAAGGATCCGCCGAAACCCAGATAGTCGATGCAAATTTAAATGGACAAATGACTTGGCGGTTTCAATGACCAAGTGCAAAAAGTGAAGCGTGATGATGCCTGAAGT
>JACDZI010000044.1 GCA_013426785.1 Rhodocyclaceae bacterium | reverse complement strand
ATGTGGCGCCATTACGCCGATCTTCGGTGGCTCCTTTATGGCGATCAATGACAAGCGTGTGGCCGGTGCTGTAGATCGCCCGCTTGATCTTGTCGCGCGGCCAGTCTTTGGGGGTGGGTTGTTTTGCCATGTCAGCCGACCTGTTATTGATTGACGATGGAAGAACTATATGGAACTAAAAAGAACCTGTCAACGGTTCCGATGGGGATATTTTTGATATCACTGGCTTATGCATATAAAACAACAGGTTAAGAAACCTACCGCCAGTTCCATTCTGGAGGTTAAATAATGGAACAAAGTTCCGCTCAAGTTCCGGTCATGTATTCGTGTGCTGAGCTTGCGAAGCTCAAGCTCCCCAAACATCCAAGTACTGAGCGTGGGTGGCTTAAAAGGGTTAAGGCTGAGTCTTGGCCATTCCGCGACGTAAAAGCTCCGGGTAGAAACGGACAGCGCCGTGAATATCAGCCGCCGCCTGAGATTCAGGCTCTGATCGATGCCGGGCAGGCAACTTATGCAGGGCAGCAACTGGCCAATGTGCTCCACGAGGCCGAGCGCCAGCAGGGCACGGTGTTCGTGAATGTGGTGCTGCTGGCCCAGCTGCTTGAGGCTGTGGATGCTTTGTGCGCCCGTAAGTTCGATAAGCCGCTGCCCACGGCAGTGCGCCTCGGCGCAGCGATTGATGCCTATCGCTCAATTCAGTCTTATGGCGTTACAGACCAGCTCGATGCAATTTCCTGCCTGAATCTCGGGCCTGCCGAGCTGGAAGCCGCGGCCACGCTTGGTCTGTGGAAGGCTGATGCAGAGAAATACGTTGGCGCTGATGCCCCTGAATCTCTAATGTCCTCTATCAGACTTCCTCCGGGGAAGTCGGACCAGTAGCGTTCCTATCTGTTTTTTGCGTGTTCTGGCACAAAACGCCTACTGAAAAACGACTAGAAACGCTCATTCCGTGCCAAACCATCGGGCGCGCTCAAAAACCCGCACTTCCGCTGCTGGTGTGGCTTCCCGGCTGATTTCGCCTCCACCGTGGTTGTGCCAAATGATCTGCACCCCCACAGATCTGCTTGTTTTCACAGGGCCGTGATCAAAGTTGGCTCGGTGCTAGTGGATCAGTTCTGAAATGGCTTCCATGACTGCCTGCGACTTGAGAACGTCAATATGTCCCACCTCGGGCAGGGCGCTAAACGAGGCTTGGATCTTTCTTCCCTGCAGGCGTGTGATGTAGGTCCTGGCCAGCTCGGGAGCGGTGGTAGTGTCCAAACTGCCCGTCAGCGCAATGATTCTTGCATTCGGTTTCACCTGACCTACCCAGTCAAGCGGATCTTCACTGAGCCAAGGGGTTCTGCTACGCCCTGCCCTCCATGCCGTCATGTCGCATGGACAGCCGATCAGAATGGCGCTGTCTGCCAGTTCGGGCAGCAACCCCAGAAGTACCGCTGAAATGGCCGCCCCACCGGAATGACCGACGATCAGGGTCGTTTGGGGGTTGAACCTCTGCTTGAGTCTTCCAATGACTGCGCCAATCTCCATTACGGTTTGCCGACGCCAGTTGTCTGCACGCCCGTTGTCACTCCCTGACGAATATGCGCCGGTTACATCGGGATAACCCGGTCGCACCAGTGCAACCGCGAGAACGCTGTCAGCGGAGAAATCCCTGGCCGTTTTCTCGGCCAGCTTGAAATGCGAATTCGCCGGACCACCCGTGCTTACATTGCCATGCAGCCAAACGACGAGGATCTTGGGGGCGGCAGGCCCATAGCGCTTCATCAACAGGCATTCAGATTCGCCCGTAACTTTTGTCTCAAAGTCCTCCGCTTCGCATGGCGCGGCCAGCACATCCCATGAAAGCGCCAGAGACACAATCAAGCAGAGCGTAGCTGCCTTCATGGCGCCAAGATTGCGGCAGTGCCCGATCAATTCCGGAAGGAACTGTCGGGGCAAGTGGCACTGCTGGCGCAGCAGCCGCATTTCCCGTCTGCTTCTTTGCGGAATGGCCCGAGCTGCGGATTGCGCGCGGCGAAGCGGCGGTAGAGCCGGTCGACGCCGATGCCGGCCAGCAGGATGGCGAAGATCAGGGCGATGGTGACGAGGTAAGTCATCACTCAGCCACCGAGGCCGGCGAAGCCCATGAAGGCCAGCGACAGGATGCCCGCGAGCATCAGCGAGAGAGCCGTCCCCTGCGCCACGGAGGGCACGTCGGAAAGCTGCAGGCGCTCGCGCACGCTGGCCATCAGCACCAGCGCGAGGGTGAAGCCCGCGCCGCCGCCGAAGCTGAAGGTCATCGACTGGATGAAGTCGTATTCGCGTGCCGTCTGGAACAGGGCGACACCCAGCACGGCGCAGTTGGTGGTAATCAGCGGCAGATAGATGCCGAGCGCACGGAACAGGGTCGGGCTGTATTTCTTGAGCACCATTTCGACCAGTTGCACCGACGAAGCGATGATGACGATGTAGGAAATCAGACGCAGGAATTCGAGGCCCAATGCACTCAGCAGCAGGTTGAGACCATAGGCGCACAGCGAGGCGACCAGCATGACGAAGGTGGTGGCCACGCCCATCGGCAAGGCGGTGTCGAGCTTGCTCGATACGCCGAGGAAGGGGCACAGGCCGAGGAACATCGCCAGCACGAAGTTGTTGGCGAGCAGCGCATTGATGAAGATCTGGAAGGCGGATTCAGACATTTTTCGGCGCTCCCTGAACCTCGGCCAGTTTGCGCTGCTTGCGGCGTTCCAGTGCGGCGAACAGCAGCAACCAGCTGCCGAGCACGAAGAAGCCACCCGGCGGCAGCACCATCACCACCCAGGGCTGGAAGCCTTCACCGAACAGCGTAAAACCGAACAGCGAACCGGCACCGAAAATCTCGCGCACCGTGCCCAGCGCCAGCAGGCCAATGGTGAACCCCAGCCCCATGCCGGCCGCGTTGATCATCGCCGGCAACGGCGGATTCTTCGCCGCATGCGCTTCGGCGCGGCCGAGGATGATGCAGTTCACCACGATCAACTGGATGAAGGCGCCCAGCGCATCGTAGAGCGCCAGGCTGATCGCCTGGATGGCGTAGTCGACCGCCGTAACGAAGGTGGCGATGATGACGATGTAGACGGCGATGCGCACTTCCTTCGGCGTGAAGCGGCGCGTCAGCGACACCAGGGCGCAGGAGCAGATCAGCACGAAGGTGGTGGCGACACCCATCGACAGCGCGTTCATGGCAGATACCGTGACCGCCAGGGTCGGGCACATGCCCAGCACCATGACGAACACCGGGTTCTGGCGCCAGACGCCCTCCATGAACTCTTCCCAGGTATTGACGGTTGGCTGGGCCATTACTTTTCCTTCATCTGGTCGAGGTGTGGCGCGATGCGCGGCAACAGGGCCTGCGCCGTCTCGTTGATCGCCTTGCCGACCGCGCGCGAGGTGATCGTCGCCCCGGAAATGGCGTCTACCTCCCACGGGTTGGTCTTGCTGCCGTGCTTCACCGTCTTGATCTCATGGGCCAGCGCCGTCGCGTCGGCGGACAGTTTGGCTTCGAGGGGGAAGTTGGCGAGGAAGTCCTTGTCCTTGGTGATCTTGTCGCCGATGCCCGGCGTTTCGCGCGCAGACACCACGCTGAAGCCGCTGACACTGTTTTTCGCCGGGTCGAAGGCGAACAGGATGCGGACGTAATCGGCGTAACCCTTGGCGGCACCTTCGGCGGCGATGCCGGCCAGCTGGCCCGAATCATCGTAGCCGGCGTAGAACTTGAGGGAACCCGTAGACGCCGTCCCCGTGTTGGCGGCGGATCCGGCTGACGCCGTCCCGCCAGCGCCGACTTTTTCCAGCTTGCCATCCGGCAGGGCGAAATACTCGACGATCGACCTGGCTTGAGGAATCACCTTGAACACACCACGCTCGACCGCGATGCGTTTGTTTTCCTGCACGGCATCGTAGGTGAATTGATAGGCGCCGACGATGATCAGGCCGCAGATCGCCGAAATCAGCCCGAGCGTGCGGATCATCGCCACCGTTGGCGTGGTATCGGGAACCAGCGTCTCGGCGCTCATGGCTCGCGCTCCCCCGGCCGCTCGTTGGGCTTCGGCTTGTTCCGCAGGAACCGTTTCTTCGGCGTCACCGCCCCGGCATCCTCGCGCGAGATATAGCCCGGATGCAGCGCATAGGAAGCCCCGCGTTTCGCCTGCCCGAGCCGCGCCAGCGCACTCTTGCCGAAGGGGGTCGGCTGGGTGATCTTCTCGATCAGCGGCGTCGCAGCGTTGCCCAGCAGAATGGCGTACATCACGCCTTCCGGCAGGCCGCTGTAGTAGCGGATCACCACCGTCAGCAACCCGATCAACGCGCCATAGACCCACATGCCCTTGGGCGTCACCGGCGACGTGGCCATGTCGGTGGCCATGTAGATCGCGCCGAGGATCAGGCCGCCGGAGAACAGCATGAAGAAAGGATTGGGGTAGCGCTCGGGGCTGAAGGCGAACAGCAGCCAGGCCGTCAGGCCGGCGCAGCCGAGGATCGCCGCCGGAATGCGCCAGTCGAGGTGGCGACGGAAGGCCAGGTAGATACCGCAGACAAGGATCAGCGCCGGCGAAGGCCCCACGGCCATGTGGCCCGAGAGGGAAGTCACCAGTTCCTCGGCACTGGCCAGCACACCCTCGAATTTCCACTTGGCCAGCGGCGTGGCGCCGGCCAGCGCATCGAGGTGCTTGAGCTTGAGCCATTCGCTCACGTCGGCCGGTTGCATCAACGGGAAGGCCATCGATGAGGGAATCATCTCGTAAAAGCGCCCCGGCAAAAACGAGGGGGTATAGGAGGCGATCGCCTGCGGGAAGGCCGCCTGGGCGAAGGCGCGGCCGACCAGCGCCGGGTTGAAAACATTGAAGCCGATGCCGCCGAACAGCGCCTTGCCCATCGCGATGGCGACGAAGCCGGCGACCACCCCCATCCACAGCGGGAAGCCCGGCGGCAGCGACAGCGCCAGCAGCAGACCAGTAATCACCGCGGAAAAATCGCGGATGTCGCCCGACTGCGTGCCGGTCTTGACGAACAGGCGTTCGGTGGCAAGGCAACTGGCCGTCACCACGACCATCGATGCCAGTGCCGACAGGCCGTATTGATAGACATAGAAGGCGCAGACCGGCAGCAACGACCAGACCACATGACGCATGATCTGCTCCACGCTGGTGGTGGACTTGATGTGCGGGGCAGAGCGGATTTCGATAGTCATTATTTTGAAATCGCCTTTTCACGCAGGATCTGCTTGGCAACGCGGAACTGCTGCACCAGCGGGATGTTCGAAGGACAGACGTAGGAACAGCAGCCGCACTCGAAGCACTCGCCGAGGTGGAACTGCGCCCCCATCAGGTCATATTCGCGCTTGGCGGCCAGCATGCCCAGCGTCGAGGGATTCAATCCCATCGGGCAGGACTCGACGCATTCGGCGCATTTGATGCACGGATAGGTCTTGCGGCCCTCGTGGTCGGACAACTCGTCGCCACGCATCACCAGCACGCCGGACATGCCCTTGGTAATCGGCACGTCGAGCGAGGCGGCCGCCTGGCCCATCATCGGCCCGCCGAGGACGATCTGGCGCGCCGCCACGCCAGGCGCGCCGGCATAGTCGAGCACGAAGCGGATCGGCGTGCCCAGCGGCACGATGTAGTCGCCGGGTTTTGCCACGCCGGGGCCGGTAACGGTGACGACCCGCTCGGTCAAGCCACGGCCGGCGGGCAGCAGCCGGCCCAGCGCGGCCAGCGTGCCAACGTTATTGACCACCATGCCCAGCGACACCGGCAGACCGCCTGCGGGAATTTCCACTCCGAACAGCGCCATGATCAACATCTTTTCCGAACCCTGCGGATACTTGGTCGGCACCGGCTCGGCGTGAATCTCCCCCTCCGGCACGCCACCAGGCAAATGGGCAGCGCGTTCGATCGCCGCGCGGACCGCGATGACGGCATCCGGCTTGTTGTCCTCAATGCCGACGATGGCCCGCACCGCCCCGGTGGCCCGCATCGCATAACGGATGCCGATGATCAGGTCGTCCGCCTGCTCGACCATCACGCGATGGTCGCAGGTCAGGTAGGGTTCGCACTCGCAACCATTCACCACCAGCGTATGCACCTTGGCCTGCTTGGGCACCGTCAGCTTGGCGTGAGTCGGGAAGGCCGCGCCGCCCAATCCCACCATGCCGGTGTCCCAGATGGCTTGCAGGATCTCGCTGCCCGCCGCACCCGTGAAATCGCGCGGCCGCCCCCATAAATCCTCCTGCGTCGCCCCCGGATGGGCACGGATGACAATGGACTCGACCCAGGGGCCCCGCGCCGACGGGCGCAGGCCGATGAACTCGACCACGCCGGTCACCGGGGCGTGATGCGGCACCGACAACCAGTCGCTGGTACGGGCAATGGGTTGGCCACGGACCACCTCCTCCCTCAGCTTGACGGTGGGGTGCGGCACCTTGCCGATGTGCTGCGACATCGGCACGGTGACTTTCTGCGGGAAGGGCAGACGACGGATGTGCGTCTGCGCCGTCAGCTTGCAGGACGGCGGATGCACGCCGCGCTGGAAGGCTTCGCCGCGAAAGTAGGAGAGCAGCTTCATCGGCTTGGCTTAGTTGAACTTGGCCGCCCGTGCCATCAGCTTGTCCACACCTGCTTCGGCCATGTTCCAGGGCGTGCCAGGATGGATGCAGCCGGCGGTGCACTTTTCTGCCGCCTTGACGATGTCGGCGAACTTGCCGCCTTTCGGATTGATGACGATGGCGAGCTTCTGATCGTTGTAGGCAAAGGTCTTCGGCGCGATGGCGATGCACTCGTCGCAGGCCGTGCATTCGGGGGATTCGACCCACACCGGCTCGTAATCGCCGCTCCCTGCCTCGTGCGCCGTCCCGCCAGCGCCGACTTTTTGTGCCGGTGACGCGGCCAGGTCGCTGCCCGTCATGCCGAGGCTGGCGGCAATCTTGGCCAGCAGGTCGGCACGCACGCGCTCGGCGACTGAGGTTTCATCGCCGCTGCCGGCCCCCACGGAAGCGATGTCGCGCAACTGGCGCCAGAAACTCTGGCGTTCCTCGGCCGAGCGGACCAGTTCCTCCGTCACCAGCAGGCGCGTCAGGCGATTCTTCTGATCTACGGCCCAGATATAGGGGAACTTGCCGTCGCGCTCGTCGGCGTCCAGTTGCAGGAAGTCGGCCAGCATCACCATGTTGTCGTTCCAGGTCTCCGGCGGCGCCTTCTTGAACTGCTTGAGGAAGCGCGCCTCGGTGGCAGCGAAGTCGGCAAAGGTCAGTGACAGGGTCATGGTTTCATGGCTGCCATTCTCCGCGACGTATTTGAGCGTGTAGGTCGGCCAGTCCTGATCCAGCGCCGGGTTGCCCTCGAGGCTGACGCACTCGCTGAAAGTGGTGCCCGCATCGGGGTCGAAACGGAACAGCGGGTAGGCACGGCTTTCGACCGCGAGCTTGCTCTGGTCGACGCTCTTGTCGTCACCGACGCCATGTTCGGGCGGGCAGACCGCATAGATGTTGAACAACGCCGGCCGGCGGCTGTTGAGGCCGTCGATATAGCTTTCCAGCAGATGGTTGACGTGGGCGATGGTGCCCGACATCACGTAGGACGTGCGGTGCGCCATGCCGATCAGCGAGATTTCCTTGCGGGTCTCCTGCTTGCCGCGCGTCGCTGCACCAAAGGGCGCCATGTCCGATACCTGCGAGATGAAGCCCGAGGTGCAGGCCTGGCCACCGGTGTTGGAATAGACCTGCGTATCGACGATCAGGATCTTGATCGGCATGCCGGACATCATGGCGCGCGACAGGTTCTGGAAGCCGATGTCGTACATCGCGCCGTCGCCGCCCATGCTGACGACCGGCGGGCACAGCAGCCATTCTTCTTCGGAGAACTTGCTCCAGGTGAAGCGGCGGAAAAAATCGCCGTCGCGCTCGGGCAGGTAGTCGCCGGCCAGTTCCTTCTCGGCCATACGTACGGCCTTGAAGCCGTCGGCCATCTTCGCCATGTGGCCTTCGAACAGGCCCATCGCCACGCTGGGCGAATCCTGGAACAGGTGCGATGTCCACGGGAAGGGATAGGGGTGGAAGGGATAAGTCGAGCCCCACACGGAGGTACAACCGGTCGAGTTGACCACGCCCATGTCGGCGCGGCCTCGGCCGGTCGGCCCCGACACATAACGCCATTTGAGGTCCTTGAGCTTTTCGAGCAGCTGGGCGGTGTTCTTCACCCAAGCCGGATCGAGCAGCTGCGAGGGCTTGTTCTCGTTGAGCTTGGAGGCAAGGTTAGACAGGGTCAGGTCGTGCTGGCCAGTCGCCTCGACGGCGCGCACCACGGCGCCGGTATCGGTGAGATCGACAGCCGAGGCCAGCTTGATGCGCATGTGCTGTTCAAGCCTGGCGATCAGATCGTCGAGCTTTTCGATGAAGGCCTTGACGCGCGGTTGCATCAGCGCCGTCACCGTTGAAGTAAACAGGTGGATCGCCGTCTTCTCGCCACAACCGAGGCAGGCGCCGTCACCGCAAGCCATCGAGTTGTAGTTGCGCTTGTCGAGCAGCAGGGTTTCCAGCGCGCCGATCTTCTCGTCGAGGCTGTCGATGCGGCTGTATTCCGGCGGCGTGGTTGGCAGGTCGAGCCAGAAGTTCCAGTCGCGGCGCAGCTTGTCGGTGGACTCGTCGGTCTGGGTGACCATCTGCAGGGCATTGTCCTCGCAGACCGTGACGCACACGGCGCAGGCCTTGCAGGTGTAGGGGTTGATGGTGATCGAGAACAGGCCGCCGCTGCCCTTGGCTTTCTTCTCCTTCTGCTGCCAGTAGGGCTTGGTGGCAGCGAACTGGAAGCCGGCCAGCTGGACCTGCAGCAGCGTGAATTCGCCGGAGAGCGAATGGCGATCCGCCTCGGGCGCCTCGGCCACGGTTTCGGACATGGCGCGATCGATCAGCGGACGCACCGCGCCGCCGACGCTTTCGATCAGGCCGCGCAGCTTCTTCTCGACCGTACGCACCGAGCGGCGCAGGAAACGCGTCGGCGTGCCGCTGGTCTCGATGCGGTTGATGCAGGTGTTGAAGACATCGCCGACCGAACTGACCAGGCCGGGAATGGCCGAGTCGGGGCATTCGGTGTAGCAGTTGCCGCAAGCAGTGCAGTTCTCGGCGATCCACACCGGATGCTCGAAGCGGATGCCCGTCATGTCGCGGAACACGCCCGTCGCGGCGGGCATCAGCGAGGCGCCGATGAAAGGATCGACGAGGTTGTCGTTGCCCCTGCCGGTCAGGTAGAAATGGCCGGTCTGTTCCCAGAAGCGATGGATGTCGGCGACCTTGCCGTCGGACGCCGGGAACTGCTGCAGCATGATCGGCAGGCCGGCATCTTTTTTCGCATATTGCTTGCGCGTCTTGCCGACTTCCTTCTCGGTAATTTCGGTCAACTCGGTAAAACCGCGCTTCACCACGCGCAGGTTGTCAGCCACCACGCGCGCACCCTTGCTGCCAAACTTGGACTGCAACTGCGCTTCGATGGCGGCGAACAGGGCATTCTCGGTCAGGCCGGCATTGGCCATCGTCGGACTGGCGGCGAAGAAAGCCCCCTGGAAGGCGATGCCCTGCATGCGCAACTGCAATTCGGGCGAACCGGCCTCGTCGCGGGCCACCTTGAAGGCGTCGATGTGAAAGACTTTGATCTCGTTATCGACGATGAACTTCTGCGCCCAGAGCGGGAAATTCGCCCAGGTCTCGTCGCCGAGATTCGACTGGATGATGAACACCCCGCCTTTCTTGAGTCCGGACAGCGGGTTCGAGTGGCCGAAGACGTTGGGGTCGGGCGACAGCACGACATCCACGAAGGAATATTCACAATTGATGCGGATCGGTTCCGGCGCCGCCGAGAGGTAATAGGTGGTTGGCTGGCCCTTCTTTTCCGAGCCATATTTCGGGTTGGCCTTGATGTCCCAGCCGAGCAGTTCGAACAGTGTCATTGCCAGGTTTTTTCCGGTGGTGATGGCGCCCCAGCCGCCCACCGAGTGCATGCGTGCGGTAATCGCGCCCTTGGGCAGCAGATTGGGGTTCTCGCTGCCGCGGATGCCCAAGGCCTTAACTTGCGGATATTTTTCCTGCAAGTCCTGCTGGTGGATCTCGTCCTTCGGATTGAGCGGATCGCGGGCGAAGTCGATCGAGAGATAGTAGAACTTGCGCTTCGCGCCTTCCGGCAGCATGTTCTCGACTGCGGCGATCAGACCTTCGGGCTGGAGGTCGCGCGAACCGAGGCCATAGCAGCCGGAATAGAGCCGCGGCATCTCGTTGGGGGCCAGCGCGGCGTAGCCCGGATAGGGTTTCTCGGCTTCGCTGCCCATGCCGTTTTCGAGGCACTTGGTTACGCAGGCACGCACTTCGCGCATCAGCGGCAGGTCTTCGGCCAGCGGCTGGTCGGTGCGCTCCAGCACGGCCACGCCCTTGCGGCCCTTAAGCAGGCCGCCGAGCAGATCGCCAGGGAAAGGCCGGAACATCGTGACGTTGATCACACCCACCTTCAGCTTGCGCGTCTCGCGCAGGTAGTCGGCCACGGCTTCGGCCTGGACGATCATGCTACCCATGCCGACGATCGCATACTCGGCATCTTCCATCTTGTAGGTCGAGACGCGCTGGTACTGGCGGCCCGTCAGGCCGGCATATTCGGCCATGCAGGCATCGGTGATCGACTCGATGTGGTCGAAGAAATAGGGGCGCTGGCCGGCGGTCGCCTGCATGTAGGCGTCCTGGTTCTGCACCGTGCCCGACACCAGCGGCACGTCGACATCCCAGATGGCCGGCACGCGGCGGCGCTTGGGGCCGTAGAGCATTTGCTGGGCGGGGGTGGGCGTGTCGATCAGGTCATCGGGCTTGCCGCAGAATTCCGCCACCAGTTCGCGCTCGGGCAGCAGCGTCGATTCGATCAGGTGCGTGGTCAGGAAACCATCCTGGCCAACGATCGCCGGCGTCAGCGAGAGTTCGGCCACCTTGCGGGCGATCAGGTTCAGGTCGGCGCACTCGGTAGTGTTCTTGGCCATCACCTGGATGAAACCGGTGTCATCGACGCAGTGGTAGTCGTCGTGGCTGCAATGCACGTTGAGCGAGGCCTTGGTGATGGCGCGGCAGCCCATGTTGAGGATGTAGGGCAGACGCTTGCCGACCGCACCATAGAGCGATTCGTGCATGAAGGCGACGCCCTGCGCCGACGAGAAGTTGGTGGCGCGCAGGCCGGTCATCGCCATGCCGGCGGTCACGCCGGCAGCGGCGTGCTCGGATTCCGGTTCGATGAAGATCAGCGGTTTGTCAGAGATGTTTAGATGGCCCCTGGCGACCTCTTCCGCCCAGTATTCGCCCATCTGCGTCGAGGGCGTGATCGGGTAGGCACCCGCCGCATCCGAGGCTTCGCGCTCGACATGGATGACGGCAGTGTTGCCATCGACGGCATCGCGCACGCCCGGATACTTGGGCGCAGCCGTGCCCGCAGCACCGGTTTCGGCAGGGGAGGACGAGAACAGTTTCTTCAACATGGCAAGCTCCTAGAGAATTCGGTACGGCGCATTACATGAGTTGGGGCAGCGCATCCAGCCGCAGGATTTTTTTGGCGGTCGCACCCTTGACCGCGCTATTGGGCGACTCAAACCAGACAATGGCGCCGGTCGGGCAGCGCTCGGTTGCTCCCCTGGTGGCCCAGGCGTTGAGTTCGTAGCGGATTGAGGCCAGCTCGCCATCGAGGGTGATCAGGCCGGGAGCGGCATCGGCAACGCATTTGCCGCAAGCGGTACAGGCCACTTCGCAGGAACGCTCCGCCGTGTCGCCATCCGCATGGTTCTTGCACGCCACCCACAGGCGATGACTGACCAACTCCAGGCTGAACAAACCCTTGGGGCAGACCTCGACACAATCGTTGCAGGCCGAGCATTTGTCGGCGTCGACCACCGGCAGGCCTTGGGCATTGAGGTGCAGTGCATCGAACTCGCACACTGCCTCGCAATCGCCCAGACCAAGGCAACCCCAAGCGCATTCCTTGCCGCCGCCACCCACCACCGCCGCCGCGCGGCAGGTCTTGAGCCCGGCATAGCGGGCACGCACGAATGCAACGTGCTTGCCGCCGGCGCAGGCCAGCCGCGCCACCTTCTTTTCGACATTGCCGGCGACCACCCCAAGCAGATCGGCGATATCCTGCCGCTGCTGCGGAGAACTTACCGTGCATTGCGCCGGAACGATATCGCCGGTCACCACTTTTTCGGCGAAGCCGCGGCAGCCGGGTTGTCCGCAGGCGCCACAATTCGATTTGGGCAGCAGGTCCTCGACCTGGCCAATGCGCGGATCTTCATAGACGAAGAGCTTGCGGTTGGCGAACGCCAGCAGGGCCGCGAGGGCAATACCCAGCACGGCCATGAAGACCCCTGCCACTGCCAGATTCGACATCGACTCCATGGAAATCGGAACCCCCACAACCTAGCGACTGCATGTTCGCCATGATTCAAAAAGCTAATATCCCCGCTCCTTTCAGGGAAGGAACGGGGAATTCACTGGCCGAAAGGAACCTTTACCTTGCGGGCGATAATTCCAACTACCATCACGGCCCGGCCGGGGGGTTTTCGGCGCGCGGCACAGAAAGGCGGCTTGCTACCTTTCCGGATCGTGGCACATACAAGGTTGCGCCCCGCACATGCTCGTGTGGGGCGGAGTATAGGCAGTTTGCCGCGGCGCAACAAAGCAATGAAATCAATGTTTGACATAAATCAAACTTTTCCCGGCGACGATCTAGACGCCGTCCCGCCAGCACCGACTTTTCACGGCCTGAAGCGTCGGTAACTTTCGTCTCAGCGTAACGCCAAGTAATCAGGCAAAATCCGCTTCCCATGCTCTCAGCGACCAGCCTTTCCTGCGTTCGAGGCGAACGACACCTGTTCGACGGGCTTGATCTCGCGGTCGGTCCGGGCGAATGGCTGCACGTGCAGGGCGAGAACGGCGCCGGCAAGACCAGCCTGCTGCGCATCCTTTCCAGCTTGTCGCCCCCGGCGGCCGGTGAAATTCTCTGGCGCGGCCAGCCGATCAAGACGCTGGGCGAAGACTACCGGCGCGAGATGCTGTTCCTCGGCCACCATGGCGCGGTCAAGGAAGAACTCACCCCGCTGGAAAACCTCACGCTTGCCGCGCAGCTCGACGGCACATCCCTGTCTGAAGCAGATGCCATGAAGGCGCTGGCGCGCTTCGGCCTGCGCGGGCGCGAGGATCTCCCGGTGCGCTTCCTCTCCGCCGGCCAGAAGCGGCGCGTGCTGCTAGCCCGCCTCGCCGTGCGCCAGGCGACGCTGTGGATTCTCGACGAGCCCTTTACCGCTCTGGACGTCAAGGCCGTCGACATGCTGTCCGGCCTGATCGTCGAGCATGTCACTGGCGGCGGCATCGCCATCCTCACCAGCCACCAGAGCATCCTGCTGCCCAACGGCAAGGTATTGGTACTATGAGCGCTGTTTTCGCCATCATCCGCCGCGACCTGTTGCTGGCGATGCGCAGGAAGAGCGAGGTGCTCACCGCGCTGTTCTTCTTCATCATCGTCGTCAGCCTGTTTCCGCTCGGCATCGGTCCGGAGCCGGCGTTGCTGCGCAAGATCGCACCGGGCATCCTGTGGGTCGCCGCGCTGCTGGCGACCATGCTTGGCCTCGCGCGCCTGTTCGCGCCCGACCATGCCGACGGCACGCTGGAACAGATGGTGCTCTCCCCCACGCCGCTGGGGCTACTGATCGCAGGTAAAATCGCGGCGCACTGGATCACCACGGGCTTGCCTCTGGTTCTGCTGGCGCCCGTGCTGGGCATCCAGTTTGACCTGGATAGCGGGGCGCAGGGCATTCTGGTGGTCAGCCTGCTGCTGGGCACGCCGCTATTGAGTCTGATCGGTGCCATCGGAGCGGCACTGACCTTGGGGCTGCGCGGCGGTGGCGTGTTGTTGTCCTTGCTGGTATTACCCCTCTATGTCCCCACCTTGATTTTCGGTGCGGGCGCGGTAGAGGCCTACATTTCCGGTACCGGGGCCGGCGGACATTTGTCCTTGCTGGCTGCCCTGCTGGTACTGGGCGGGTTTTTCGCGCCATGGGCGACCACGGCGGCTTTAAGGATCGCGCTCGAGTAAATGAGTAACAAGATCGTAAATTGGTTCAAGTACGCCTCGCCGCAGAGCTTCTATCCCGTCGCCGGGAAGATGATCCCGTGGTTCTGGGTGCTGGCGGCCATCTTCGGCGTCACCGGCCTATGGATTTCCTTTTTTGTCGCGCCGACTGATGCGACCCAGGGCGAGGGCTACCGCATCATCTTCATCCATGTGCCGGCGGCCTGGATGTCGATGTTCATCTACGTCGTGATGGCGACTTGGGCCGGCCTCGGCCTCGCCCTCAATACCCGGCTGTCCGGCATGATGGCCCAGGCGCTGGCGCCCACCGGCGCCATCATGGCCTTCCTGTCGCTGTGGACCGGTGCCTTCTGGGGCAAGCCGATGTGGGGTGCGTGGTGGGTGTGGGACGCCCGGCTGACCTCGGCGCTAATCCTGTTCTTCCTCTACATCGGCTTCATCGCCCTGCAGGCCGCCATCGACGATGCCCGCCGTGCCGACAAGGCCGGGGCGATCCTCGCGCTGGTCGGCGTCGTCAATGTGCCGATCATCTATTTCTCGGTGAAATGGTGGAACACCTTGCACCAGGGCGCCTCGGTATCGATCAACAAGGCACCGGCCATGGCCACGACCATGTTGTGGGGCATGCTGATCATGGCGCTGGCCTTCTGGATGTACTCGATCGCCGTGGCGCTGACGCGCGTGCGCGCCATCATCCTCGAACGCGAAGCGCACACCGAGTGGGTGAAAGAATTGTCGGAGGTAAAGCAATGAACTGGGGTTCTCCGGCCGAGTTTTTCGCCATGGGCGGCTATGGCCTGTATGTCTGGGGCAGCTTCGGCGTCTGCGCTTTATTGATGATCGCGGAACCAATTCTGGTCGGCAAGCGTCGTACTTCCATTTTGCGCAGCCTGCGCCGCGAACGCATCGCGGAAACCCTCGACACTCAGTGAAAGCCGTTAATTGAAACCACGTCAAAAACGCATCGCCCTCATCGTCGGGGGTCTCGCCGCGCTGGGCATCGCCGCCGGCTTCGTGCTGAACGCCCTCGACAGCAATATCGCCTTCTTCGTCACCCCCAGCGAGATCGCCGCCGGCAAGGCGCCGCAGGGCAAGGCCTTCCGCCTCGGCGGCATGGTCAAGGAAGGTTCGGTCCGGCGCGACAATCTGACCGTGCATTTCGTCGTCACCGATACCGCCAAAGACGTCCCCGTCGCCTATACCGGCATCCTCCCCGACTTGTTCAAGGAGGGCAAGGGCGCGGTCGCGCAGGGCAAGCTGGGGCCAGACGGCGTCTTCGCCGCCAGCGAAGTGCTGGCCAAACACGACGAGAACTACATGCCGCCGGAAGCGCAGCACGCCATGGACCAGGCCCAGGCGCAAAAAGCTGCCCAGACCCTCAAACAGTAAGCCGACATGATTCCCGAGCTTGGCCACTTCGCCCTGATCCTCTCCCTGTTCGTCACCCTGATCCTGGGGGTGCTGCCGCTGGTCGGGGCGCAGCGCAACCGGGCCGACTGGATCGCCGTCGCCCGTCCCGCGACCGCCGCTGCCTTCCTGCTGATCGCCTTTTCCTTCGTCTGCCTGGGCTGGAGCTTCTATACCAACGACTTTACGGTCCAGTATGTCGCCGCCCACTCCAACACTCAGATGCCCACCCTCTACCGCGTCTCGGCCGTGTGGGGCGGTCATGAAGGCTCGCTGCTGCTGTGGGTGCTGATGCTCACCGGCTGGGCGCAGGCGGTGGCGCTGTTCTCGCGCCAGTTGCCCGAGGCGATGGTGGCCCGCGTACTCGGTGTGCTTGGCCTGGTGGCGGTGGGCCTGCTGGCCTTCATCCTGCTCACTTCCAACCCCTTCGAGCGGCTGATTCCCGGCGTCGAGGAGGGCCGCTCGCTCAACCCGCTGCTGCAGGACCCGGGCCTGGTCTATCACCCGCCGATGCTCTACATGGGCTATGTCGGCTTCGCCGTCGCCTTTGCCTTCGCCATCGCCGCCTTGCTGGCCGGCCAGCTCGACGCCGCCTGGGCACGCTGGTCGCGTCCCTGGACGACCGCGGCGTGGATTTTTCTCACCCTCGGTATCGCATTGGGCTCGTGGTGGGCCTACTACGAACTCGGCTGGGGCGGCTGGTGGTTCTGGGACCCGGTCGAGAACGCCTCCTTCATGCCCTGGCTGGTGGGCACGGCGCTGATCCATTCGCTGGCCGTCACCGAAAAGCGCGGCAGCTTCAAGAACTGGACGGTAATGCTGGCGATTGCCGCCTTTTCGTTGTCGCTGCTCGGCACCTTCCTGGTCCGTTCGGGCGTGCTCACCTCGGTGCATGCCTTCGCCACCGACCCGCGTCGCGGCATTTTCATCCTGATCCTGCTGGCACTGGTGGTCGGCAGTTCGCTGTTCCTGTTTGCCCTGCGAGCGCCCAAGGTCAGCCTCGGCGGCGGCTTCGCGCTAGTTTCGCGCGAGACCATGCTGCTGGTCAATAACGTGCTGCTGGTGGTTGGCTGCGGTGCCGTGCTGCTCGGCACGCTTTACCCCCTGCTCGTTGATGCGCTGGGCATTGGCAAGATTTCCGTCGGCCCACCTTACTTCAATACGGTGTTCGTGCCGATCATGCTGCCGCTGCTGTTCATGGTCGCGCTCGGCCCAGTGGCGCGCTGGAAGCATGCCGACCTCAAGACCATTTTCATCAGGCTCTGGCCGGCCGCGGTCGTGGCGCTGCTGGCCGGCATCGGTCTGCCAATGCTGGCGGGCACTTGGTCGGCCTATGTCGCGCTGGCGCTGGCGCTGGTCGGCTGGATGGTCGGTGCGCTGGTTCTGCAAACGATGGACCGCATGAAAACCGGCACCCCGCCACGCGCCTGGTGGGGCATGCAACTGGCCCATGCCGGTCTTGCCGTCTTCGTCGTCGGCGTAACGATAGTTTCGGTATATCAGGAGGAACGCGACGTGCGCATGGAGCCGGGCGAAACGGTAACGGTCGGAGGTCATACCTTCAAGTTCCTTGGTGTACGCCCCGGCAGGGGACCGAACTATCAGGCAGCGGTCGGCAGCTTTGAGTTATACAAGGATGACAAACTGCTGCGCACCCTGCACCCGGAAAAGCGCAACTACGATGCGTCATCAATGCCGATGACCGAGGCCGCCATCGATGCCGGGCTGACGCGCGATGTCTATGTCTCGCTCGGCGAGCCGCTGGAAGGCCAGGCCTGGGCGGTACGCGTTTACTTCAAGCCCTTCGTCGACTGGATCTGGGGCGGCTGCCTGCTGATGGCGCTCGGTGGCCTGTTCGCGGCCAGTGACCGGCGTTATCGCCTCAAGGTCAGGCCAGCCGCCGCCCTCTCTCCCAAAGCTGCCAGAGCCCGAGCATGAACAAGTTCCTGTTGCCGCTCGGCGGCTTCATCCTGCTGGTCGCCTTGCTGGCGGTCGGCCTCAAGCTCGATCCGCGCGAGGTGCCTTCGCCGCTGGTCGGCAAGCCCGCGCCGGACTTCAGCCTGCCTTTGCTGCAGGATGCCGGCCAGACCCTGACGCTGAAGGACATGCTTGGCAAAGTCTGGCTGTTCAACGTCTGGGCCTCATGGTGCCCGTCCTGCCGCGAGGAGCATCCGGTGCTGATCGAGTACGCCAAGACGCCCGGCGCGGTCCCGCTGATCGGCCTCAACTGGAAGGACAAGCGCGAAGACGGCCTGCGCTGGCTGGCCCGCTTCGGCAATCCTTACCAGGCCTCGGTCTATGACGCCGATGGCCGCGTCGGCATCAACTACGGCGTCTATGGCGCGCCGGAAACCTACCTGATCGACAAGGCCGGCGTCATTCGTTACAAGAAGATCGGGGTAGTCACCGCCGAAGTGCTCGAAAAAGAGATCCTGCCGAAGATCAGGGAGTTGAGCCTATGAAGTTCCTGCTCACCCTCCTAATGTCATTGTGCCTGTGCGGGGCTGTTCTCGCCAAAGATGCCGCGCCGCTGGCCGAGGATGCGGTGGTCGAGCAACGCCTCACCGCCATCGCCGAGGAGTTGCGCTGCCTGGTCTGCCAGAACGAGTCGCTGGCCAGCTCGCGGGCCGAACTGGCACAGGACCTGCGGCGTGAAGTACGCGGGCTGATCAAGGAAGGCAAGACCGATGCCGAAGTGAAGGACTTTCTCGTCAGCCGCTATGGCGACTTCGTGCTCTACCGCCCCCAGGTCAAGCCGATGAATTACCTGCTGTGGGGCGGACCGTTCATCCTATTGTTTGCCGGCCTGTTCGCACTGATGCGCCATTTGCGTCGCCGCAGTCAGGCGGTGCCTGAGTTGCCCCTGACGGCAGAAGAGAAAAAGCGCGCCGAAGCCCTGCTCAAGGACACTCAGCCATGATCACTTTCATTATTGTCGCCGTACTGCTAGTGATGGTCACTGTCGCCCTGATCGTCTGGCCCTTCCGACGCCGTCCCGCCAGCGCCGACCTTTCACGGCAACAACTGAACGCCACCATCTACCGTGACCAGTTGGCGGAACTAGAGCGCGATTGCGCCGAAGGTGCACTCTCTCAGACGGACTACGATCAAGCCCGTAGCGAACTACAGCGGCGCCTGCTCGAAGATACGGCCGCCGAATCTGTTGCTGCCACCGCAACGGTTCCCGCCGGCCGCGCCGTTCCACTCGGGCTGGCGCTAGCCCTGCCGATGGCAGCGATCGCCGGCTACCTCACGCTGGGCACCCCTGCGGCCATCGAGATGCCCGCCCAGCAACATGTCAACCAGGCCGATGTCGAGAAGATGGTCAATGACCTCGCCGCGCGACTGGAAAAAGAGCCGGAGAATTACGCTGGCTGGGTGATGCTGGCCCGTTCCTATAAGGCGATGGGCCGACTCGCCGAGGCAGCGCGCGCCTACGAGCGTACCGGCCCGCTGCTCGATGGCAACGCCGACCTGCTGGTCGACTACGCCGATGTCGCCGCCGCCGTGGCAAACGGTTTCACCCCCAAGGTGTTGGCGCTCATCGACAAGGCGCTCAAGATCGACCCGCTGAACCTGCAGGGGCTCTGGATGCGGGGTACTGCCGCTTACGATGCCAAGCAATTCGACAGGGCGCTCGCCGACTGGGAGAAACTGTACGCGCAGTTGCCGGCGGGATCCGAGGACGCCAATATCATCGGCGCGAACATTGCCGAGGCCAGGTCATTGCTCGGCAAACCGTCCGCCCCGCAAACCGGAAAAGTCGGCTCTGGCAAGACGGCAAGCGCGGTCACGGTCAAGGGGCGTGTCGAGGTCGCCGGCGAACTGGCAAATAAAATAGCCAATGGCGACATGCTGATGGTGGTCGCCCGGCCTGCTGACGGGACGCGCATGCCAGTAGCCGTATTGCGGATCGCCGCAGCCAAGTTCCCGCTCGACTTCACCCTGGACGACAGCCTGGCCATGAGCCCTGACCGCCTGCTGTCGCAGTTTCCCGAACTCGTCATCGAGGCGCGCGTATCGAAATCCGGACAGGCCATGCCGCAACCTGGTGATCTGTTCGGCCCCCCCTTGACGGTCAAGCTCGGCGCCACGGGCATCGTCCTCAAGATCGACCAGGTCCGCCCGTGATTTCACGCCGGGAATTCCTGCGAGGCAAGTTTTCCGCCCCGCCCGAACCGGCAGAGGCGGTAGCCCAAAAGAGTCGGTCGTTGGCCATCATCGGACGGAACTGCGTGACCTACGATAACGAAGTCTGCTACCGCTGCGGGGATGTTTGCAAGGAGGATGCCATCCGCTTTTCCCCGCGCTTTGCTGCGGTTGCCGAGCCTGAAATCGTAGCCGAGCGCTGTACCGGTTGCGGCAATTGCGTACCGGTCTGTCCGGCCAAGACGATCACGCTGATCGCCCTTCAGGCAGGCTGAATCGCCCTGCCCTTAGCGGCGGCGCCAGCGGGATTACAGCGACAGGACGAACTTGACGAGCTTCTTGATGTTTTCATCCGAGGCCGTGGTGTTGGGCGGCTGGACGATTTCGCCCCAATTCCCTTTGCCGCCTTCGCGGACCTTTTTCATCAGTTTGGCTTCTGCTCCGGCGTCCCCCTTATAGCGGGCAGCAACATCTTTCCAGGCAGGGCCGACGAGCTTCTTATCTACGGTATGACAGCCCAGACATCCTTCCTTCTGGGCTAGTTGCAGGTCGGCGGCGGCAGGTCCAGCCAGAGCGAGGCCAGCGGCGATCAGGGTTCTGCGTATCAGTTTCATCTTGCTATGCTCCTGTGCTTATTTGGCATCGTAATAATAGGGATTTTGCGGCACTCTGGTGGCATCGAGTTGTGCCTGCTCGTCAAGGTCGCGGTTGCCGCGATCCCACCAGAGCGCTCGTCCGTACTGCTGTACCTCGACTTCCTGCGGGTGTTGCCGCAGCCAGTCACGCATGAATTTCGTATGTTCGGATTCGTAAGCCATGACTTTGTTTTCCTCAATTCTTACTTTTATAGCCGGGTAATGCGGATAACGGCAGGCAGGCGCCGCAAGCTGCGCAGGATACGCGCAAGGTGGATACGCCCGGTGACTTGCAGGGTGAAATACAGCGCCGTCGTTACACCATCGTCAGCGTCCATGCTCACATCGATGATATTGGTACCGTGCTCGGCAATCGTCGCCGCGAGCCGCGCCAGCACGCCCGGTGTATTTTGCGAAACCACGCGGACTTTGACGTCGAAAGGCCCGGACGCTGCCGGATCCCATTCAACATCGACCCATTCCTTGGTTCCGCCGGGCCCACGCCCCACCTTGCCGCTACGCAGTGTGCGGCAATCATGGGTATGCACGATCAGCCCTTGACCGGCACGAATCACACCGATAATCGGATCGCCTGGAATCGGGTGGCAGCAGCGTGCCAGTTGCATCGCCATACCCTGGCTGCCGGCAATACGGATAGCACCGGCACTTTGCGCCACCGGTCCGCCCGATGCACTGCCATCGAGCAAGCGGCGGGCGACAATTGCCGGCAGACGTTTGCCCAGGCCGATGTCGGTGAGAACCTCGTCCCGCGAACGGCCGGAAAAGGTCTTCAGAAACCGCTGCCACGCCGCGCTGCCAAGTTCTTCAAGTCGATGGCCGAGAGTGTGCAATGCCTGGGAGAGCAGATGTGCGCCCAGCTCGGCAGACTCGTTATTCTGCCTGGTCTTGAGAAAGTGGCGAATCTGCGCGCGCGCCTTGCCGGTCTTGACAAACCCGAGCCAGGCGGGATTGGGTGCAGCATTCGGGGCCGTGAAAATCTCGACTCGATCACCGTTATGCAACTCGCTGCGCAAGGGCATATTCTCGTAGTTGAGCTTGCAGGCAATGCAGCGGTTACCGATATCGGTATGCACGGCATAGGCGAAATCGACAGCCGTGGCACCACGCGGTAGCGACAGGATTTTTCCCTTTGGCGTAAACACATAGACCTCGCCAGGAAACAAATCCACCTTGACGTGTTCGAGAAACTCGGCCGAATCGACTATTGCCGTCTGTAGTTCCAGCAGCGACTGCAACCACTGGTGGGTGGTACGCTGCAATTCGGAAAGCGACTGCTCGTCCTTGTAGAGCCAGTGCGAAGCGACCCCGGTTTCGGCGACGTGGTGCATCTGGCTGGTACGGATCTGCAATTCGACCGGCATGCCGTAGGGACCGATCAGCGTCGTATGCAGCGATTGGTAGCCATTCGCCTTGGGGATCGCGATGTAATCCTTGAATTTTCCCGGCACCGGCTTGAACAGTCCGTGCAATGCGCCAAGCGCGAGATAGCAGTTCGGCACGTCGGTAACGATGATACGAAAACCATAAATATCGAGCACCTGAGAAAAGGAGAGGTGCTTCTCGCGCATCTTGCGATAGATGCCATAAAGATGCTTCTCGCGCCCCATCACCTCCGCATCGATCTTGCATTCCGGCAGGCGCCGCTTGATTCCATCGAGAACCTTCCCCACACCCTCGCGGCGGTTACCTCGCGCCGAACGTACGGCCTTGGCCAATACCTTGTAGCGCAGCGGGTGCAGATTACGGAAGGCCAGTTCCTGCAATTCACGGTAGAGCGTATTGAGGCCGAGCCGGTTGGCGATCGGCGCGTAGATTTCGAGTGTCTCGCGAGCGATGCGCCGACGCTTTTCGGGGCGCACCGCATCAAGCGTGCGCATGTTGTGCTGCCGGTCGGCCAGTTTTATGAGAATGACACGCACATCCTGCGCCATCGCCAACAGCATTTTGCGGAAGTTCTCGGCCTGCGCTTCCTCGTAGGACTGGTGCTCAAGCCGGTCAAGCTTGGATACCCCATCGACCAGATCCGCCACCCCCCTGCCATATGCCTGCGCAATCTGCTCCTTCGTGATGGCAGTGTCCTCCATCACGTCATGCAGCAAGGCGGCAACCAGAGCCTGAGGGTCGAGCCGCCAGTGAGCGAGGGTTTCGGCCACGGCCAGCGGATGCGAAATATAGGGATCACCACTGGAACGGAACTGGCCGCGGTGCGCGTCAGCGGAGAAATAATAGGCCGAGGCGATCTGCTGAACATCCTCAGCCTTCAGGTAGAGCGAAAGCTGGCCGAGGAAATGATCGAGATCTTCAACCAGATCAACCGGTGGATGCATGTCCACCGGAATGATCGGCATGTGATCAATTTCCTCTGGCTTTTGTTGTAATCGGGAGGGAGTCGGGGCAGAAGCCGCAGAGGATGGCAGTGCCGCCGACATGGAGTATCTCCCCTAACTGTAGGGCAGTGACATTATCGTCAGGACTGCCCGCGTCGCAGTACGTCCATGCCATAAAGTCCTTCAGCTAGTTCGCGCAGCGCCAGCACGGTCGGCTTGTCGCGATCAACCTCGACCTGGGGCGTGCTACCCATAGTGATCTGACGGGCACGGCAGGTGGCGGCCAGGGTCATGTTGAAGCGATTGGGAATGTACTTCAGGCAATCTTCGACGGTAACGCGGGCCATGGTGTTTCCTTTGTAATTTCAGTTGGATGCAAGAAAGCGAAAGACTTCGGGGCAACGGGCATGCTGGCGGGAAAACTTCAGTCTCGACGCCCGCACCGCCGCAGCCAGATCTTCCAGAGCCTCCTGCAAGTCATTGTTGATTATAACGAAATCGAACTCCTCAACGTGACGCAACTCGCCGAGGGCGGCGGCGACCCTGCGCTGGATTACCTCCTCGCTATCCTGCCCTCGTCCGCGCAGACGGCGTTCAAGCTCGGCAATCGAGGGAGGAACTATGAAAATGCTTATCGCTTGGGGAATCTGGGCGCGTACCTGCTGAGCACCCTGCCAGTCAATCTCCAGCAGGGTATCACGACCGGCACGCATTTCATCCAGCAGCCAGGATCGCGAGGTACCGTAGAAATTGCCATGCACCTCAGCCCACTCGAGAAAATCACCGCGCTCGCGCATTGCCAGAAATGACTGGATATCGACGAAATGGTATTCGCGGCCATTTTCTTCACCCGTACGTGGTGCGCGAGTCGTATAGGAGATCGAATGCCCGATCGCCGCATCATGCTCCATAAGCAACTTGACGAGAGTAGTTTTGCCGGCGCCGGAGGGCGCGGAAACGATAAATAGGGTACCAACGGCAACCGCTACGGAAGTTGGGACGACCAAGTTGGGTTTTGTCATGGAAATTCTATCAGGCCATGCCGGGGTATGGCTCTTAGAGCCTATTTCAGTAGGCCAGTTGCACGCCAAGTGATGATGCCGCAGGC
>JACDZI010000175.1 GCA_013426785.1 Rhodocyclaceae bacterium | reverse complement strand
CTAACGCTGAAAGACAACCTGCGATCCTTTGAAACCGTCGCTCCCTTGCTGGTCTATCTCGAAGCAGGCCCATGGCAAGAAGCCAAGGGTGAAGGAAAGGAAGATGACAACCCGGAGGGACGTGAGCAGGTGATGGCGCTGTTACGCGCCTTCAATCCAGCCCATCCGGTATTTGTCATGACAGTGGCGCGCACCATGGATGATATTGAGACACCATTGCGCCGCGCGGGTGCTTTTGATCGTTGGTTTGCACTGCCAGCCATCACGCCGCTGGTTCAAGGAGAGCTGTTTCTCGACCTCGTCGGGCGCGAGCGTTGCGCCCCTTCCCTGACGCAAGCTTCGGCCAAGGTCGGCAAACTGCTGGACCGCAGTTTCGACGCGCCTGAACTCCGCAAGCTGGCCGCGCTGCGCATGCGCCGCAAGTATGCCGAACTCGGCCGTCCCCTCGAGTTCCTCGATCTGGTGAACCTGGACTCCCAAGGGCTGCGTGAATCGGACAGCATGCTGATTGAGGATGAGAAGTTGCGCCAGCGCGTCGCCTGGCACGAGGCCGGCCATGCCGCCATGGCCTTGCTGGATTCTGCCGGGCAGGATGTTCCGGAATTCACCAGCATTCTTCCGCACGGCAATTCCAACGGTGTGGTCGTGGATTCGGTTGAATACCATCACGCAAACGCAGGACGGCGTACTTACCTGGACATGTGCCACGGCATTCGGGTTTCTTTGGCAGGTCGCGCGGCGGAAGAGGTCGTTTATGGCCCGGCTGGAATTTCGAATGGTTGTCGTAGCGACCTTGCCAGTTGTTACCGGCTAGCCTCGGATGCCTTTGCATCCTGGGGATTCGCGCCAGGCATGGACAAGGAAACACCCAGCGAAGCCAATTTGGCAGTCATTCTCGGCACGCCCACCCACAGCGAATACGCCCATCTCGAATCGCTCGTGCGCAACTTTCTTGCCGAGCAATACGGCATCGTGCGTCACCAACTGCAAAGTCACCGCTCATTACTCGAGAAAATCAAGGACGGATTGCTGGAAACATCAATTCTTGACCAACAGGAAATAGCGGGGATCTTTCGCACACAGGAGCAACCCAACATGATGCAGTAGGACTGCGCACCACATCTTATTCATGTAGCATCATCGAACAGGTTCAACCATCTTTCTCGGAGGCTTTATGAACGGAATAGTTGCACAGCTCACCCTGACGCTTGGCGAGAAGGTCGAGACAATCAATATCGGGTCAGAAGCCTTGGCCAATGCGATCAGCGGCCTACCGGACGAAGTATTGTCCGAAGAAATACTGGCCCTGTTAGCCAGCCACCAAAGCGCAGAGGTTCGGAGCCGCATTGCAGGCAAAGACAACCTGCCCGAAGACGCGATCAGAATGCTGGCCAAGGATTCATCACGCAATGTGGTCTACGCTTTGCTGAACTCATCCAGTGCCAGATCGATGCTGAGCGCGCAGGAACTGCTCGCCATCTGCAAGAAGGATCCCGAACTGGCCGGTAGTGTCGCCGGAAACCTCGAAGATTTTTCTGGCGTTGATACTGACGCCGTCCTGGAACTGCTTGAACACCATCCCGACCCGGATGTCAGGCTTCGGCTCATATCCAGCTACAACATTCAAAAGCGCACCCTGCAGCGCATTGCCAACAACGACCCGGATGAAGAGGTCAAGGCACGGGCGCGGAATACGCTGGCCAACCGGTAATCGCCTTGGAGCGCACGCCCATGGCCGGCTCAGCCATCACTGGGCCGGCGGATCATTGCGTAATGGGAGAACCGCGACATCCCGCCGGGGTGCTGGGCACTCGGTTGCCAACCTGACCGCTGGCACACTCCCTGACCGATCGATCACCAGCCATTGGGCTGCGGCAAGTTCATCCTGAATCCACCGGAAAAAAGGATCGAACAGGTGGCTACACCAGAGCCTCTCCCGAGAACGGTAAAACTCGAACTCGCCAGATTGTCGACAGACATACACCCCATCTGCTGTCAGCAGAGGAACCGCTTCAAATGATGCCACGCAAGGAAGCGGCTTACCTTGCCACATCATCGTGACCTGAAGTTTGTTTTTCGTCAGCCGCGCCACAAGCTCCGGAACGAAACCACCAAAGCGCATTGACAGACAGTGATCGGTGCGCTTGCCAAGCCGCAGCGGCACACGTAGCGGGCCGAACTGTTCTTCTCCTAACCAGGCAAGCATTGCCCGCTGAATCCGGGGACGAATTGAATCCGGCTGCTTGCCGATT
>JACDZI010000043.1 GCA_013426785.1 Rhodocyclaceae bacterium | reverse complement strand
GGAATGTCCGTCCAGTTTCCGCTGGAATCACTGTCCAAGTGCCGTGGAATACGCAGTCATAACGCTCCCGTACCGATCTATAGGCACCGCCTGCAGTGGTAAGCGTGGCCGCAATACTTGGCATTGCCGACTTCCAAGCTGAAAATGTTGGCTGCTCGCCGCCTATGACCGCTTCACAGCAACTGACAATCTGAATGACCGCAATACGGAAAACAGCCCAATGACAGCTTAGCCGGACTGTGTAAGTAGATCGACACCGACGCCAATTTCCGCAGTAGGTTCAGAGCCGACCGACGGCACGAGAAGATGGCGGACTGTTTCTGGCCGACAGCCCGCGTTGGGCGATCCGTTCACAAAGCAGGCCTTTGGGACAGCCAGGACTTGTGACTGGCTGACCTAGCCGCCCCAGTCGATCCCGGCTTCCGCCACCCAGGCCTGCAGTGCCATCACCATGGCCAGCGTGTCGAGCTCGCAGTAGCGCAACAGGGCGCTGGCGATCGCCTGCCGCTGAGCCGGCGGCAGATCCTCGAACTGCAGCCGCGCATAGGCCGCCATCGCGGCACCCCCCTCGCGCAGATCCTCCGACAAGCCTTCCTCCAGCGTCGCCAGTTCCTCCGGGGGCAGGTCGTCGAACACCGGCGGCAACAGCTGGTAGGGATCGATCACTTCCCCATCCCGCAGCTGCCACCAGGTCATCGGCTCGGTGAAGTTCAAGCTACTCCCCGGCCCGCCATAGGAGGGGCGTCCGTAGGTCTCCTTCAGGAATGCCGAGCTGCGCATCAGCGCCGGCAGCACCTTCTTCAGCGAGGTGCTGCCTTTTGTGGCTGGGTGGAAGTAATGCTTCTCGGCGAGCGCGCACAGATCGACCATGTTGCGCGGACCGATGATCTGCTCCTTGTCTTCCTTCCGGGTGGTGATCCCTTCGATGAAGGCGACCAGGGCGTCCTGGTCGGACACGCTGCCGGGCTGTTCCAGCAACTGGGTGCGCAACTGGTTGAGGACGGTGTTTTCATGGGCGGACCAGCGGAAGATGGTGCCTTCGTCACCCTCGAGGGCTTCCTTCAATGCCCGCAGGAAATCGACATTCGGATCCTTGCCCGGGTCGGGGCAGAGCCACTGGCTGCGATGCACCACCCGCCCATCGCGTTCCATGACATGGTGCGAGAACTGGAAGGCGCTCATCTCGTAGGGACGCCGGCCGCGGTTGAAGGGGATCGCCACCACGCTGGTCTCGAAGTCGATGAAGTGCCCCGGAAAACCCCAGTCCGCCGCGGCGGCGATGAAACCCTCCCGGTCGAAGTAATGCCCGCCGCCGCCGGGCCAGTCCGGCTGGCACTGGTACCACTGGCGATGTTTATGGGTGAGACCGGTGAGACCCGGTGGCTCACCTTTGAATCCCAGGTCCTCCATGGTCACCTGGGCAGGCTTGAGGACTCCTTGGGCGATCAGCGCGTTCTTGCCCCGGAAGTTCCACAGGTCGAGGACGGTGCCCTGGGCAAAGTCGTCCGCCTGCCAGCCGAAGGCCTCGGCCCAACATTCGTGGAATCCGCTGCGCTTATCCCCCGGCACCGGCCAGCAGTCGGTCCGGAACGGACAGTGGGCGCAGGTTGCCGAAGGCATCGGGGGCAGGGGCCGGTCATCCCGATAGGCGGCGGCGAAGGTGGCCACCGCCTCGGCAAACGGCAGTGCCTGTCCCGGCGCGACGGGCAGGACATCGGCGAGGATCTGGTCGACCTGGCCATCGACCGGGATCTGCGCGAGGAGGGGGGTGCCCAGCGTCGTGGCATCGGTGCCCGGGGCAACGTCGATGCGCAGGCGCCGACCTTCCCGGCGTGCCCGGAAGCGCTGGTTGATCCCGTCGACACTGGCCTGGCGGTCCTTGTCGGCGAGCATCAGGAAGGCCTGCACCCGGTGACCGGGCAAGGCCTGTTCCGCCACCCAGCGCTGGAAGGCGACGTCGCGCAGGTAGGGGAGGAAGTCGGCGGTCAGCTGGCCTTTCTTTCCGCGGAAGTCGCCGTCCTCGCCGGCACGGTAGGACTTGGCCTTGACCTCGATGAGTTCGATCACCTTCCCGCGCTTCCTGAGGATATCGACACGGATGAAGGTGTCCCCGAAGGCGAGGGCGGCTTCAAACAAGGTGACCTCGTCGCGGGCGAGCAGGGTGCGGGTCTGGTCGAGCGCGGCTGCGGGATCGAGAGTGTCGATGCGGACCCCGCCCGGGTGCATCTGGCAGGCCAGTTCGCCGACCTGGTAGCCGCCCTGGGCGAGCGCCTGCAGGAAGCCGTCCTCGAGGGAGCGGTCCGCATAGTCCGGCTTGCCGACGTAATAGAGCTTGCGCGGGCATTCGGTCGCCAGCTTGAAGCGCGACTTGGTGAGCGTGCGGGGCGGAAGGGGGGACGTACCGGTCATGACGATATGCTACGACGGCGTCGGTGCCGCTTCAACTGCCGGCGCGTGGGCATTGATGGCGAAGTCGGCGCCGGTGGTGGATGGGCCATGCCGATCACCCCGGTCAAGGCTGCCTGTCCCGCCAGGACCGCAACCATGCCTGCAGTTCGGCCAGGCCGGTTCTGACTGTTGCGGAGAACTCTCGGACGGTGTCGGAAGGATGGTCACGGCCCAGGATCGAGAGAAGGAGGAGCAGACCGACCAGGGCGAGCAGGAGAGCGGCGGGCAGCAGCAGCGCCTCGACCGGGGAGAGGCTCCACCTCCTGACCAGGGCCAATCCGGTGCAGGCGAGGATGAGAGCAGTGGCAAGGCTGATCCGGTGCATGCGTCAGTCCTTCGCGCTCAGGGCGATGCCCAGGCCAACCGCGCCACAGAACAGCGCGGCGGTGACGATCATCTCGAGGGCGAGCAGCCCGGCCGCGAGGGCATCGTCGAGGCTTGCCTCCGGTGAGACGATGGCCGGTATCCAGGCGCAGGCGATTGCCGCATAACCCCCGTACCGGAATATCTCCGTACTGGCACGGTAGCAGGCCTGTGACCATTCGCGTGCGGTGGTCATGGCCTAGACCCTCTGGCCGGCGGCGCGCTGGACCTGCCGCTCGACGGCCGCATAGAGCTGTTCCAGGCCCACCCGCCAGGCCCGTTTCTCCCGCTCGTAGTGAACGATCGAGAAGGGCACCACGATCAGGGCAATGACGATCAGCACCGCCCAACGGTTCAGCGTGAGCGCCCACAGCAGGAACAGGCCCCAGATCGCGAAAGGAATCAGTTCCGGCCATTCCCACGGTCCGCGCAGGACTTCCTCGAAGCGCTCCCACTGCCAGTGCCCCTGGTGATACCAGAAGTAGTCGAGCGAGGGATTGACCAGGTTGATGTATTGCTCGGTGGTGTGGTTCATGATGGCGGTCAATTCCTTGCGCCACCAGATCATCGTGATCACATGGCCCTGGCGCATCGGCAGTCGCCAGGCCCGCAGGTGGAAGTGGGTTTCTTCGCCATGGGCAAAGCGCAGCCAGAACTCCTGATGTTTCATCGGGGCATAGAGGCCGCCGCCGGATTCATAGTATTCGCGTACCTGGATCACTACCCCGCGCGCGAAGATGAAATCGCTGTCCTTGTAGTCACTCATGCGGGCCTCCTGTCCGTGCCGGACCGCAGCCGCATGGCCGGGGCTTCAGTGCGGCCGGGCGACATGCTGGCTCCACAGGGTTTCGAGTTCCTCGACGGTGAGGCAGGTGCCCAGCAGTGACGGGTTGCGCTGGACGAGTCGGCTGAGGATGTCCAGCGCGGATGGGCTGCCGCAGCGGCCGGCGCGCAGCAGCCAGTAGGCGGCAAGTTCCTCTGAGATTCCTGTCCCTTGACCGGTGGCACAGGCCAGGCCCCGCAGGGTCATGGCCAGGGGGTCTTCGTCCTGGCAGGGCATTGGCACATCCTGCGGATCGCCCTGGAGGGCCCGGCCGAGGGCGAGGGCGGCGCCGAGGGTGGGCAGGGCCTGCGGTTCGCCGGCCACAAGGGCGTCGTAGATCAGGGGCAGGAGTTCGAGCAGGGCGTCCGGGTCGAATGGGGTGTCCAGTACGGACAGTTCTTCCAGATCATCCAGGTCGTCCACAAGGGACGCGGATTCAAGCGGGGGTTCGATGGGTCGGTGTTTCATGCGGGTGTGCTCCAGAGAAGATGTCTCCGGAACAAACTACGCGAGTCGATAGGGCGTTTCTGGAAAAGTTGGGGGCTACAGTGGCAAACTGGAAAGGCTACAACCACGAGGATTGCGCTACACTCATCCATTGTCGCGACCATGACAAGCAGCTAAAGCTCCTGGGTATATTTGACTCGCGCCGACTGACTACTCTCTGAAAAGAAGTCGGTGCTGGCGGGACGGTAGCCGAGTGCGATCAAATGGAATTTTGGAAGTAAGACGATGATGACTCGGATTCAGTTAGCGGCAGACGAGCGGCAGCGGCTTGATCTACTGGAGCGGTTGGTCTTGGCGTTGGCGGTGCCCGATGCAGTCAGCACCGGACAATCCGCTGCGGCTGTTCCTGTCGGCAAAGGTCGCAGAACAACAATGATTGAAGGGTGAGATGACCAATAACAAAGAATCCGAACGTGCGGAACTGCACAAGACCATCTGGCGCATCGCCAACGATCTGCGCGGCAGCGTCGACGGTTGGGACTTCAAGACTTACGTGCTCGGCATGCTGTTCTACCGTTTCATCTCTGAAAACCTGACCAACTACCTCAACGAACAGGAGCGCAAGGCCGGCACGCCTGACTTCGACTATGCTCGCTTGAGCGATGCCGATGCCGAGTTCGGCCGTGCCGAGACGGTGAAGGAAAAGGGCTTCTACATCCTGCCTTCCGAGCTGTTTGCCAACGTGCGGGCCCGCGCCCGGCATGACGCCAACCTCAACGAAACTCTGAGCAACATCTTTGCCGACATCGAGGGCTCGGCCACTGGCAGCGACTCGGAGAACGACATCAAGGGGCTGTTCGACGACCTCGACGTGAACAGTTCGAAATTGGGCCCCACCGTGGCCAAGCGCAACGAAAAGCTGGTCAAGCTCCTCGACGCCATCGGTGACCTGCCACTGGCCAGCAGCGAAGGCGGGTTTACGGAAAACACCATCGACCTGTTCGGCGACGCCTACGAATACCTGATGACGATGTACGCCTCCACCGCCGGCAAGTCTGGCGGTGAGTTTTTCACCCCACAGGAAGTCTCCGAACTGCTGGCCCGCATCACCGTCGTCGGCAAGACCGAAGTCAACAAAGTGTATGACCCGGCCTGCGGTTCGGGTTCGTTGCTGCTCAAGTTCGTGAAGGTGCTCGGCCACGACAAGGTGCGCCAGGGGTTCTTTGGCCAGGAAATCAATCTGACCACCTACAACCTTTGCCGGATCAACATGTTCCTGCACGACGTCAATTTCGAGAAGTTCGACATCGCCCACGGCGACACCCTCACCGACCCGGCCCACTGGGACGACGAACCCTTCGAAGCCATCGTCTCCAATCCGCCGTACTCGATCAAATGGGATGGTGATGCCAACCCGCTGCTGATCAACGACCCACGTTTCGCCCCGGCCGGCGTGCTCGCCCCCAAGAGCAAGGCCGACCTGGCTTTCACCCTGCATATTCTGTCTTGGCTGGCGATCAACGGCACGGCGGCGATTGTCGAGTTCCCTGGCGTACTCTATCGTGGCGGTGCGGAGCAAAAGATCCGTCAGTACCTGATCGACAACAACTACGTCGATGCCGTGATCCAGCTACCGCCCGACCTGTTCTTCGGCACGACCATCGCCACCTGCATCATCGTGCTGAAGAAGTCCAAACACGACAATGCCACCCTGTTCATCGACGGCAGCAATGAGTTCGTACGCAGCGGCAACAAGAACAAGCTGCTGCCTGAGCACCATCGGAAGATTCTCGATGCCTACACCGGGCGCAAGAACATCGCCCACTTCGCACGGCTGGTGGAGAACGGCGACATTGCTGCCAACGGCTACAACATCGCTGTGTCCAGCTACGTCGAACAGGTCGACAACAGCGTAGCCATTGACATCACCACGCTCAACGCTGAAATCGCCCGCATCGTGATGCGGCAGGCGGAATTGCGAACGCAGATCGACGCCATCGTCGCGGACCTGGAAGGAGAGGCATGAGCAAGACCACACTGCCTGCCGACTACACCGACCTGCTGGCCGACATCAAGCAGCGGGTGCGGCATGCGCAAGTGCGCGCCATGCTGGCAGTCAACGCCGAGCTGATTCGTCTCTATTGGGATATTGGGGCCTTGATCGATGCCCGCCAACGAATGGAAGGTTGGGGCAGTGCGGTGATTGCCCGGCTCGCCCGCGACCTGCACAACGAGCTTCCCGAGGAGAAGGGGTTTTCCGAACGCAACATCAAACGGATGCTGGCCTTTTACCGTGAATATCCGCACTTGGAATTGGTGTCACAACCTGTGGCACAAGCTGCCACCCCCGCAAAAGTGCCACAGCCTGTGGCACTTTTCCCGGCAGAACTGATTCTGTCGATGCCGTGGGGACACCACGCCGAGCTGATGGCCAAGATCAAAGACCTGCCCACCCGCCAGTGGTACATGCAGGCCACCGTGGCCAACGGCTGGAGCCGCAACATCCTGCTGATGCAGATCGAAGCCGCCGCCCACCATCGGCAAGGCAAGGCCGCCAGCAACTTCGCCCATCGTCTGCCCAAACCCGACTCCGATCTGGTGCAACAAACCCTGAAAGACCCCTACCTGTTCGATTTCCTGACGCTGGAGGCGGGCTTTCACGAACGGGAGCTGGAAACCGGCCTCATCGCCCATCTGGAAAAATTCCTGCTGGAACTGGGGCAGGGATTTGCCTTCGTCGGAAGGCAATACCACCTCGACATCGGCGAGCAAGATTTTTACCTCGACCTGCTGTTCTACCACCTCAAGCTGCGCTGCTTTGTGGTGATTGACCTGAAGCGCGGCGACTTCAAGCCCGAGTACGCCGGCAAGATGAACTTTTATTGCAGCGTGGTCGATGACAAGCTGCGCCACGAAGCCGACCAGCCCACCATCGGCCTCATCCTGTGCCAGCAACCGAATCGCGTACTGGCCGAATACGCCCTGCGCGGTGTAGACAAACCGATTGGTGTTTCCGGGTACGAACTCACCCGCGCCCTGCCGGAAACGCTGCAAAGCAGCCTGCCCAGCATCGAACAAATCGAACGGGAACTACAGGGAGGCGACGCATGAGCCGGATTGACGAACTCATTGCCGAGCATTGTCCCGAAGGTGTGGAATTCAGGGCCATCGGCGATTTTGCTGAGTTGGTGCGGGGCAATGGAATGCCGAAAACCGATTTCATGGAGTCTGGGGTCGGTTGCATCCATTACGGACAGATTTACACCTACTACGGCATTTGGGCGACGGAAACGATTTCGTTTGTCCCGGGAACAAAAGCAGAAAGGCTTGCCAAGGTCGATCCAGGCGATCTGGTAATCACGAATACCAGCGAGAACATTGACGATGTTTGCAAGGCTGTTGCATGGATTGGAGACGTCCAGATTGTCACGGGCGGTCATGCAACGGTGCTGAAGCACCACCAGGACCCGAAATACCTCTCTTACTACCTACAGACCCCGCACTTCTTTGTAGAGAAGAAAAAACACGCGACGGGTACGAAGGTAGTCGATGTCTCGGCGAAGAGCCTTGCAAAGATCAGAATTCCAGTCCCGCCAATCGAAGTGCAACGTGAAATCGTGAAAGTGCTGGACACTTTCACGGAGCTGGAGGCGGAGCTGGAGGCGGAGCTGGAGGCGGAGCTGGAGGCGCGTCGGCGGCAGTACCAGTACTACCGCGACGTACTGCTCGCCTTCCGCGATCAGGATGTCCGTTGGGCGCCGATGGCCGAGGTCGGTGATTTCTTCCGCGGGCGCCGTTTCACCAAAGCCGACTATGTCGAGGACGGCGTTGCATGCATCCATTATGGTGACATCTACACTCAGTATGGAACCGCCGCTACGAAGACGGTTTCATACGTGCGTTCGAACATGGCATCTACCCTCCGATTCGCAAAGCCGGGCGATCTTGTGATTGCCGGCGTCGGTGAGACGGTTGAGGATGTCGGCAAAGCCGTCGCGTGGCTCGGCGAGGGTGAAGTGGCCATCCACGACGACTGCTTTGTATTCCGCCATTCGCTGAACCCGAAGTTTGTCTCCTATTACTTCCAGACTTCTGCTTTCCACGCAGAGAAGAACAAGTTCGTAGCCCGAGCGAAGGTAAAGAGGCTATCCGGCGAAAGCATCGGCAAGCTCGCCATCCCAGTCCCCCCCATTGAAGAACAGGAACGTATCGTCGCCATCCTCGACCGCTTCGATGCTCTGGTAAACGATATTTCCATCGGCTTGCCCGCCGAGATCAAGGCGCGCCGTCAGCAATACGAACACTATCGCGACCGTCTGCTCAGCTTTCGGGAGGCTGCATAAGGTGAGCCACGTCAGCCCCCATTTGTGCTAGCGTTAGACACAGAGAGGTGTGCTTAACCAGTATTGTCAATGAAAAACGTATCCGATCAACAAGTTGCAGAGCATCTTAAGCGCCTGAATCCCTGGTGGGCAAGCGCGGGGATGGATCAGGGAACGCTGGAACTGCGCCCGCGTGCTTATCTCGCGCCGGTGCGGGCGTTGTTGCTAGAGCCTGGCCTGCGCCGTGCCGTGGTGTTGCTGGGTCCGCGCCGGGTAGGCAAAACCATTCTGATCCGGCATCTGATTGCCGACTTGCTAGGGAGTAATGTCGCCGCCCGGCGCATCGCCTATGTGGAAATGGATCACCCGCTGTTACACGGGCAGTCACTTGAGGCGCTCGTACAGCAGATCGAGGCGGCGACGCCGGATGGTGAAGGGCTTCGATATCTTTTCTTCGACGAAATCCAGTCGCACAAGGATTGGGAAAAACACCTCAAACCGCTGGTCGATCATCGACCCGACCTGCGCATCCTGGTATCCGGCTCGGCGGCGGCCCTCAAGCGCCAAAGCACGGAATCCGGCGCGGGGCGCTTTACGGATTTTCTGCTGCCGCCACTGACCTTCTCCGAATATTTGCACTTGCGCGGGGAGGCGGCGGCCATTCGCGAGGAACGTCCGAACCAGTATGTGTTGGACGACATGGTCTTGCTCAACGAGCAGTTTGTTGATTATGTGAATTTCGGCGGCTATCCGGAGCTGGCATTGTCACCGGCCGTTCGCGGCAATCCGGAGCGTTTCATCAAATCCGATATCGTGGACAAGGTGTTGCTACGTGATCTGCCGCAGCTGTATGGCATCAAGGATATCCAGGAGCTGAATTCGCTGTTCACGCTGTTGGCATTCAATACGGCGGAGGAGATTTCCTTCGAGCAGTTGTCGCAACGCAGTGGGGTAGGCAAGCAAACGATTCAGAAATACATCGAGTATCTGGAAGCGGCATTCCTGATCAAGCGGGTGTTTCGAGTGGACCAGGATGGGCGCCGTTATCAGCGTGAGCGCAACTTCAAGGTGTATTTGACCAATTCCGCCATGTACACCGGTCTGTTCGGTGCCCGGCTGCCCGATGAGGCAGAGTTTGGGCACCTAGTGGAAACCGCCTTGTTCGCGCAACGTTTCCACGAAGGGGCACGGCTGAATTATGCTCGCTGGGGCAATCAGGATTGTGAAGTGGATTTGGTGGAATCCTCGCAGGCGCTCAAGCCGACGGGCGCCTTGGAAATCAAATGGAGCGACCGCTATGTCGCCAGGCCGGAATCGCTCACCGGCCTGATGAGGTTTGTGCGTAACAATCGGCTTCCGCTGGCCTGGGCATCAACCCGCAGCCAGTTCGGCAAGGCAATCATTGATGGCGCGGAAATCCGACAGTGGCCTGCCGCCGTGCTGGCATTTCATTATGGTGTCAGCGCCGTACGTGGCCGTTTGGCCGACTTCGATGCCCAGGTTAGCGGATTTGCAACTTGAGCGACGACCTCAAGCCCTGCCGCTACGAACCGATTGCGCTGTCCAACGAGAGCACCGTCGTTGCTGAATTCCTGCCCGAATTCCTGGGCGTTCGGGAAGCCGCCTATCAGTCCGAGGCCGAACTGGAGAAGGCCTTCATCAAGCAGCTGCAAGTGCAAGCCTATGAGTACCTGCCCATTACCTCGGAAGCGGAGCTGATCGCCAACCTGCGCCGCCAGTTGGAGAAACTGAACAAGCTGCAGTTCTCCGACGCCGAATGGGATCGGTTCTTCAGCACCTGTATTGCCGGCAGCAACGACGGCATCATCGAAAAAACCGCGCGCATCCAGGAAGACCACATCCAGGTACTCAAGCGCGACGACGGCAGCATCAAGAATATCTACCTGATCGACAAGCAGCACATCCACAACAACAGCCTACAAGTCATCAACCAATACGAAATCGAGGGTGCGCGTGCCAATCGCTATGACGTGACAGTGCTGGTCAATGGCCTGCCGATGGTGCATGTGGAGCTCAAGCGGCGTGGCGTGTACATCCGCGAGGCCTTCAACCAGATCAACCGCTACCAGCGTGACAGTTTCTGGGCTGGCTCGGGCTTGTTCGAATACGTGCAACTGTTCGTCATCAGCAACGGCACGCTGACCAAGTATTACAGCAACACCGTGCGCGATGGACATCTGGCCGAGCAGCGCAGCAAACGCGGCAAGAGCAAGACCTCGAACAGCTTTTCCTTCACCAGCTGGTGGGCAGACGCGAAGAATCAGCCGATCACCGAGCTGGCCGGCTTCACCAAGACCTTTTTCGCCAAGCACTCGCTGCTCAACGTCCTGACCCGCTACTGCGTGTTCGACGTGGATCGCAAGTTGCTGGTGATGCGGCCCTACCAAATCGTCGCGGCGGAACGCATCCTGCAGCGCATTGGCACCGCCACCAACCACAGGCAGTTGGGCACCGTCGCAGCGGGTGGCTACATCTGGCATACCACCGGCAGCGGCAAGACGCTGACCAGCTTCAAGGCGGCGCAACTGGCGCGGGGCCTGCCGGAGATCGACAAGGTGCTGTTCGTTGTGGATCGCAAGGATCTGGATTATCAGACCATGCGTGAATATGAACGCTTCGAGAAAGGGGCGGCCAACTCCAATACCTCGACAGCGGTACTGCAACGGCAGTTGGAAGACCCGAACGCTCGCATCATCATCACCACCATCCAGAAGCTTTCCCGCTTCGTGGCCAAGAACAAGAAGCATCCGGTCTATGACCAGCATGTGGTGGTCATTTTCGACGAATGCCATCGCAGCCAGTTCGGCGACATGCATGCCGAGATCACCCGCGTGTTCAAGCGTTACCACCTGTTCGGCTTCACCGGCACGCCAATCTTCGCCGACAACGCGGGCACCACCGGCACCCCGCTGCGACGTACCACCGAACAGGCTTTTGGCGACAGGCTGCACACCTATACGATTGTCGATGCCATCAACGACAAGAATGTGCTGCCCTTTCGCATCGATTACATCAATACGATCAAGGCATCAACCGCTATCCGGGACAAGAAGGTGTCGGCTATCGACACCGAGCGGGCGCTGCTGGCACCGGAGCGCATCGCACAGATCGTGGGCTATATCCGCGAGCACTTTGACCAGAAAACCAAGCGCAGTGCCAGCTATCGTCACGATGGCAAGCGGCTGGCCGGATTCAATTCGCTGTTTGCCACGGCATCCATTGACGCGGCCAAACGCTACTACGCCGAATTCGCCGACCTGCAGAAAGATCTGCCGCCTGCGCAACGCCTCAAGGTAGGTCTGATCTACAGCTTTGCCGCCAACGAGGAGGAAGGTGACGGCCTGCTGAGTGAGGAAGAGTTCGAGACCGATGGTCTGGATCAAAGCTCGCGTGATTTCCTGGATGCTGCCATCGCCGACTACAACGCCCTGTTCGGCACCAGTTTTGACACGTCCGCCGACAAGTTCCAGAACTACTACAAGGATTTGTCGCAGCGCCTGAAGAAGCGTGAGCTCGACCTGGTGATCGTGGTCAATATGTTCCTGACCGGTTTTGACGCCACGACGCTGAATACTTTGTGGGTGGACAAGAACCTGCGCGCGCACGGGTTGATCCAGGCCTATTCACGTACCAACCGCATTCTCAATTCGGTCAAGACCTACGGCAACATCGTTTCCTTCCGCGATCTGGAGCAGGAGACCAACGACGCACTGGCGCTTTTTGGCAACAAGGACGCCAAGGGCATCGTGTTGCTCAAGCCCTACGCCGAGTACTACAAGGAATATCAGAAACGGATTGAGGAACTCGTCGCCAGTTTCCCGCTCGGCAAGGCGATCATCGGCGAAGCGGCACAGAAAGCGTTCATCAAGCTCTTCGGTTCGATCCTGCGGCTGAAAAACATCCTTACTGCCTTCGATGATTTCGCCGGCAACGAAATCCTCAGCGAGCGTGATTTCCAGGATTACCAGAGCCTGTATCTGAATCTCTATGCCGAATTCCGCAGCACGTCGGATGCGGACAAGGAGTCGATCAATGACGACGTGGTGTTCGAGATCGAGCTGATCAAGCAGGTCGAAATCAACGTCGATTACATCCTGATGCTGGTCGAGAGATACCTTAAGGCCAGGGGCAGCGGGCAGGACAAAGAAATCCGCGCCACCATTGAACGCGCGATTAATGCCAGCCCCAGCTTGCGCAACAAGAAAGATCTCATCGAGCACTTCGTGGATTCCGTTTCGACGAAGGCCAAGGTGGATGCGCAATGGCAGGCATTCGTGGCGAAGAGGAAGGTGGAGGATCTGGACCGGATCATCGCCGATGAAGGCTTGAACGCCGATGAGACGAAGCTCTTCATCGACAATGCCTTCCGCGATGGTGCGATTCCGACCACGGGCACTGCGATCACGAAGATACTGCCGCCGGTTTCAAGGTTTGCCAAGGACAACGGCCACTCGGCAAAGAAGCAGGCCGTATTGGACAAACTTGCGGTGTTCTTCGAGCGGTATTTTGGGCTGGCTTGAGTACATGATCGATGCTGATCTATGAACTGGACGATCATAGCTAGCAGGACATGGTGATTTTCGTGCACACCGGCACCAAGAATGGAACGGCATATGTGGTGGTGGTCGATGCCAGAAAGCTCGACTACCACCCTACCCTCGAAGCAGAGCATGCCAGCATAGTACTGCTCACCGAAGCTGAGATTGGTCTGAGCGAGGCCCTGGCAGGCCAGCGTATCTCCAGTACCAACCTGGCGTCAGCCTTGGCCGGCTGATAACTCTATCGATGATAGCCAGGGTCGAGGCCACGCCCGACTTCCTGGCAATCCTGCGGCAGCACATGCGTTTTGGTGGTCAACAGGATGCCAATATGCGTATTCCACGCCCGACTGGACGGGGATTCCACGGAGACCTGGACAGTGATTCCATGACGAACTGGACACCCATTCCACGGACAACTGGACAGTCTGAGTAAGCGCGCAGCGCGCGGATAACCGTGGCACCTTCGGCGATTTTTTGCCGGAGGCCACATGGCGAAGAGGTTATCCATGCGCAAGATTGCCGAAGTATTGCGGCTGCACCACGAATGTGGGCGCAGCCAACGAGAAATTGCTGACGTTGTCGGTGCCAGTCCGACCACGGTTGGGGAGTACCTGCGTCGTGCCAGTCGCGCCGGTATTGGCTACCCCCTACCCTACCCTACCCCACCCCCGCCTCCACCGCTTCCCGCATCTTTTTCCGATCCGCATGCGTATAGAGTGCCGTCGTCGCGGCACTCGCATGGCCGAGGATCTCCTGCACCACCGCCACCTGCGCCCCCCGGTTGATCATGTTGGTCGCTGCGGTATGGCGTAACCAGTGCGTCGAGGCCTGGCGCAGCTGGTGGGCGTCGATCAAGTCATCCAGTTGCTCCGCCGCATCGTCGAAGTGCCGCTTGATGATCTGCGACAGGGTACGGGCTGACAGCGGCTGATCCTTTTCCTTCTGGGCATACTGATGCTCATCGCCCAGGGCGGTGAGCAGGGGGAGCGTCTTTGCCCAGTCGAGGGGATTGCGCCCATGTCCCCGTGCTTCCAGGTAGTCCTGCAGGAAGGCGAACACCGCCCGGGCGAGCGGCACGGTGCGTTCCTTCCCGCCCTTGCCGATGAACATCACTTCCCAGTCGCCTTCCGGGGTGCGCTGCAGGTTGCCCACCGTGAGCCGGATCATCTCGTCCTGGCGCAGGCCGCCTGAATAACCCAGCCACAGCAGGAAGCGCAGACGGCAGTAACGCTCGTCTTCCACCGGGCTGTCGAGGTAGCGTTTGGTTTCTTCCAGACCATCGCATACCGCCGCCCATTGGCGTGGGTTCAGGGCATGGTCCACCTTGACCTTGCCACTGGTCCTGATGGTTTTGACGGGCGCCCAGGGATTTCTTCGCAGGTAGCCGACCTCGACCAGCCAGGCGAACAGTCCTTTGAGGATGGTCATCGCCATCTTCCGGCTCGAGGCGGACAATTCTCCGGTAAAGGGACGCCACTCCGGACTCCAGCGGGGCTGCTTGGGGCCAATCCATTGCGGACGGATGGTCTGCCACGGCCAGTCACTGCCGGGGGTGGCGATCGCCTCCATGAACTTGAGGTATTCGTGGCAGTCCTCCGGGGACGCGGACGAGAGCGCCCTGCCCTTCTCCAGGGTCATCCACAACAGGAAGCGCTCGACGTTCATGGCGTAGGCGCGGCGGGTCTGCGGGTTGTCCCCCTTGAGGGTGAGCCAGGCGTCGATCGCCTCGAGGTCGGTCAGCGCCCGGATCTGGCATTCGTGACCACGGTTGTTGCCGGTGGTGCCGTCGAGTCCTGCCGGCAGGCGGAGCTTTTCCAGAGGGACGATGGCGGTTTCCATCGGACGCTGCGACGGCAGACGGCCGGCGATCTGCCGGTAGGGCACCAGAGCGCGTTCTTCCAGCGGCAACACCTGGTTGAGCTGCAGCCAGCGCAGCACCCGCTTGGCCCGGACGGCACCGAACTTCGGGATGCGCCGGTACCAGAGGTTGCCCTTTCGGTTAATGAGGCCTACCAGGTCCTCGATGGTGATCGCGCCGATGGCAGTGATGTGCTGGGCAACCACCGGTTCGATCCAGATCGAGATCGGGTCGGTTGGCTTCGGGGTGGTGGCCAGCCAGGCTTCCAGGGCGTCGATGGCCTGGCGCAGTTTTTTCCTGAGCCGTTCATTGCGCTCCACTTTGCGCAGGGCGGCCGATGAGGGCCCTTCCCCGCCGACATAGCGTTTCTCGAATTCCTCGATGATCTCGGCTTCGGAGTAGAAGCCGGTCGGATCGAAGTCGGCCTGGAAGTCCTCGAGGCTGGGAATCTCGGCCAGTGCAATCCGGTCCTCCGGCAGGAGCGGCTCGGGTTTCAGGCGCAGCAGGCGCGCAAAGGATGCCGAGGTGACTCCGGTCTCGCGGTGAAAGCGCTTCGCCGCGGCGATCAGTTCCGCCCGTACCCACTCCAGGGTGCGCTTGGCATGGCGGACATCGCTGCCGGTTTCCAGATAGCGGTCACCGAGGACATCCAGGGGCAGCCCGTCCAGGCTGCCACGGAACAGCGCGAAGTGGTGGTAACCGATCTTGAGGCCGGGGCGGCGGGCGGCAATGTCGGCGCGCATGTCAGATACGCATGGCGATCAGCTGGCGTGACTGCTGCCTGACCTCTTCAGGTGTGAAGGGAATTTCAGCCAAGGCGGGCGCTTTCGACGTCGAAGCTGGCCTCGCCAACCCGTTCGCGCGAGAACATCAGGGGCGCATCGGCGGCCATTCTGCCGGCGTGAATGGCGGCAAAGGCCGCCTCACGGCGGGTCTTTTCTGCTGCGGCGAGCATCGCCGTCTCCTGGGTCGCCGCGATCAGGTCAGCCTTCGTGAGACCCAACTGCTCGACCAGGCGGCCGATCTCACTCCAGTATTCGACCTGCTGGGCGATCGACCGGTTGGCCAACTCCTTGGCGTCGTTCGACAGTTCATAGAGGCGGTCGGAGATTCGAATGGATCGCATGGCATTCCTTGAGAGTCGCACTATGCTACATAGTGCCACATCTGGCGACGGTTTTCAGAAGCACTTTCTGTGGGCAGCCAGCGAGGGGGGATTTGGCTATGTATGAGTCCGTCCCGATCGCTGCGATCACCTTGGCCTGGTGCCACAGCACCTGTTGGCCAAAGTGGTTGTCCTGTACCCGGGCGAAACCCCCTTCGAGGGCTTTCTGTGTCGGCAGCTTGTCTTTTCGGAGTCCATGCTGGTCAAGGAGTTTGCCGATGGCGATAGCGGATTTGCCCAGCGCCTCACCAATACGCTTCTGGTTGGTCCAGGCGCGCTTCTCTGCGGCGGACTCCCCTGCCCTGCCCAGGGCCAGGCCGCTCAGGGCATCCGCTGCCTCGTTCTCTTCGCGGGGCACCCAGGACAGATGTACCTGCGGGATCTGGCGCAGGGCAAGCTTGGCGGCTTTGACCGCGCCAAACAGGTTGGGGGATTTGCACGCCCATTCGCCACTGACCTGCTTGATGACCAGCTGGCTGTCCCCGCGGATGACCAGGCGTTCGATGCCACGCGCGATGGCGGTGTCGAGTACCGCCTGCAGGGCCGCGTACTCCGCTTCATTGTTGGTGCCGAAACCGATCGCCTCGGAAATCTCGATCCGCTCGCTGCCGTCCGGGGAGATCAGCAGCGCACCTATGCCCCGCTCGCCGGGATTCGGTACCGTCGCGCCATCGAACCAGGCTTTCCAGTGCTCACTCATTGAGCAGTCCGGGCAGTCTGTCCGCATTCATGACCCTGTGCCTCCCTGCCGATAAGTCGTAGTGTCGGTTCAGCCAGCACCCGGGCAATGAAGGAATCGGCTTTCGTGCTTTCCCGCGCAAATTCATCCCGCCGGAACACTTTCACATTGATGGTGCGGCCGATGCGGGGCTGCAGATCCAGGCAGGCATTCATCAGGCCGCTGTAGTCGAGATCTTCACCGACCACCAGCACATCGACGTCGCTCGCGGACCGGTCGGTGTTGCGGGCGATCGAGCCAAAGATCCAGGCGTGGTCCGGCTGGAATGGCGCGATGGCTTCCCTCAGCAGATCGGCAATCCCGTAGGTCTTGCGGGCAAATCCCGCGAGCTCCTCATGGAGGGGACAGTCGGGATTGGCTCGGAAGACCCGCTGGTTGCCGCGCCGTGTCTCGCTGAGGATTCCGGCGGCGGTCAGCTGTCCCAGTTCCCGCTGGATGGCCGACACGGTGACCCCGACCAGACGGGCAATTTCGCGCATGTAGAGTTCCCGGCCGGGGACGGCGTACAGCAAGCCCAGCACGCGCTGGCGGGTTTTCGGGAAAAGGGCGTCAGCAAGGGACATGGTTCTATATTAGCGTATCTCTGTACGCAATGTGAGAACAGTACTTAACCCAAAGCAAGGCCTCAATCCTGCCGGCACAACGGCGCGAATGCTCCATACATGGCTCCGGGAGAATCAATTACCCAAGCGCTCGCTGCCTATGATGCGACCATAGGGTCCGTACGCGTTGCCAGGGTCAGCTATCGTTGCAACCTTTCACCCTCTCGCCAGCACCGAACCCGACTTCTAATTGCAGCTTATGCGCGCTACAATGTATCTCACTTTCAGGAGGTCATCATGTCCGCTACTACCGCGATGGTGCATGTTCGAGTCAATGAGCAGGTCAAGACCCAAGCATCCGAAGCGCTCGCCTCGATGGGCCTTTCGGTGTCCGATGCCGTCCGTGTGTTCCTCACTCGCATCGCCGTCGAAAAGCAGTTACCTTTTGCCTTGAAGGTGCCGAATGCCGAGACTCGGGCCGCAATGGCCGAGGCCGATGCCATCGCCGCCGCGCATAGCGCCCGCTTCGCATCCGCCGACGATCTGATCCGCGATCTTGAAGAGAACAGCGGCCAGTAAGCGTGCCACGCTACCGCGTGCTGCCGACTACGCCAAGTCATTCCGCAAGGATTGGACGCGGCTGTCGGAATCCGGTCGGTTCGACATGCTCCGGCTCAAGGAAGCTATGCTGCTGCTGATCGCTAACGATGGCCCGCTTGGGCCCGAATGGAAAGATCATCCTTTGACCGGTGGCGACTGGATCGGCCACCGAGAATGTCACATCGGCGGCGATTTTCTGCTGGCTTACAGGCTCATTGACGATTGCAAACCCGGCCAGGTGATTTTCGTGCGTGCCGGTACGCATTCCGAGTTGTTCGGCTAGATTTACCGATCGGGGTACTGGTCAGACTGCGCGAAGAGGCAGTAATCGATCTGAGCGCCGTGACAGCGGAATGCGATCTCGGCACGCACAGACTCACGCACCCAGCGACAGGTACAGGGTCATCGGGTTGTCGCGGCAGGGTGTAAATCCGTAATGCTCATAGAAAGCCTTCGCCGACTCTCCCTTCGCATCAACGATGAGCGCGTAGGCGGCCACGTGCTTGCGCGCTTCCAGGCATCGCTCAACCGCGCATCCAATCAGCAGCCGGCCCAGTCCGCGGCCATGGTACGCAGCATCCACTGCCAACCGGCCCAATCGAAAGCATGGCACCGGATAGCGCGGCAGACGTTGTTGCGTGCGCGCATCTAGCTGGATGGCATCAACCTGAGCGGCACTCAAACTGTAATAGCCAAGGAGGGTTCCGGGGCGGTCGGTGTCGACCAGTACGCGCACGACGGTAACGCCCCTCTTGCTCTGCTGAATCGCAAACCGCTGGAGGTACTCATCTAGCTCGCGAACCCCCGATGTGAACGCCTGACGGTCATGGCGGCCAGGGTCAAGCAGTTGCTCTTCAAGCACGCTTGATCCCGCGCGCGCTGCTTATTGCGTTTTGCAAAGCGGCATTGGGCGTGAATGCGCCATTCAGGGCGGTCGTGAATGCGTCGAAGTCCTGCGCCGTCATCGTGATGCGGGATTCCCGATCCAGCAGTTCGCGCGCCTTTTCTTTTGCGGCCGTGCGCACAAACGCGGCCATGGTGGTACCCATCAAGGCCGCCGCACGCGCAACCACATCCTTTTCTTCCACATCCATCTTCAAATCAAAGCGGGCCACAGCAGACATGTTGCTCTCCTTCAATACGGTGTAGTTACGTATACGGCAATATACCGTATATCCAGTGCGCACGCATGACCGGGCGCAGTTGCATTGACTGCTGGAGCCGGCCGAGCCGGGACTGGCCGACAGGTCAGGGCGGCGGGCATGTCAGCGCGCATGGTTCAGGCGGGCCACCGGGCGAAATACCCGGATGAATCCGGCATGTTTGCGAGATACAAATATTCACACATTATCAGTATGGTCTTTTCCTGCTCATGACATTACAATTACCCAACTTCCATATTCCCGGGTGCCCAGACATGCTGGCTAAAGCCATCCTCATCGACGAAATCTCACGCAAGCCTGACCTCCTGCGCGCCGAACTCGCCCGACTCGACGGCACGCTGGCTACCCTCCCCTGCGCGGGTGACTGTGAGCGGGCGCACCCCTGCTCGCCACAACTCGCGGCCACTTGCCAGGGGATCCTGGACGATTTCGCCGTATCCCTGCTTGCCCTCATGCAACGCCAGTTTGCCCACGAGGAGCGGCATATGAAGGTGCTGGAGCACCCGCACCTGCGGGACGTGTTCGAGCGCCACAAGGAAGCCCATGCCAACCTGACCCAGTCCGTGGCCTCCGCCCTGGTGTCTGAGTCCTCCCGCCTGCAGCGATACTCACTTTCCGACGCCCTCTCCCACTGGCTGACGGACCACATCGCCACGCATGACCAGGCGCTGGTGCAGTGGCTGAGGCAACCGGCCTAGCCGGGACCGGCCAATAGGCCTGGGCGTCCGCGCCTGACCAGACCTCATTGGCGCACGGACGGATTGCCTCCCGTCACGCGGCGTGGTGAATCTGGCGCATGGAACGCTTGAGCTTGCCGGTCCACGCCTTGTACCGGGTGCAGAAGGCGCTCTATTCATAGACCGTTTCGCCTGCCGCCTGTTTGTACTCTTCCCATAGCAGGGTACGGGCAGCGCGGGCACCGGAGCCCGGATACGTTGCCATTTTCCACAGCCGGTGGCTCCCTGCGTGAGTCAGCCGCCCGGTCCGGACACCTTGATATCGCGCCCACAATGGCTACAATGGCCACAATAGTCATTCACCCGGAAGGTACGACCATGAAGACCATGACCGCGCGCGACGCCAAGAACCATTTCGGCGAATTCCTCGACGCCGCCAGGCGTGAGCCGGTCGTCGTCACGAAGAACGACCGCCCCGTCGGCATCATGATCTCGATCGAGGACGCGGCCGACACGCTCATCCCGGAGATGTTCATGGAGAAGGAACCCGGCTACGAGGAGTGGCTGGCCTCGAAGGTCGGCTCAACCCTGGCCCGTCTCGACGCCGGCACGACCGGGTTACGTTCCCACGGCGAAGCCATTGCGTCGCTGAAGTCGCGCATCGAGGCGAAATTGGCGCATAAGGCCCAGTAACGGATGCGGATCCTCTGGACCGACGAGGCACTCGACGACCTCGCCGAAATTGTCGCCTACTATTACGCGGAGGCGAGCCCGCGCACGGCCGAATCGGTCGAACGCCGCATCATCGAACAAGTCGAAAGCCTTCCCCCTTTCCCCGAGCGGATCCGCAAAAGCGAACGGATCCCCGGAACTCGGGAACTGGTGGTGAACCGGTTGCCGTACATCGTATTCGTCAAGCTGACATCCGACGCGGTCGTGGTGCTGAACGTCGTCCATACCGCGAGGAAATTCCCCGTGTAGGCGCAGGCCGGGGTTATCCTGGCCTCAGCGATTTTTCGGATACCTCTGGCGCAGCAGCGCCAAGATCGGCGCTGGCAAGGTCAGACCGCTACGGCCGCTGCAACCGGCTGAGCGTACGATTCTTTCCGTTTTCTGAGACGACCTGCGCATTCGCCGGCCTTCCCCGTTCAGACACACACGCTGCTAACTAGAATTAGCAGCATATCTAGAATATCGGGTGTTTGTCAGGTTTTCAAAATCGTCCCGCACAAACTACCCGATTCAGGCCGCTTGAGAGGAAATCGGCGATGACCCTAGCTACGTGCAAAGGCCAGCAAGGGCCCCATGTCGCGGCGGTCAGCCGCTTGCAGGGCGGCGATGTAGTCCTTGCGGGTTTCGTTGGCATCGACCAGGCTGCGGCTGCCCCAGGTGAAACGAGGTTGGCCGAGACGTTCGATGAGCAGATCGGCCATCAGACGGGCATGACGGCCATTGCCATTGGGGAACGGATGGATCAACACCAGACGATGATGGAAGCGCACGGCGATTTCGTCGGGCGGATAGCTGGCGTGTTCAATCTGGTAGTGGGCATCGTCGAGCAGCTTCTTGAGTTCGACGCCGATCTTGAGCCAATCGACGCCGATGTTCTTGTCGGACTTGCGGAACTCACCCGCCCACTTCCAGGTTTCGCCGAACATCTGTTGGTGCAACTGGCGCAGGAAGGCTTCGGTAAGGATGTCCTTGCGCTGCCCACGTTGGCGTTGTGCCCAACTCTCGCCCTGGACGATGTTGAGTTGCTCCCACTCGTTCAACTCACCCTGCGTGGTGATGTGGCCGGGAATCAGGCTGGCGAGTTCGTCGGCATCGAGCGGCGTGGCACCGGGGGGATAGTCGAGTTTGACAGCCATCTCTATCTGGCTTCCCGCTCCGGTTGTTTCCAAAGGGCGCGCCGCGAACCCTTGAGCAGGTTGTCGGCCAGGGTGCGGGTCTGCACATCGACCGTTTCGCGCGACGTGGCTTGCGCTTCCAGCGCCATGGTGTGGCTGACGGATGCCATTTGCTGGCGTGCCAGTGCCAGTGCGCGGTTTTCCAGGGTGTCAGCCAGGGACTGCTTGGGCACCAGAGCGTAATGCAACTCGCAGCCCAAGGCTTCGGCGGCACGGCGCAAGGTGGCCAGGCTGATGGTGTCATCGGCCTCGGAGGTCTCCAGCCGGGTAACGGTGGAGGTGGTGACCCCCAGCCGGGCGGCGAGGTGGGTCGCGGCCATGCCCAGGCACTCACGGACGGCCTTGATCCAGCCCGATGGCGGACGCGGCGGCAAGTCGGCGCTGCGCCAACGGTTGAGGTTGGCGTCGAGTTGGCGGAGCTTGAGTTCAGAGAAGTTCGATTTCATGACTTTGCATCTCAATGCAAGATGGAGAATCTACATATTGCATTAAAGAGCAATGTTTGTAAATGTTATATTGCGCCTTGGTGCAATATCTATAACTGAACCGGCCCATCGGGGAGCTTGGCCAGGATGGCTTTACGTACCTCGGCCACTCAGGCATCCAGATCGGCCTCGTTGCACAGGATTCGATGCGGCGGTGTTAGAGGTTGCACCTTGGATTCAAGTTTCAGGGTGACCAAGGTGCCAAGCTTGGGAGTGTTGCTAGCACTTATTTTTCGTCCGTAATCGCCAGGACCAACCACTCGGGTGATTGGATTGTTGATCCAGCGCCCCGCCTTACCAGCCGACCGCGCTTGCCTCGGACCGGGCAAATCACGCTGCAAAAGGCAGGCACACTGGGCAGGCCGGCATGTAACATCCCCACAACAGGGACGATCATCCCCACTTCAAGGATACCGATGAGAATGGACAAACCAACCCATTAAGGGGACAATCATCCCTGTATTGGGGATTGTCTTGCCGCTTCACCTTCCGTTACGCTCACCATGACCAATCATTTACCCGTCACGATTGCCGATGCCCTCTTCTCCTCCGGACAACAACGGATCCTTGCCCTGCTGTTCGGCAATCCTGATCGAACCTATTACATCAACGAGATCTTGCGGCTGGCCAAGACCGGCCGGGGTGCGCTGCAGCGCGAGCTGGAACGCCTTGCCGGGTCGGGTCTCGTCACAGTCACCTCCCTCGGCAACCAGAAGCACTTCCAGGCCAACCGCGCTAGCCCGGTGTTTGCCGAGTTGCGGTCACTGACCCTGAAGACCTTCGGGCTTGGGGATGTACTGCGTGAGGCGTTGTCTGCCCTAGGGCCAGCGATCCGCTTTGCCTTCATCTATGGCTCGGTGGCGAAGGGCATCGACACCGCGAAAAGTGACATCGACCTGATGGTGGTCGCCGATGACCTCGACTACAGTCGCCTGTACGAAGTATTAACCACGCCCGAGGAGACGATCGGGCGGAAGATTAACCCGACCCTCTATTCTTCGAGCGACTTCATGAAGAAACTCGACGCCGACAATCACTTCGTGACGCGCGTCCTCCAGCAGCCGAAACTGATGCTCATCGGACAGGAACATGACCTCCCCACCAGCCGCCCTTCAGAAACTGGAGAAGATCGGCAAGCTCAAGGCTGAGCCGCCGGATCAAGCCGAATTCGACGGCCTCGTCAGGTCGGCCCGCCGAAAACTGCCGGATGCCGAAGTTCCCGGGCTTTCACCGGACAGCCGTTTCATTCTGGCCTACGACGCGGCTCATTCACTCGCCTTGGCGGCATTGCGCTGGCATGGCTACCGGTCGGAGAACCGCTACCTGGTGTTTCAGGTGCTCGGCACCACGCTGGATTTCCCGACGCCAAAGTGGCGGTTCCTCGACTCTCGCGCACCTCACTTTTGGGACTGATTCCCAAGGGATGCTGAGGCACGTGATGAGCTTGGCCACGGACGGTCCTTCACCCTCCCTGCCTGGGGGGCATCAATCAAACAGAATGGCTTCGACTCTGGCCAGGACTTCGTCAACGACGTACTGGGGCACGGTTTCCTTGAGGCGCACGTTTCGCGCACGCCAGTCCAAGGACTTTAATTGGTGGCAATGCACCGCACCTTGAGTATCCGTACCTGCGCCGAGCAACGTGACCACCGTTCCGTACGTACGTGCCACGGCGGCTGCGCCCTGCGAAACCGGGCAAATCATTGCCAGTCCTTGCTGGTTAAAGACTTTGCCACTCAAGACAAGCCCAAAATGCGGGCCTTTCATTTCTCGACCCGACGATGGGTCGAAGTCGAGATGGACGATGTCGCCACGGTTCGGCAGGTACGTCATCAGCCGTTCTCCAGCCCGACATCAGGCATTTCGTCCCAGCCTTCGACACGCGGCAGCCCTGTTGGCATCTCGGCCATCAGGTCAGCCAGCTTGTAACGTGGGCGGGTCGGTGCCTCGACAGTCATTTTCTTCCCCAAGAGATGAAGCTCAACTTGGGATCCTTCGCCCAGTCCATTCTGGTCAATAAACGGCTTGGGCACCGTCATCACGAGCGAGCCGCCCGCTTTGCGTAAGGTCTGGAGCATCTTAGAGCCTATTTCAGTAGGCATGATTTCTGCTCGTAAATCTCCCATCGCAAC
>JACDZI010000174.1 GCA_013426785.1 Rhodocyclaceae bacterium | reverse complement strand
CCTGACGTAGGGCTTCCAGGGTGATGTTGGCCGAGACGATCAGGTTCTGCGCATATGTACCCCGGCCTGACCAAGATGGAGCTGTTCGCCCGGGAGGTGCGGGCTGGATGGGATGGCTGGGGCAATCAGTATCCGGGCAATCAGCCCGTGGGGGTGAAACCGCCCAAGAATCTGCCGATAGCGACAACGCCGAAGGTGGTCAAGGGCAAAGCAGCAAACGATGCCAAGGCGAAGCCTGCCAAGGTGTCACAGCAGGGAAATTCGGTGAAGGTGGCGAACGATGCAACCTTCGATATGGCGGCCTGATCGTCGCCTGTTGCTTGAGCAACATCCCGGCCCACGGTTTCAACCGTGGGCTTTTTTTCGTGGGTATGGCGCGCAGGTCGGGACACAGAAAGGCAGGAAAATGACCTTTCTGTGTCCCCATAAAAAATCAACTCATTGAAACTTAAGGGAAAGCGTTTTCAAGTCGCGCTCTCTGGATATGGACTTGAATCCATATTACTTTAAGTCCATAATCCGTCCATGAGCTGGACAGTCCTATTCCACGATGCCTTCGATGACGAGTTTCAGGCACTCGACGAAGCCGTGCAGGATGAACTTTTGGCGCATGCGAAGCTGCTCGGCGAGTTCGGTCCGAATCTCGGGCGGCCGACGGTGGATGGTCTGAAAGGCTCGAAGCACGCCAACATGAAGGAACTGCGGTTCGATGGCGGTGGGGGTGTCTGGCGCATTGCCTTCGCCTTCGACCCGAAGCGGCAGGCGATTCTGCTGGTGGGTGGCGACAAGGGCGGTGCCGACCAGCGACGGTTTTACAAGCGGCTGATCGTCGTGGCCGACAAGCGATTTGATGAGCATCTGGCGGAACTGGCAGCAACCAAAGCAAAGGAGCGCAAGCATGGCAAAAAAACTTGATGACGTGATGGCAGCCCTCCCCGCCAGTCGCCGCGCAAAAATCGAACGGCGCGCGCAGGAACTCTCCTCATTGAAGGACTTGCGGCAGGCCGTCGAGAAGACGCAGGAAGATTTGGCCGAAGTCCTGGGAGTCGGGCAGGACACGATTTCGCGTCTGGAACAACGCAGCGACATGCTGCTCTCCACGCTGCGGCGCTACGTCGAAGGTATGGGGGGCAAGCTCGAACTGGTGGCGCAGTTCCCGAATCGCCCGCCCGTGGTCATCGACCATCTGGCGAAGGACAAGCCTGCCAGCGCCGTGCGGCGTACAGGCCGCACGACGAGAGTGGCGGCGTAACTGCCTGCCGCTCAGGCGGCAGGGTTGGGCGGCTTGGCAGCGCCCCGCATTTCCTCCTTGCGGGCCTTGCGCAGAGCACGCTTCTCGCCCTCAACCAATGCCGCCGCATGCCCGTCCTTGATGGCCCGATTGAACTCTCTCGGCTGATAACGCAACGCCGTCAGGTCCAGCCCCTCAAAGACGAACTTCGGAAAGATGATGTCCGCAAGGTCTGTGACGGTGTAGTCGCTCGCATAGTATTCATTGACGTGATCCATGTCGTGGCCGACCACCTGGCAAAGCATGTCGAAGGGCACCTTCTTTTTCTTGAGGAGGGTGTTGGCTGTGCGCCGGAAAGAGTGATAAGTGAGTGCGTCGTCAGTCAGGCCGACCGCCCTCAAATAACGATCCCATTTCTTACCGGGGGCATTGCCCAGTTCGCCCTCTTCCTCTTCATCACCCGCCCGCAGCACCGGAAACAGCCTGGGCCCGAGTTCCAGCGTCTTCACGTCGGCGACGAACTGCGGCAGGCCGATGGCGATCAGTTCGGGATGCATCGGAATCGTGCGGCGCGCCGCCGCCGACTTCAAGGCTATAACCTTGTTTTAGCGTTGACATTGCGCCCAGCGTTGGCCGTGTTGGGCTTGCCAAGGACGACCCTGTCAGCGACCGCAATGGTGTGTCCGTCCCTGCTGGTGAAGCTCAGGGGGTTGGTGATTTCATCGGCAATGGTCTTGGGGGATTTGTCTGGCATGGCGTAGTTCTTTTCTATGGCGAATCTTAAAGCCAAGCCCTTAGCGATCTTCGCGTCTTTCGTCCGCAGGCTGCGCCAGACCTCCTTGGATTTTGGGTTGCGTCGTTCAGCCTCTGGCAAGCAAACGCGCAAATAAAAAACACCGTGGCGGCTCCTGTACAGGCTGGGGACTTTCGCGGGCATGTGTAGCACCTAGGTGTAGCACTTGCGCGAAAAACGGCCTTTGAAGCCCCAATGAAAAAGCCGTTGCAGGTCATAGACTTACAACGGCTTTACCATACTTGGCGGAGTGGACGGGACTC
>JACDZI010000173.1 GCA_013426785.1 Rhodocyclaceae bacterium | reverse complement strand
TGGCGCTCACCATCCATCTAGCGTTTCTTCCTGTTCTTTGAGTAGCGCCCGCAGTTCTTTCAACTGTTGCCGCCAACCACCCTTATAGGCATTCTGGCTCACTGTCGCTTTACCCTCTGACGTCTTCGGTCCGGTCGATTTCTGCCAGGGCTTCCACTGGCGGATTAACTCGGCTCGCTTTGCCCGATGATCGGGCGTCCGGTAATAGCTCATAAGTTTCCCCTGATAGTTTGCTTTGCTGATTTTCAAAATTCCCCGCCTGCGAAGATGCTGCCGTCCCGTTGTTGATCTGTTGCGGCCCGGTAGTCACGTTCGCTTGTCGGGCGTACACAATCGGCGGATTCTTGATCGCGGCCAGTGTTTCCACTGTTGCGCGGCATTGTGATTGCGCCCGTAGCGCCAGCCGCATGAATCCCTCAAGGTTCGGCATATGGCTTTGTTCCATTGCCTTCTCGGTAAGCCGCACAAACAAGGCTTGCAGCGAAGATGCCTGATTTATCAGCATCGCCTCAGCATGGGCCAGGTCACCGGTTTGAACCGCCGCTGCTTGATCGCGCAAGGTTGCCAGTAATGTAGGGGTATCAATTTCATCGGCCAGATTCTTCGGTTGCATCATGCCTATGACTCGATACGCCGCCAGTTCCGCCGACGTGATTAACTTCGCGTAGTTGCGCCCTTGCTCATCAATACTCGGCCCGGACTGGCAGGTAATCGCTTTTCGTGGGTATTTCTCGGCTTCCGGTGTCGCCGGTTTCTTCGATTTGCTCGCCATCATTCGGTTCCTTTCTCAATCGGTTTCGTCGGCACATCATCCAAGGTGCAAGGCTCAGCCGCTATCGCATCGGGATTGCGTCCAAGTATCTCGGCATGGGTGGCAGGTGGCGAAGTGAAAACATGCAGGGGGTCGCGGTCGATATAGTGCAAGCGCCAGCCGACGGATGCCGTATCGCCAGCGCCGACTTTAAGCAATTCAATGATTTCGGCTTTGTGTTCGCGGATCGTTGCCAGCCACCGCTTAACCGCTGCATCGTCGCCGGTAGCCTTGATCGTTCCAGCAGGTGAAAGGGCAAGCCGTACCCCGTCCATTTCAGCATCGCGGATGATCGTCGCCGGGGTCATATTTCCACCTCGATTACTTCGCCGGATTGCCGAAGGTGCTCAAACTTTCCGAAGGTGCTCACCTCTTTTTGTTGGGCAACTTCGGTATTTCTTGAGCAACTTCGGGGAATTGACCATTGCCAACCACCCTTCATTCCGTCCTTATGAGACTCCGCGCCGAGAGCTTTTAGCGCCCTCCTGATCGTTGCCCAAGAGTAACCAGCGCCGTCGGCATCCGCCTTGATGACCTTGGTAGGCAGTGGTCCATCGGTTAGCAGATCGGAAAGGAATCGCTTGGCATCGGCCATGCTGCCGCCATCGCCATCGTCGCCGGTCGCATCCGCCGTCGCCAGCAGATCACGCGCCGCACCCTCTACTGACTCACCCCATAGCACCGATGATGCGAAGATGCCGGGATGCGTTTTCAGTTCGGCTTGATGCAGATCGTATTGGAATCCGCCATCATCCGGCCCGATGTTCGACTTTGCCCGACAGAAAAGCCGCACGGTGCGCCCGTCCTCGCCTTCCTCCTGATGCTTTGCCGCAACCAATACCACCCGCGCCAGCGCCCCGAATGCCAGGCTTCCGGTCAATCGCTCTACCGGATCGCGCCCCCCGGTTCCCTTGGAAAAGTGCGTGATACCCAAAAGAGCGCAGCGCATTGAACCAGCCAGATCAACCAGCGGTTGCAGCCCTCGCCGTACCTCGGCATTCTTATGGCTATCTCCGGTAATCGCTGAAACGACAGGATCAACGATCAGCAGGCGCACGTCGCCAATATCGGCCAGCTTGCGCCGTAGCGGTTCCATATCCTTCGCCGGGTCGAATGATCTGCTTTCGTTGCCGTCCCGAATGTCGCCTATGAAATAGACGCGAGACAGATCAGCGCCAGATAGTGAAAGACGGGGAACAAGCGTATCGGCGGGATCATCTTCGCCGCTCCATATCACCACGTTACCCAATGGCGAACGAAATCCATCCGGCCAGCGTCCGCCGATAGTCACGGTCGCCGCCAAGCCCATGCTAATCGTTGTCTTGCCGGTTCCGGGTGCGCCGCCGAAGATGTGCATCTTCCCTGCGGCAAGCCAGCCATTCCATAGCCATGTCACTGGCTCCGGTTGAATGTCGCAGCCGCGAATCAAGCTCACATCCCGCGCATATTCGCCCGCTGGCGCGTTTTCTTCGCTGCTTTGA
>JACDZI010000042.1 GCA_013426785.1 Rhodocyclaceae bacterium | reverse complement strand
CATGACAATGAAATCGTTCACTCCAATCAACACTTATTCAGTGTTTCCTTAGGCCGGCAGTTGGCCGATACGCGACCGTTGTATGAAAATAGTCGGTGCTGGCGGGACGGCACCAACCACCCTCAAGGGCTATTTATTCGGCTTCATGCCGACATCCCTCAATAGCCCGCCCGCCTCCCGCTCGTCCAGTTCCAGCCGACTGCCTTGATGTGCTCGGCGGCAGGAATGTTTTCCGGCGGAGTCCCACCGATGCGCTTGATGGCGTCGCGTACTTCCTTGCCGACCTGCTCATGGGTCTGGATGGCCTGCGCCTGATTGAGCACGCCGTCGCGGGCGAGCTTGTCGCGGGTCTGGGTAATGCGGAACTGGTTGGCGGCAAGCTCGGCGGCATTCATGCGGTCGAGCAGATTGTCCTTTTCTGGTATGGCCTTGCGCTGTTTGATAGCGTCCCGCCCCAAGCCGCCATAGAGGCCCTTGTAGCCGGCGTCGTGGAAGACACCGAACATTTTGCTTTGCACGCCAGCATCCTGCGCGGCGCCAGAAAGGGCTTTGAATTCCTCGGCGGTTTGCTTGCGCAGCTCCAGCCGTTCCATGTCGGCGGCGGCCTGGTCGTTCAGTTCCTGCCGGCGTGCCTGGACGGCAAAATACTTCTGGGCTTGGGCGATTTCGGGCTTGCGCGGATCGCCGTTTTGGGCGATTAGGTAACAGGCGAAGCGGGAGAGCTGGTAATCATGCACATCGCGCAGCCCACCCTTGCCCAGCTCGATCATTTTGCCGGCGCCGGCAAAATGGTAGCCGGGAGGATTTCCCGATTTTTCACAAGAGGTTATCGCCCGCTCGATGGCCTGTTCGAAGCGCCGCCACTGACTGTAGCCCAGCAGCGTTTGCAGGTCGCGGGCGCTCCAGTATTCGGCGCCATGTTCGTTGGTCTGCTTGATGGCCTCGAAGGATTTATCCCCCAGCGTAGGGAGTTGTTTGTCGTTCATGATTGCGGCCTCCAGTCAGGAATAACGGCAAGACTTCCCAATGACATGGCAATTCTACCCATGTGAAGGCCAGCAGGACGGACGCGCCAAGGCCTCCCCCAAAAGTCGGCGCTGGCGGGACAGCGCAGCAACATTAGCGTTTTCATATAAAAGCCGGCTTGATACGCCAATTGATATTCATGTTTGTCCAAGCCCGCCTCACCAGTGATAATCACACCGATAAGCCATTGCCACAGGCAAGGACAATAACGAGGGGGAGTAAAGATGTCAGATGGTCAAGACGACAAGCCGGGCTTGCTCGCAGCACTGAAGAAGCCGCCCAAGTGTTCGATGTTGCGCATGATCACGATCGGCCTGCTGGGCGGCATCATGCTTTGGGGCGGGCTCAACATCGGCATGGAATACACCAACCGTTCCGAATTCTGCATGTCCTGCCATGAAATGACGATTCCCTTCGAGGAACTGAAGAAGACCGTCCATTACAAGAACCGCAGTGGTACCACCGTGCAATGTGCCGACTGCCATATCGCCAGTAGCAAAACACCCAACGACTACATCTTCAAGTCCTTCCAGAAGATCATGGCCGCCCGCGACCTGATGGGTCATATCAAGGGTACGGTAGATACACCGGAGAAGTTCGAAGCCTATCGCCTGACCATGGCCAAGCGTGTCTGGGAAAGAATGTATGAGCGCGACTCGCAGGAATGTCGCAACTGCCACGACTTCAAGACGATGGACCCGGAAAAGCAGAAGGATCGGTCCGTCGTCAAGCACGAAGGGGCAATCGAAGACGGCAAGACCTGCATCGAATGCCACAAGGGCATCGCCCACAAACCGGTGCACCATTTGCTTGAACAAGAACAAGGTGCCGCCAAGACAGAAGGCTGATAGGATTGCGTTTTTCCTGTCAGACAATAAAACCATTTACATACAGGAGGGGATCGATGAAAAAGATTGCATTGGCTGTGATGGGTGTGTTCGTGGCCAGCGGTGCCTGGGCCGGTGCACCTGACTGGAGCAAGGTTACCGAGCGCAAGGTCAAGCTGTTTTATCCGGGTCAGGCCAGCCTCGAGTGGGTGATGAACAAGAACGACCATTCGGCCGTGCCCGACATCGTCGACAAGAAGCGCGCCTGTTCGAAGTGCCACGAGGGCGATGCCAACGAGATTGGCGACAAGATCGTCGCCGGCAAGCCGGTCGGCAGTTCTAAGAGCGTGCTTGAACCGAAGCCGCCAGCCGGCAAGGTGGGCTGGATTCCGGTCAGCTTCAAGGCGGCGCATGACGGCGAGAAGATTTATTTCCGCTTCGAGTGGGTGCCGCCGCAGAACGGTGACCTCAAGCTGGACAAGAAGAACGAAGTGAAGCTCACCATGATGTTTGATGGGGGCGGCACGGTCGAAGGGGCAGAGTTGAACGGCTGCTGGGGCACCTGCCACAACGACCTGCGCAGCATGAAGGACGCCAAGGACGACAAGAAGACCAAGTACATCAAGGGCGCCGACCTTGCAAGCGGCAAGTTCATGGATCTGATGCAGTACCGCAGCGGCAAGGGCGAGAAGCCGGCCGACGGCTATGTTGCCGACCAGCGTGTCATGGAAGGCGGCAAGGGTCTGGTCAAGGCAGAAGGCATCAAGGAAGGCAACAAGTGGGTCGTCACCTTCGAGCGCACGCTGGCCGGTGGCGGCAAGGGCGACCATGCCATTATGCCCGACAAGATCTACAACTTCGGTTTTGCGATTCACGAAGACTTTACGGCGGCGCGCTACCACTACGTATCGCTCAACTACCAGTTCGGCCTCGACAAGACGGTCGATGGCGTGAAGTACTACTACAACGTCACCAAGCAATAAAAAGAGGGAAGCACCACCGGGGGTTCATAACAACGCAACAATCAGGAGGAGGTAACGATGAAGAAACGATGGAGTGGATGGACGCTGGCGGCAGGGGCGCTGGCGTTATCGGCAACGGCATTTGCGGCACCGCCCAGCCCCGAGATGATTTCCTTCGCCTGCGCCGGTTGCCACGGCACCAATGGCGGCAGTGCCGGCCTGACCATGCCGACCTTGGCCAGCCAGTCGAAGACGGCGATCGTCGACGCCATGAAGAAATTCAAGAGCGGCGATCGTCCCTCGACCGTCATGGGTCGCCTGGCGAAGGGCTATTCCGACGCCGACTTCGACGCGATGGCGACGTTCTTCTCCAAGCAGAAATTCCACTCGACCGCGCAGACCATCGACGCCGCCAAGGCCAAACAAGGGGCCGATCTGCAGGAAGCGAACTGCTCGCGCTGCCACCTGGAAGACGGCAAAGAAGGCAAGGACGACACGCCGGTGATGGCCAGCCAGTGGCTACCCTACCTCAAGATGCAGATGTCGCTCTACGAATCCGGCAAGCGCAAGATGCCGGAGAAGATGGCCGAGAAGGTGAAGAATCTGTCGCCGCAGGAAATTGATGCCCTGCTCCACTTCTACGCCAGCGTCAAATAAGGGGGAAAACGACATGACATTGGATCGCAGAAACTTCATCAAGCTGATGGGCGGCGCTTCGACGCTGGCCCTGGCCGGCTGTGCCACCGAAGGCCCGGCCGTGGGCTCTTCCACCGCCATCATGCCCAAGGGCGGCGCACGGCGCGTCGTCGTGGTCGGTGGCGGCTATGGCGGCACCATCGCCGCCAAGTACTTGCGCATGCTCGACCAGAGCATCGAGGTCGTGCTGATCGAAAAGAACAGGCAGTTCGTCTCCTGCCCGTTCAGCAACTTCTACATCGCCGGCATCACCCAGGACCTGAATGCGCAGACCATCGGCTACGACAAGCTGGCGGCCAATCACGGCATCAAGATGCTCTACGCCGAAGTCACCGCTATCGACCCGGCCGCGAAGAAAGTCGTCACCACCGAAGGAACCTTGGACTTCGACCGTTGCATCGTCTCGCCTGGCATCGATTTCCGCACCGAGGAAATCGAGGGCTACAACAGCCGCACCGCCGAAGCCTTCCCGCACGCCTGGAAGGCCGGCGCGCAATCGACCCTGCTGCGCAACCAGATGCAGTCGATGGCTGATGGCGGCACCGTCGTCATCAGCATGCCGCTCACGCCCTATCGCTGCCCGCCCGGCCCTTACGAGCGCGCCTGCCTGATCGCGCATTACCTGAAGAAGCACAAGCCGAAATCCAAGCTGATCCTGCTGGATGCCAACCCCGACGTGGTCTCCAAGAAGCCGCTGTTCACCAAGGCCTGGAGTACCTACTACAAGGACAACTTCCAGTACGTCGGCGGCAAGAAGGTCACGCAGGTGAATGTTTCCGGCAAGTCGGTCAGCGTCGAGGGCATCGAGGACTTCAAGGGCGATGTCATCAACCTGATTCCGCCCCAGCGCGCCGCCAACATCATGGTCCAGTCGGGCCTGGTCGGCGACGACAAGAAGTGGTGCCCGGTTGATGCCGTCAGCTTCGAATCGACCAAGCACAAAGGCGTGCACATCATCGGCGACGCTACCGCGCTGCCTTCCGATGGCCCCCCGATGCCCAAGTCCGGCTACTCGGCCAACTCGCAGGCCAAGTTCTGCGCGATCAACGTCGTTAACCTCATGAACAGCAAGCCGACCGTCGAATTCTCCGGCATCAACGTCTGCTACAGCGCCATCGACGACCACCAGTCGGTGAGCATCGCGCAGGTGTTCGCGTTGGCGAACGGCAAGATCAAGTCGTCCGCGACCGCCATTTCGCCGGCCGATTTTTCACTGGCAAAGGACGAGCATGCCTACGGGGAAAGCTGGCTGAAAAATATCCTCACCGAGATGTCGACCTGATTCCAGGCCGCTGCAACGACACACCCCGCTACGGCGGGGTGTATTTTTTCAACCCTTGCCGGTGCTGCCGAAACCGCCGGCCCCGCGGTGGTTTTCCGTGAACCTCTCGACTACGTTGAACGCCACTTGCAATACCGGCACGATCACCAGTTGCGCGATACGGTCGAGCGGGTTCAGTTCGAAAACGTCCTTGCCGCGATTCCACAGCGAGACGAAGATCTCGCCCTGGTAGTCGGAATCGATCAGGCCGACCAGGTTGCCCAGCACGATGCCGTGCTTGTGGCCCAAGCCCGAGCGCGGCAGGATCATCGCTGCCAGACCCGGATCGTCGAGATGGATGGCGATGCCGGCCGGCACCAGCATGGTCTCGCCCGGATGCAGGCGCACCGGCGCCTCAATGCAGGCACGCAGGTCCATACCCGCCGCGCCAGGCGTAGCGTAATGCGGCGCCGATTCGCCCTGGTTGTCTTTCAGGCGCTGGTCCAGAATGCGCACGTCGATGGTATGCATGGCTGCTCTATCTCCCGATCATTGCAGCGATGTGACGGACGATGTCACGCGCCACATCCAGTTTGTCGCCCGCCGGTAGCGGGCGGGCGCCTGCGGCATCGAACAGTGTGACGCTGTTCGTCTCGCCGCCCAGTCCGTCCTGTACCAGATTGCCGACCACCAGCGGCAACCGTTTCGCCTGCCGCTTGGCTTCGGCGTATTCGGCCAGGTTGCAGCTCTCGGCGGCGAAGCCGACGCAGAAAGGCGCATTGGGGTGCGCCGCCACTTCGGTGAGGATGTCCGGATTGGCAACGAGTTCGAGCGTCAATGTCTGCGACCCTTTCTTGATCTTGTGCGCAGCCGGGTCGGCCGGCCGAAAATCGGCGACGGCGGCGACACCGATGAAAATATCGGCAGGCAATTGCGCCAGCACCGCCGCACGCATGTCGAGCGCGCTGACAACATCGACACGCTCGACTCCCATGGGCGTCGGCTGGCTGACCGGGCCGGCCACCAGCGTGACCTCAGCCCCGGCCTCCGCGCAGGCACGTGCCAGGGCGAAGCCCATCTTGCCGGAACTGCTGTTGGTCAGGCCGCGCACCGGATCGAGCGCTTCGAAGGTCGGCCCGGCGGTCAGCAGTACGCGCCGACCTTCCAGCAATTTCGGCTGGAAGAAATCAATCAAAGCGTCAAACAGTTCGATGGGCTCCAGCATGCGCCCTGCGCCGGTTTCGCCACAGGCCTGCAAGCCGCTGGCAGGTCCGAGGACGGGCACGCCGTCCTCGCGCAATAATGCCACGTTGCGCTGCGTGGCGGGAGCCTCCCACATCTGCCGGTTCATCGCCGGTACCACCAGTAGCGGACAATCCCGCGCCAGGCACAGCGTGGCAAGCAGGTCGTCGGCAAAACCCTGCGCCAGTTTTGCCAGAAAGTTAGCGGTCGCCGGCGCCACCAGGATGAAGTCCGCACCCCGCGTCACATCGATGTGTGACATGCCATTGGGCAAACCCTCTTCCCACAGCGAGGTCAACACCGGTCGGCCGGTCAGGGCCTGGAAAGTCAGCGGGGTGACGAAGCGGGCAGCGGCAGCGGTCATCACCACATCGACTTGCGCACCCGCCTTGACCAGCAATCGCGCCAGTTCGCCGGCCTTGTAGGCCGCAATGCCGCCGGTGACGCCGAGCACGATACGCTTGCCTTGCAATGGACTCATGACAGATACAATGCCGTGAAAGACCGCCGGATTCTAACCCATGGCAATCACCGACTGGCCCGACGACCAACGCCCGCGCGAACGCCTGCTGGCACAGGGCGCGGCTGCTCTGTCCGATGCCGAATTGCTGGCGATCTTCCTGCGCGTTGGGGTCAAGGGTATGAGCGCGGTAGATCTGGCGCGTACCCTGCTTGCCCATTTCGACCACAGCCTGGCCCGCCTCGCCGCCGCGCCGGCGGACGAACTGACGCGCGTCAATGGCATCGGCCCAGCCAAGGCGGCTCAACTCGCCGCCACGCTTGAACTTGCCCGGCGCGGCCTGCGCGAGGAACTCCGCGCCCCGCCAAGCCTTTCCACACCCGACATAGTGCGCGACTGGCTGCGCCTCAAGCTCGGTACCCTGCCGCACGAAGTCTTCCTGGCATTGTGGCTGGATGCGCAGAACCGCCTGATCGCCGACGAGGAACTGTTTCGCGGCACCCTCACCCAGGCCAGTGTCTATCCACGGGAAGTGGTCAAACGGGCGCTCACCCACAATGCCGCCGCTGTCATCTTCGCGCACAACCACCCGAGCGGGGTGGCCGAACCCTCGGCGGCCGACGAACTGCTGACCCGCAACCTCAAGCAGGCGCTGGACCTCGTGGATGTGCGCGTGGTCGACCATTTCATCGTCGCTGGACAGGCCAGACCGCTGTCCTTCGCCGAACGCGGACTGCTGTAAAAAAGTCGGCAAAACACTTGCTTATCGCTTCAGCTCTCCAGTACAATACTCGGCTTTCCGCAATCCGAAGCACTGGAGCATAAATCATGTCACGCGTCTGCCAAGTGACGGGCAAGGCCCCGATGGTGGGGAACCATGTGTCCCACGCCAACAACAAGACCAAGCGCCGCTATCTGCCCAACCTGCACGCCCGCAAGTTCTGGGTCGAAACCGAAAACCGCTGGGTGCGCCTGCGCGTCTCCAATGCCGGCCTGCGCACCATCGACAAGAAAGGCATCGACGTTGTTCTCGCCGAGTTGCGCGAACGCGGCGAAGCCGTTTGAACCGGGAGGTAATCAATCATGGCATCCAAGGGCGGACGTGAAAAAATCAAGCTTGAGTCCACTGCCGGGACCGGGTACTTCTACACCACCAACAAGAACAAGCGCACCACGCCGGAAAAGCTCGAGTTCATAAAATATGATCCGAAGGCCCGCAAGCACGTGCTGTTCAAGGAAGTAAAGCTGAAGTAATTCGGCTTGCCTCAGACGAAACGCCAGCCCTAGCGCTGGCTTTTTTGTGAGAAAGAAAAAAGAAGAAGCGGTGTGAGTCGCCGACCAGCCTGCGCATATGTACCTGAGGGGAGGTATCACAAACGCACGGCAATGGAGGAGGTCATCGAGAAACGTCAGGATCAGGGGGGAACATGACGTTCTTTCAGTAAGCGACTCAATACAAATGCACCGCTTCCCGCCCGCCACTTATCCAAAAGCCATGCCAGCCAGACGATAATCTATAGGATATTGATTTAATTGGGTTATCAATAATAACCCGTCAAAGAATTACTGTTATTATGGCGGTAATAATGCCATTTCAACAGTAAAACATGTCATTTTAGTCAGAAACCAGATTGCGCAGCTTGCGATAGAGGGTACGCTCGCTGATTCCCAGTTCCGATGCAAGTGCCTTGCGGTTGCCGCAGTGCTCGGCCAGACGACGTCGCAGCGTCAGCTCTTCCAGTTGCGCCAGGGTTTGGCTCGGGGTACCGCTGGAAATCGCCGCCGTTGCCGTCTTGCCGGAGCCGACTTTTTCGGGTAGCAGTACTTCGACAGGCAAGTGTTGCGGCTGGATTGTCTCGCCATCACACAACAGCGTGGCCCGCTCCAGCACGTTGCGCAACTCGCGCACATTACCGGGATAGTCATACTCAAGCAGGCAAGTGAGCGCAGCAGGCGAAACACGAAAAATTCGCCCCGGAGAGAGACGCGCCAACAGCGCCTCGACCAGCAAGGGAATGTCTTCGCGCCGCTCGCGCAGTGCCGGCAGGCGGATCGGGAAGGTGTTGAGGCGGTAATACAGATCCTGGCGGAAGCGTTCGGCCAGCACCATCTCGCGCAGGTTGCGGTGCGTCGCCGAAATCAGCCGGATATCGGCCTTGAGAAAATCGCTGGCACCGACGCGCCGGAAGGTGCCGGTTTCCAGCAGGCGCAGCAGCTTGACCTGCATCCCGAGCGGGATGTCACCGAGTTCGTCGAGGAATAGCGTACCGCCCGTAGCCGACTCGACCAAACCGATACGGCGCCCAGCCGCCCCGGTGAAAGCCCCTTTCTCGTGGCCGAACAACTCACTCTCGAACAGGGTTTCGGTCAGCCCTGAGCAATCGAGGGCGACGAAGGGTCGATGGGCGCGCCGGCTGGCATCGTGGATCGCCTTGGCCACCAACTCCTTGCCGGTGCCGGACTCGCCCTGCAGCATCACGGTGGCATCGGACGGCGCAACGCGCCCCATCAGTTCGAACATCTGCCGAAAGGCCGGGGCACGCCCGACCAGCGCCCGCGCGCCGGCCGCATTGGACGAAACACCCAGCGGCTCCATCTTCTCGATGAAGCAGACAATGTCACCCTCCGGTCCGCGCACTGGTGTCAGCTCGATATTGACATAGGCCTCGCCATCCGGCGTGTGGTGCAGGTGCAGGACGCGTTCGCGCTGGCCGGATGCCAGGCTCTGCTTGAGCGGACAAGCCTCGCCGGCCTGGTCACAGGGCGCCGAGTAATGATGAGAGACGGCATAGCAGGTCTGCCCCACCCTAACCTCGTCCTCGCAGTAGGTACGCCGATAGGCTTTGTTGGCTGCCAAAATGCGGTAGTTGCGATCACAGAGGATATGCGGCTCGGGCAGACTGTCGAGATAGGACACCAGTTCGGAAAGGGTTTCGGTCACGGCAGCGCTCCCAAGTCGGATTTGACAGTCGGTTTGGCAGAATTATGTCATTAACGACAGCGCTACCCGGCGCAACCGATAGCTTTTTGGTGCCAATCAAGGTGGATCACAAATTGCTAATATTCCAGCCTACAATGCCGTAGCTTACTGCTCAGGATTTACACCGCAATGAATACACCGCCCCCAACCGCTGCGCCGCCCCAACGACTGGAACATTTTCCGATCTCGTTCTTCGCTACCGTGATGGGCAGCGCGGGTCTCGCCATCGCCTGGAAAAAAGCTCATCTGGTCCTTGGCCTGCCAGCCGATATCGGACTGGCCTTGCAATGGTGGGCGCTGACCCTCTTTGGCGTACTCGCGGCCTTTTACCTCGCCAAGATGGCACGGCACTGGCCGGCGGTGCAGCACGAGTTCGCCCATCCGGTTCGCCTCAATTTCTTCCCGGCTTCATCAATCTCACTGCTGCTGCTGGCCGTGGCCTTTGCCGAGACACACGCTGTGCTGGCGCAAGGTTTATGGACCGTCGGTGCGATCCTCCATCTGGGCTTCACTCTGACGGTGATGAGCAGCTGGATCCACCATACCCGCTACGACATCAAGCACGCCAATCCGGCCTGGTTCATCCCGGTAGTCGGCAACATCATCGTGCCGGTCGCCGGCGTCGGCTTCGCCCCGGCCGAAATCTCGTGGTTCTTCTTCAGCATCGGCCTGCTGTTCTGGATCGTCCTGCTGACCATCGTCATGAACCGCCTGTTTTTCCACGAGCCGCTGCCGGAGCGGCTGACGCCGACGCTGTTCATCCTGATCGCACCACCTGCCGTCGGTTTCATCGCCTGGGTCAAGTTGCAGGGCGGCGAAATCGACGCGTTCGCGCGCATCCTGTACTACGTCGGCCTGTTCCTCACCCTGCTGCTGGCCAGCAACGCGTTGCGCTTCTTCCGCATCCGCTTCTTCCTGTCGACCTGGGCCTACTCCTTCCCGCTCGCCGCCATCACCGTCGCCACGCTGGTGATGGCCGAACGGATGGGCGGACTGTTCGTACCGCTGGGCTGGCTGCTGCTCGCGGTGCTGAGCACGGTATTGCTGCTGCTGACGCTGCGCACTGCACAAGGGGTGCTGCGCGGCGAAATCTGCGTGCCGGAATAGTCTCATCAGGAAGGGCGCAGCCTGCGCCAGAGGCGCGTGCCGACCTCAAAACCGGCCAGCGCTAGCGCCCCGCTAACCACACCGACCAGCATGTCCACCAGCGGCGGCACGAGGTAATGCAGCAGCCCACTCTTGCCGGCCAGCACCTCAATGGCGTGATGGACCGGCGGCAGGCCATGCCCAAGGATGCTGCCGCCGACCAGGAACATCGCCGCCGTGCCGATCACCGCCAGCGATTTCATCAGCAGCGGTGCCGCCCGCAGCAGGCCGCGCCCGATCATACGCGCCGCCACGTTAGCCTTGCCGACCAGATTGAGGCCCAGATCGTCCATTTTGACGATGGCGGCGACGATGCCATATACACCCACCGTCATCAGCAGGCCGATGCCGACCAGCACCGTCACCTGCGACAGGAAGGGCCTCTCGGCCACCGTGCCAAGAGCGATGACGATGATCTCGGCCGACAGGACGAAATCGGTGCGGATCGCCCCCTGAATCTTTTCAGCCTCGGTCGCAGCCTTGACCGCTTCGTCTGTCGCCGGAGGGTGCAGAAACTTCTCGGCGAGTTTTTCCACACCTTCGAAGCAGAGATAAAGCCCGCCGACCATCAGCAGCGGCGTTATCAGCCAGGGCAGCAGTGCGCTGATCGCCAGCGCGGCAGGCACGAGGATCGCCTTGTTTTTCAGCGAACCTACCGCCACCGCCCACACCACCGGCAGTTCGCGGTCGGCATTGACGCCGGACACCTGCTGGGCGTTCAACGCCAGATCGTCGCCGAGCACGCCGGCGGTCTTCTTCGCGGCAACCTTGGTCATCGCCGCCACATCGTCGAGGATCGACGCGATGTCGTCGATCAGGGCCAACAAACTTGCGCCTGCCATGGGGAGTGTCCTCGATGCCGTGCTGCCAGCGCCGACTTTTCAGGGCTGCAGCATGCGGATTTCGCGTTGCGGGAAGGGAATGGCGATGCCGGCCGTCTGGAATGCCTTCCAGATCGCCAGGTGGATGTCGGACTTGACTTGCAGCGAACCCTCTTCCGGGTCGGCGATCCAGAAGCCGAGTTCGAGGGCGATGCCGGAATCGGCGAAGGCGATGACAAAGGCCTTCGGTGGCGGATCGGCCAGCACGCGCGGCTGCGCGTGGGCCGCCTCGACCAGGATCGCCATCGCCCGTTCGAGATCGGTATCGTAAGCCACCTGCACCTGGGTCGCCAGACGCACCTTGGGATCGGTGAGGGTTTCGTTGCTGATGATCGAACCGATCAACATCTCGTTCGGCACGATCACCTCGGCGCCGGTCGGGCTGCGCAGTAGCGTGTAGCGTGTCTTGATGCGCGTGACCACGCCGCGCTGGGCTGCCACCTCGACCAGGTTGCCGATGCCGATCGAGCGGTCGAGCAGGATGATGAATCCGGACACATAATTGGCGGCGATCTTCTGCAGGCCGAGGCCAAGGCCGACGCCGAGCGCACCGCCGAATACCGACAGGGTCGTCAGGTCGATACCGACCAGCGGCAGGCCGATCAGCACGGCAACGAGGATCAACAGGGCGCGCATCACGCGCGTCAGCACCAGGCGCAGGTTGCCGTCGAGTCCCTCGGCCTGCATCAACTTCGCCTCGATGGCGGCACCGATCCATAGCGCTACCAGCAATGTCCCCAAGACGGCGGCAGCGCCCTGCAGCACCAGCCACAGATCGAGTTTCTCCTTGCCGAGGCTGAAGCGCACACTTTCCATCAACTCGATCAGTTCGGGCAGCACACCGAGGATATGCAGGGCCACCACCGCCCAGACGATAAAGGCCAGAATGCGCTCGAAGCTCTGCAGCCAGGGCGCGCTGGCGAAGAAACTTTGACGCACCACGAACATGACGGCACGGATCAGCACCAGCGAGGTCAGCAGCGGAAGCGCCAGCGACAACAAGTTGACGTGGTGCCATTGCGCCAGCACCGGCCGTACCGCCAGCACCAGCACCAGCATCGTCAGCGGCAGGCCTAGCCGTTTCATGCCGCGCCGCCCGAAATCGAGGGCGCGGTTGTCCGGTACCGCGGCACCGCTGAAACGTGACCGGAACCAGCGATCGCAACCCCAGGCCAGCAGGAAGCACACCGCGAGCACACCGACCTGCCAGAGGACCTCTGCCTGCTGGAGATCCTGCCACAGGTCGAGTAGGAACCTGCCGGCCTCGTTGCCCACGTTCATGGCAAAGCACCTCCGGCATAGGACTCCGCCTCGTCGCGGTGGCGCCGCCAGTTGGCGAGAAAGGCGCGCGCCAGCGCGCCGTTGTCGCGCAGGATCAGCAAGTTTTCGGCATTGCGCGCCTGGGCGGAATAGCTGTAGTTGTAGCTGCCGGTGATGACCACGGGATAGGCTTCCTCTGCATCGATCAGCAGGATTTTATTGTGCGCAGCCGTGTAGCGGGTTTCCAGCCGCACAACAATACCCGTCGCCGCCAGTTGCGGCACCAGCGAGTTCTCGCTCCTAGCCACCATCTCGCGGTCGGCCAGCAGTTCGACCCTGATGCCACGGCCATGCGCATCCGACAGTGCCCGTGCGATGTTGCGGCTGGTCAGCAGGTAGGCCTGAACATGCAGGGTACGCTTCGCCTTGCCGACCTCGCGCAGCAGCGCGCCCTCGGCATCGTCCCACGGCGTGAACAGCGCTTCCACCGTCCCGCTGGCCGGCAATTCCACCGCATGAACGGGTGCCGCCAGCAGGGCCAGCGCAATGAAGAGGAACCGCAGGATCATGTGATGCGCTCAAGTACGGCGGCGTAGAAACCGTCGGTGCCGTGGGTATGCGGTGCGAGTTGCAGATCGGGTCCGGACAACAGAACCGCGATACCCTGCGCCGCCAGCACTTCCGCCGCCGGTCGGCGCACAAAGGCAGGATGTGCCGCCAGGAAGGCCTCGACGATCTGCTGGTTTTCCTCGGGCAGCAGGCTGCAGGTGGCATAGACGAGTCGCCCGCCGGGTTTCAGCAAGGTTGCCGCGGAGGCGAGGATGGAGGTCTGTTTGACGACCAGTTCCGCCACGCTTTCCGGGCTTTGCCGCCACTTGAGATCGGGGTTGCGGCGCAGGGTGCCGAGTCCCGAGCAGGGCACATCGACCAGTATGCGGTCGCACTTGCCGGCCAGGCGCTTCACGCGCTGGTCGTGTTCGTGGGCGATGGCCACCGGATGGACATTGGACAAACCCGAGCGCGCCAGGCGGGGCTTGAACTTCGCCAGTCGTTTGTCGGAAACATCGAAGGCATACAGGCGCCCGGTCGAACGCATCAGGGCACCCAGCAACAAGGTCTTGCCGCCGGCACCGGCGCAGAAATCCACCACCATCTCGCCACGCTTGGGTGCCAGCAGATAACCCAGCAACTGGCTACCCTCGTCTTGCACCTCGATGCAGCCATCGAGGAACAGCGGGTGCTTGGCAAGATAGGATTTCTCGGTGAGCCGGATACCGTCCGGCGCATACGGGCAGGCCTGTGCGGCGAAGCCGTCGGCGGCAAACTGCGCCAGCACTGCGTCGCGGTTCACCTTCAAGGTATTCACGCGCAGGTCGAGGGGCGCCGGCTGGTTGAGCGCTCGCGCCAGCGCCAGCAGTTCGGCTTCCGGCATCAAGGCCTGCAAGCGTGAAACCAGCCAGTCCGGCAGGTCGGTCTGCTCCGCCAACGACAACACGGGTTCGGGCCGCGCCTTGAGTTCAGCCAGCCACTCGGCGTCGCGCGCGGAGACCGCTCCCTCCAGCACGCGCCGGCTGATGCCGCAATGGCGCAGCATGGCAGCCAGCACCAACTGCTTGACGTTGGCATCCGGGCCGGCCCAGGCCACCAGCGAACGCCGGCGGCGCAATACCGCATAAGCCGCCTCGGCGATCATGGCCCGCTCGCGCGGCCCGCAGCGCTGGGCGCGGAAGAATCCGGACAATGCTGCATCGGCGGCCTGATTGAAGCGCAGCAGTTCGCTGGTGGCGGTGATGGTCTGTTCGAATAGCTTGCGGGTCAGCGTGTTCATGGTGTCTTGTCCAGTTCGATGGCGGTGATTTTCTGGTCGAAGATTTCGCCCTTGCGGTCACGGTAGCGGATTTTCAGTGGCAGGCGGCTGGCGGTATCCAGCCAGACCTCGGTGTTCTCATCCCGGCTGCTACCGGTGATGGTCAGGTGTTGCGCCGGGCGTTCGCCGAAGGGTGTATCGAGTTGCTCGGTGGCAACGAACGAGACAGTATAGGTGGCGACCTTGCGACCGGTGGTCACGCTCATCGGGAAGCGGTCAGAATCATTCGGCACCGCCCCCAGTTGATAGAACAGCGACAGCAGATCCTGCACCCCGTCGCCGAGCGGCGCGCTGGTACCGCCGCTCAACACGATGTTGCGCTGGGCCAGGTCGAACTGTGCGCTGTCTTTCAGCTTGCCGTCGCGCTCAACCCGGAATTCGAGGGGTTGGAGTCCGGTGGCGACGAAGCGGCCCCGGCTTTCCTGCACCACCTGCGCCGGCCGGAACAGCGCCGCCAAGCCGATGGTTTGGGTCAGCGCGCGCAATTCATACTGATCGCCGTCATGCCGCCAGCGATGTTCCGCCTGGCCGACGATCAGCCCGCTCTCGCCTCGCGTCACCTGAAAAATGATCCGGCCGCTGCGCGGGAAGGTATCGGCATAGACAATAGTCGGCGCTGGCGGGACGGCGGGAGTGGCTTCCGTCTGACTGGCAGCAGGTTCGGGCATAGTTTCCTGCTGCGGCATCGCCACCGCATTCTCCACGGGCGCATTCGCAACCGGTTTGGGGCGTGGCTTGGGCTTCGGTACCGGTTCGGGGGCCGCCTGGGCCGGCCGTGGTTTTGGAATAGCGAGGGTGGCATCGATGGTCGCCAGATCCGGTTCGTCCTCGGAAAACGGCAAGCCCCAGCCGGGCGCTGCCAGTGCCCCCACGTGCAGCATCAGCGACGCGACCAGAGCCAGCCAGAAGGGTCGCCGCACCTGGTCATTCATCGATCCGCGGGAACGCGCAATGCTGCGGCAGCGGCGGTCTCATCCGCCTGCCAGACAACGTGGCCTGCCACCCATTGGCAGCGGCCTTCGAGAATGCCGCGCGCCGCCTGCGGATAGGCGAGGTGTTCCTGTACCAGCACGCGGGCGGCCAGTACCTCGGCGGTATCGTCGGGCAGCACCGGCACGGCGACCTGCACGATGACCGGGCCACAATCCAGCGTCGGGGTAACGTAATGCACCGTGCAACCATGCACGCGCACGCCGGCCGCGATGGCGCTCTGATGCGTGTGCAGGCCGGGGAAGGCCGGCAGCAGGGAGGGATGGATGTTCACCAGACGGCCTGCGAAGCGGCGCACGAACGCTTCGGTGAGGATACGCATGAAGCCGGCCAACAATACCAGATCGGCCCCCCTTCGTTCGATCTCGTCGCCCAGCGCGACATCGAACGCTTCGCGGGAAGGATATTCCTTATGGTCGACGATAACGGTTGGCACACCGCGCGCCGCCGCCCAGGGCAGCCCGGCCGCATCGGGCCGGTTGCTGATGACCGCAGCGCAACGCACGGGCAGGTTGGCGTTGAGCAAAGCCTGCATGTTGCTGCCGCGCCCCGAAATCAGGATGACGTAGTTTTTCATATGGGTAAAAACATGGCGACCGTGACGTTCTGAACCACCTTGACGACTGTGCGCTGAGTCTTGTCGGCGGCAATCTGCCAGATCACGTCGAGGTAACCGATCAGGCGGCCGAATTCACGCTCGAAACTCAGATTCTGGACAGGCGACAGTTCGTTGGAAAAAAGCAGCGGCGTGCCAGCCGGCAGGTCGCCCTCGGGCTGGCTGTGGCGCGTGTTGGCCAGTTTCCAGGCGGCAATCTCGACATTGCGTGCTGCGTTGTAAAGCTTCTGGGGGTCGAGGTCATCCAGGAAGAAGAATACCGTCTTGCCCTCGAAGGCATCGTGCAGCATGGTATTCAATCCCCCGACGAAGGCCGCCACGCGGTCATGGGGGTAACTCTCGGCAAGGCCCGCCAGCACCAGTGCCGTGCCGCGCAGGCCACCCGGATCGGGCGACAGTCCCTCGCGCGCCGGCTCGAACAGATAGGCCACTGCAACTTCGAAGTTGGCATGTCCGCCCTTCTTCCATTCGCGCGGATTGCGCTTGTAGAGCTTCTCCGCGAGTCGTTTGAGGCTGGCCTGCACCTCGCGGCGATGCAGGTCGGCGATGCGGTCGATATCCGACTTGGCGAACTGGCCCGGCCCGGAAACACATGCGGCCAGGGGCAGGACGAGCAGGCAGGCAAGCGCATCGCGACGCTTCATGCCTGCGCGGCGGCGCGGCGCTCGCGCCACCAGCCGATCGCCACCGGCAGCACCGAAACGACGATGATGCCGACGATCACCAGCGACAGATTGTTCTTGACCACCGGCAGGTTGCCGAACCAGTAGCCGGACAGCGTCAGCGAGAACACCCACAGCACGGCACCAAGAAAGTCGTAGGGAAAGAAGCGCGCATAGTTCATGCGAGCCACGCCGGCCACGAAGGGCGCGAAGGTGCGCACCAGCGGCACGAAGCGCGCCATCGTCATGGTCGCCGGACCGTAGCGTTCGTAGAAAGCGTGGGTCTTGTCATAGGCGGCGCGATTGAAGAAGCGCGAGCCCTCACCCCAGCGCAGGATGTGGCCGCCCACCCAGCGGCCGATGGCGTAATTGACGTTGTCGCCCAGCACGGCAGCCGTCAGCAGCACCGCGATCAGGATGCGAATGTCCATACCGCCACCGCCAATGCCTTCGGCCGCCAATGCCCCGGAAACGAACAGCAGTGAATCGCCCGGCAGGAAGGGGGTGACCACCAGCCCGGTTTCGCAGAAGACAATGAGAAAGAGGATGGCATAGATCCACATCCCGTATTGCGCCACCAGCAGGGCGAGATGCTTGTCGAGGTGGAGGACGATGTCGATGAACTGGGCTAGGAGTTCCATGGCGCGGGAGTTTACCCCACCCCCTCCTATAATCCCGCGACCATGCGCCGCATCCATCCCCTCCCCGACCTGCTCATCAGCCAGATCGCCGCCGGCGAGGTGGTCGAGCGCCCCGCCTCCGTTCTCAAGGAACTGATCGAGAACAGCCTCGATGCGGGTGCGACGCAGCTCGACATACAACTGGAAGAAGGCGGCGTCAGGCTGATCCGCGTCGCCGACAATGGCGCCGGCATCGCGCCGGACGACCTGCCGCTGGCACTCGCCCGGCATGCCACCAGCAAGATCGCCAGCCTCGCCGACCTCGAATGCGTCGCCAGTTACGGCTTCCGTGGCGAAGCGCTGGCGTCCATCGCGGCGGTGGCACGCGTGACCATCACCAGCCGCACCGCCGACACCCCGCACGCCTGGCGCATCGAGACGACGGGCATGACACCGCAGCCCGCCGCGCTCGCCGCGGGCACGGTGATCGCCGTCGCCGACCTGTATTTCAATACCCCGGCACGCCGCAAGTTCCTCAAGACCACGGCAACGGAATTCGCCCATTGCGACGATGTCGTCGTCCGCATGGCGCAGGTGCGCCCGGACGTTGCCTTCACGCTGGCGCATGATGGCCAGGTCAAACGCCGTCTCGCCACAACCGACTTTTCGCGGCGCACGCGCGAATTGTTGGGCGAGCCGCTGATCGCCCACGCCCGCCCCATCGCGGCAGAGGCGGGACCGCTGCGTCTGACCGGCTATGCCGCCCTGCCGGCCTACGCCAAAACCACTCGGGCGGAACCGTATTTCTACGTCAATGGCCGCTACGTCCGCGACAAACTGCTGGTCCATGCCGCGCGGCAAGCCTATGCGGACGTGTTGCATGGCGCACACCATCCGGCCTATGTACTGTTCCTCGAACTCGACCCGGCAACGGTCGACGTCAATGTCCACCCGGCCAAAACGGAAGTCCGGTTCAGGGATGCTCGCGGCGTGCACCAGTTTATTTTCCTTGTCCTGCAACGCGCCTTGGCGAAACCGCTTGCCGCTGCACGTCCGGAAATCACGACCGTCCCGCCAGCGCCGACTTTTTCGGCCCCGGTGCAAACACGATTCACGGTGCGCGAGCCCGCGGCCAGCGCCTACATCGATTTCGCGCGGCAGGCTTGCAGCGAACCGGCACCCGCCAACGCCGACACCCCGCTCGGCTATGCGCTCGGCCAGTTGCATGGCATCTATATTCTGGCGCAGAACGCCCAGGGGCTGGTGCTGGTCGACATGCACGCCGCCCACGAACGCATCCTCTATGAGCGCCTCAAGGCCACGACGGCTGCCCGGCCGGCCACGCAGCCGTTGCTGGTTCCCGTGCTGTTCGAGGCGAGTGCAAGCGAACTGGCCTGTGTGGAAGACCATGCCGTCACAATGGAGGCGCTGGGTTTCGAAATCGCTTCTACCGGTCCGCAACAACTGGCCGTGCGCGCCGTGCCGGCCCTGCTGGCCGGCGGTGACCTCGCCGCGCTGGCCCGCGCCCTGCTGGCCGATCTGGCCGGGCAACCCGCCAGCCACGTGCTGGAAACCCGCCGCAACGAGTTGCTCGCCACGCTCGCTTGCCATGGCGCGGTACGCGCTAACCGCAGCCTGAGCCTGCCGGAGATGAATGCCCTGCTGCGCCAGATGGAAGCGACCGAGCGTGCCGACCAGTGCAATCACGGTCGGCCGACCTGGACGCAACTGTCTCTGGCCGAGCTCGACAAGCTGTTCATGCGGGGAAAATGAATCTTCCCCCTGCCATCGCCCTGATCGGCCCGACCGCCAGCGGCAAGAGCGATTTGGCGCTGGAGATTGCCGCGTACTTTCCCGTCGAACTGCTCAGCCTCGACTCAGCGCAGGTCTTCATCGGCATGGACATCGGCACCGCCAAGCCCGACCGAGAAATCCGCGCCCGCCACCCCCACCACCTGATCGACCTGATCACACCCAAGGATCGCTATTCGGCCGCCCAGTTCCGCAGCGACGCCCTGCGCGTGATGGCGGAGATCACCACGCGCGGGCGCATTCCCCTGCTGGTTGGCGGCACCATGCTGTATTTCAAGGCCCTGGTCGAGGGGCTGGCGGAACTGCCGGAAGCCGATGCCGACCTGCGTGCCGCCATCGATGCCGACGCCGCCCTGCGTGGCTGGCCCGCCCTGCATGCCGAACTGGCCAGCCTCGATCCCGCCACGGCCGCCCGGCTCGCCCCCACCGACGCGCAACGCATCCAGCGCGCGCTGGAGGTGCTGCGCCTGACGGGCAGGCCACTCGGCGACTTCTGGCAAAAACAACCGGCCTCGCCCCTGCCCTACCGTCTGCTCAGCCTTGCGCTGATGGCGCCAGCGCGGCAGATGCTGCACGAGCGCATCGCCAAGCGCTTCCGCGTCATGCTCGCCCAGGGGCTGGTCGGGGAAGTCGAGGACCTGCGGAGCCGTTATCGGCTATCCGCAGAACTGCCGTCGATGCGCTGCGTCGGCTATCGCCAGGTCTGGGAGATGCTGGAAGGCCGCCTGCCGCCGCAAGAACTCGCGGACCGGGGTATCTACGCCACGCGCCAGCTTGCCAAAAGGCAACTGACCTGGCTGCGCGGCCTGGGTTGTGGTGGCCATCTGGCCGTTGAATTCGACTTGGCGGAATCGGCAACTGCTGCGAAAATACGGCAAAACATCGAACAACATTTGGCCGCAATATAAACGCTGCAGGCCGGCGATTTATTCATGAGCACCCAGACCATCACTGCGGAAGACCTTGAGAAGTTCTCGACCAGCCATCGGCGCCAAATCGTTTTCTATCTGCGTCAACTCATCAACGAACGCGAACGCATCAGCGTGGTTTTCAACGAAGGCAGCGAGTCGGTGCTCACCGTGCTGCTCGACGTCGATGAAACGGAGGGTATGCTGATCTTCGACTGGGGTGGCAGCGAAACCGCAAACCGTAAGCTGCTGCAAAGCGATCGAAACTACTTCGTATGCGCCCCGCACGGCGTAAAAAATCACTTCATGACCGGCCCGGTCTACGAAACCAGTTACAAAAAGCGTCCTGCCTTCAGCACCCGCCTGCCGGTCCAATTCACCCGCCTGCAGCGACGCGATTACTTTCGGCTGGTGTTGCCGATGACACGCCGCCCGCCCTGCATCGTCCCCCGCGAGGACGGCCCGGCCATGACGCTGTCCGGCGTGGATATCAGCATCGGCGGTATCGCTGCGGAACTGCCCGGCGGCAAGCTGCCCTTCGAAATCGGCCAGGTATTGCCGCGCGTGCGTATTGAACTCAAGGCAATCGGCACCCTGGAAGTCGACCTGCTGGTGAAAAACAGTTGTGAAGTCGAGCGCGGCGGCAAGGTATGGGGCCGGATCGGTTGTCATTTCGTCAAGCTCAGCCACGGTATGGAAAAACAGTTGCAGCGGTTCATCACCGACGTGCAACGGGAAGAGCGCGCCCGGATGGGCGGCTGATCAGACAATCAGCGTCTGTTCCTGGCCGGCCTGGCGCACCTCAATGCGGCCAACCCGATAGACGGTTTCTCCCGTAGCCTGCAATGCGGCCGTGGCGCGATCGGCATCCGCTGCGGCGACCACCACCACCATGCCGATGCCGCAGTTGAAGACGCGGTGCATTTCCTCATCCGCCACATTGCCCTGCGCCTGCAGCCACTGGAACAGCGGCGGCAACGTCCATGACGACTTCTCAAGCACGGCGGCGACATTCTCGGGCAGCACGCGCGGCACGTTGCCGGTGAGCCCGCCGCCGGTGATGTGGGCCATGCCCTTCACGGTAACGGTTTCCATCAGTTTCAGCAGCGACTTCACGTAGATGCGCGTCGGCGCGATCAACACATCGGCAAACGCCTGGCCGTGGAAATCGGCCGCCAGATCGGGCTGCGCCCGCTCGACGATGCGACGGACCAGCGAATAGCCGTTGGAATGCGCGCCCGAGGAAGCCAGTCCGAGCACGACGTCGCCCGGAACAATCGATTTGCCATCGATGATTTTCGATTTTTCGACCGCGCCGACAGCAAAGCCGGCCAGATCGTATTCGCCGGGCGGGTACATGTCGGGCATCTCGGCCGTTTCACCGCCGATCAGCGCGCAACCGGCGAGTTCGCAGCCATGGGCGATGCCTTCGACCACCGTCGCAGCGGTGCCGACATCCAGCTTGCCGCAGGCGAAATAATCGAGGAAGAACAGCGGCTCGGCGCCCTGCACGAGGATGTCGTTGACACTCATCGCCACCAGATCCTGCCCCACCGTTTCGTGGCGGTTGAATTCGAAGGCCAGCTTGAGCTTGGTACCGACGCCGTCGGTGCCGGACACCAGCACCGGCTCCTTGAATTTCTTCGATATTTCGAACAGCGCGCCGAAGCCGCCGATGCCAGCCAGCACCTCGGGACGCATGGTACGTTTCGCGGCAGGCTTGATGCGTTCGACCAGTGCATCGCCGGCATCGATATCGACACCGGCGTCGCGGTAGGTCATGGAGGAAGAAGGTGTATTCATGATGGAGGTAATGTTTTACGGCGATAATTGGCGCGCATCTTACCGGAATTGGTCTTTCTGCCTTGAACCAACTGCTTCTCGATCTCCAGCCGGCCCAGCCGCCCAGCCTCGACAACTTCATCGCCGGCGAGAACACCGAACTGCTGTCGCGCCTACGCGGCCTGGCCGAGCCGGGCTGTTTCGACGCCCTCTACCTGTGGGGGTCGGCCGGCTGCGGCAAGTCCCACCTGCTGGCCGCCGTCGCCTCACTGGCAATGCGCCGTCGTCCGGCCATGCTGCTGGAACGCCGTCCTGCCAGCGCCGACTTTTCTGCGCCACCGGGCGGACTGCTGATCGTCGATGACGTCGATACGCTCGACGACGAGGCGCAGGTTGCCCTGTTTCGCATCTACAACACCGCCCGCATGATCGGTCTCGGCCTGCTGCTGGCGGGCAGCCATCCTCCCCTGCAACTGGCCCTGCGCGAAGACCTGCGCACCCGCATTGGCCAAACGCTGATCTATGAAGTCCGCACCCTCAACGACGAGCAGAAGGCCGACGCCCTGCGCCGCCACGCCTGGGAACGCGGCCTGAAGGTGGAAGACGGCCTAGTGCGCTACCTGCTCGCCCACGGCCGACGCGACCTGCCGTCGCTGATGGCGGTTCTCGATCACCTCGACCACGCCACCCTGGAACGCCAGCGGCCCGCCACGCTGCCGCTGCTGAAGGAAGCCCTGCAACTGCAACTCGACCCCCGCGAAAATGAACCTCACCCTGTTTGACCTCGACAATACCCTGCTCTCCGGCGACTCCGACTTCGAGTGGGCGCAATTCCTCATTTCGAAAGGTGTCCTGGACCGCGAGGTGCAGGAAGCGAAGAACCAGGCCTTCTACGACGACTACAAGGCCGGCACGCTCGACATCCATGCCTTCCTCGAATTCCAGCTCGCGCCGTTGGCGCGCCACCTCCGCAACGAACTGGACGCCTGGCACCGCGAATTCGTGGCAACCCGCATCCGCCCGTTGATCGGCACCCCGGCCCGCGTCCTGGTGGAGCGCCATCGGACGTCCGGCGACCTGTGCGCGATCGTCACGGCTACCAACAGCTTCGTCACCGGAGCAATCTGCCGCGAATTCGACATCCCCCACTTGATCGCCACCGTCCCGGCGCAGGAAAACGGTCGTTTCACCGGCTCACCGCGCGGCCTGCCGGCCTTCCGCGAAGGCAAGATCACCCGCGTCGAGGCCTGGCTCGAAGCGCTCGGCCTGTGGTGGGGCAGTTTCGAGCGCAGCACCTTCTACAGCGATTCGCTCAACGACCTGCCGCTGCTCGCCAAAGTCAGCCATCCCGTGGCCGTCGATCCGGACGATACCTTGCGTGCCCATGCCAGCGAGCATGGCTGGCCGATTCTTAGTTTGCGGTAAGGAGGTTGGCAATGAATGCAAGACTGGATGCCGCTTTGGCCCACTGGAGTTATGTCGCGCCTTTGCTGACCCCTGCAAGCAATGAGACCGAATACCAGGCTGTGGGGAAGCTCTCTGTCTGGTGCACAATATCGAGAAACTGGCGCATCATGGATATGGGCAATAGCGCGGCGGGGCGGGAAAGGCCCGGCAACGGGGTGCAACCGATGCGTTGAGCGAAAAGTCGGCGCCGGCGGGACGGCGATGTGGGATATTCCGGCGATCAAATGAAAAACGGCGCGATCCGCATCGCGCCATTTTTACGCCTCGTGGCAGGTTAATTTGGGGTTTTTCTACAGCTTCAACGTCCAAGGTCAGGGGCGCGCAGCCGCTTTGCGGCGAAGCGTCGCTCTGGAGCGGAAAGGGGCATCCGTGTTTCGTGATTGATAACACAAAATTACACTGCAACCAAAAGCCGTGATTTGTGATTGACAAGCACGGCGCGTTTTCCTATAATTAAACCGTGTTGCATGATTGATGTCATTGAACTAATCAGGAGGCCGATATGGCACAGCAAATCAGCGAGTTTTACGGCAACGGCACCGAACTGCCCGAGTTTCACCCCGACCCGGAAACCAACCGAGAATTGCAAATCGAGTACCTGTGTGCGCAGCTTGATGTTGCCCGCCTGACGCTCGGCAAGATTTCCGGCATGCAGGTCGTCACGCCGCGCCTAGTACAACTCAGGCACGATGTCCTTTGGGCTCTCGATGCAACACATCCTAAAGTGATGCATGAACAGCACCCCAATTGCGGCTGAAGAAGGCCGGAAAGAAGTGACATCACCGCAGAAAATGTCCCGCTACAACCTAGCCTGTCATTGATCGCCATAAAGGAGCCACCGAAGATCGGCGTAATGGCGCCACA
>JACDZI010000172.1 GCA_013426785.1 Rhodocyclaceae bacterium | reverse complement strand
CATTACGGCGATCTTGAAGTGGCTCCTATACGCCGATCTTCAACTGGCTCCATTACTGCGATCGCTGACAGTCGTCTTCGCGGTAGATGTCAGAGACTTGAAGTTGTCCGATTTCTCTGACGCGCATCCCCGTGTGAAGGGACAGAAGCGGAAACCAGAACTCGGCGGGACTCTTTATTTTCGCCGCGCTGTCGGACGCAAAATAGGCTTCCAGGTCGGGAGGGCGAAAGGGCTTGCGCGAGGTTGTCTTGCTGACTTTCGCGCGCAGGCGCGACGTCGGGGGCGTGCCGGCATATTCGTTAATGGCGATGGCGTAGTTGAATACGACCGTAATTCCACTGGCGTATTTATTGAACGTGTTCGCCGCCGCGCCTGCTTCGACGAGTTTCGCTTTGAAGTCGGCGAAGGCATTCGCCTTCTGGCGCATGTCTTGTTCGGTGCGCCTCCCTTTGTAGTCGAGTCTTTTTCCGACAAATGCGGGTTCGACGAGGTCGCGATAGGTCGGCAGTTTCTTTCGTCTTGCCCGAACAAGCGGGGGACGCTCGCCATAGTTCGCCGGAGGGTCAGAAAGGAAGGGTTTCAGCGCGGCGGCGACGCCGTCCAGAAGTTGCGGAGCGGCGAGGGCGATGTAATCGGCGACTTCTTGCGGGGAACTGCCTTCCGCTTCGAATGAGGTTCCGTCGGGAAACTGATATTTGACCCGTTTGACGATGCCGAGAATCTCGTCCAGTTTGTTGTCGGGCGGGAGGACGCCGCCCCAGAGGTCTTTATTGCGCTTCATATCCCGCCACAGGCACCGAACTCGGGGAGACAGGGCGTGGGCGAGGTCGCGCGCCGCGCGCGGGTCGCGGGTCGCCAGCGAGCGGCGCAGTTCCGCCGTGCCGAGAAGGGATTGCAGGGACTTGGGCACATACAGGCGCAGATAGTAAATGCCGAGCCGAGATTTAGCCAGATGAGAAAAGAGACGCACCGCACCGACCTCCGTTGGGAAATCGGGACACGGAATCGGTGCATTCGAAGAAAAGTCTAACGCAACCTATTGATTGCATTAGCAAAAAAACTTGGCGGAGACGCAGGGATTCGAACCCTGGATCCAGATTTTAACCAGATGCGCCCTTAGCAGGGGCGTGCCTTCGACCACTCGGCCACGTCTCCGTTGATCAATTAGCGGGTAGTCTAACACATAGGCAAGACCATTACTGTCCGGTCGATTTCATAACAGAATCAATTGGTTGCTGGTGGTCTGATTTTCTTCGTTCAGTACGGCGTTTGCAACCAGTTGATCCAACGTGATTTTCTCGAAGATATTGGTTTCTACGAGATGCAGAAAAATCTGTGGCGAGACAGGCAGTCGATGATGCTTGATGGTGATCAGCACCAGCAGATACGCACGGCGCAATTTCATGGTGCCGCTGCCCCGGGTGCGCACCGTAGACGAACTGAACGTCCGGCTGCTGGCGGCGTGCGAGAAACGGCAGGTTGCAGTGTTGCGTGGGAAGAAGGAGAGCATCGGCGAACGGATGCAACGTGATCGCCAAGCCTTGCAGCCGCTGCCGACCGACACATTTGATCCCTGCGAGAAGGTTTCCACCAGTGCCTCGTCAATGGCCTTGGTTCGTTACCGTAACAACGACTACTTGGTGCCGACGGCCTATGGCCATCACGACGTCTTCGTGCTCGGATATGTCGACTGGGTGGTGATCGGCTGCGGCAACGAAGTCATCGCTCGCCATCCGCGCTGCTATGCCAAAGAAGAGTTCATCTACAACCCGCTGCACTATCTGGCGCTGCTGGAACGCAAGCCCAACGCACTCGACCAGGCGGCACCGTTGCAGAACTGGGATTTGCCCGAGGACTTCGAGCATCTGCGGCGATTACTGGAAGCCCGAATGGGCAAGAAAGGTCGCAAGGAATATATCCAGGTACTGCGTCTACTGGAAACCTTCGGCGACGTGGAAGTGGCCGTCGCCGTCGAGGATGCGCTGCGTCTCTCGGCGATCAGCTACGACGCCGTCAAGCATCTGGTGCTCGCCAAGATCGAGCGGCGCGTACCGCGTTTGGATCTGTCGGCCTATCCGTTTCTGCCCCAGGCCACGGTCGGCATCACCGATGTCAGTGCCTATCTGGCGCTGTTGCAGGCACGGGTCAGCCAAGGGTGCGTGGAGGTGTCGCCATGAGTGCCACTTCCGAAGACACCACCTTGCCGCCCCAGGTGCTGCTGGCTCATCATCTGAAATCGCTCAAGCTGCCGACCTTTGCACGGGAATACGAGAAGGTGACGGAGGTGCTTGGTACGTGGATGCTGTCGATCCTGTCGGGACACACAAACGC
>JACDZI010000041.1 GCA_013426785.1 Rhodocyclaceae bacterium | reverse complement strand
GGCCGATTCCAGCCACTACCTCACCGGATTGATGCCACCGGCCAGTGTGACGGAGAACATTGCGGGTGGATTCGCAGCCCGGGCCTTGCGCAGGATTTTCGGATAGAGATCGACGACGAGTCGTGCCGTGTCTTCAGCCGAAGCATTGCCGGAAGCCAGTGCAAACATAATCAGTTTGGCGTCGCGAAAGGCTTTCAGTTCGTTCGGCTTGCGCCGGATCGCCTGATCGCGGGTCAGGACAATTCAGCCTTCCCGGCCGGCAACCTTCATCCAATCTTCGTCCGGGCAAGCCGGGGCAAACTTCTCTTGGTGAGCGATGAAGGGGATATTGGCCGCCGTGAGTGCTTCTCCGAGCCTGCGGCTCCAGGCGCAGCGGTCGATGAACAGTAGCGGTGCCGCGTCAGGCGGCGAGGCGCTGTTCGAAGCGGAGCGCTTCTTCGATGTCGGCTGCCGCGACACCATAATCCCCCGCCATTTCGGCAAGCGAATCGCCGGCACGGAAACGATCAACAATGATCGCTGTCGGAACGGCGACCTTCGAGATTACCGGCCGGCCGAAAGCCAGTCGCGGATCGATCACCACCGTTTTAGGTTGCTGTTTTTCGGATGACAAACTACGGCTGAACGGGAACAAACGGATCGGAGCACCCTTTTTGTCGCGTTCGATGCGTGCAAGCGCCATCTCGAATTCGCCACGCAGCGCCTGTTGCCCCTGTTTCGACACATTCAGCAACTTGGTGGCGTGCTGGACGAACAGGTCGATCCCATTGGTTTTGAAATCGCGATCAAGCAATGGCCGTTCCGAACCGAGCTTTTCCTGGACGTAATCGAGGCTGGCGCGCACCTTCGGCAAGGGTATTTTGTGGTTGCGGCGAATTGCCGACAGCACATGCAGTTCGCACAAATTGACGAAAGAAAGAAGCTTGGCCGGCTGGTCGGCCGGGTTGATGACCGGCTGGAAATGGCGACCACCACCTGACGCCTGGCCGAAGCTCCAGGCTTTCAAAGTGGCTAGCGGCAAGCCGAGCATGCGCGCAGCCTCACTGGCTGAATAGGCGGGTTCGTCGTGGATGAAGGCGGTTGTCCTCATGGCATGCTTAACGATTGGGGTACACCATTTTGAACGACGATGGGGCAGGGGTGCAATAGATTAAAGAACATTCGCGGTACCAACTCCAACCGCTGGCCTGCACGTCGATCCGTTGGAGTTCTGAAAAGTCGGCGCTGGCAGGACGGCGGCGTCACGTTCTGGCGCGGCGGGTCTCCAGCACATACCAGAGCCAGCCAGCCGTCTGCATGCAGAGCAGGCCGGCGAGCGTGATCCGGTAGGCAGTGGCCGGGGTAAAGCCGGCCGACTGGAAGCCATCGACCGCCACGCCGAACAGCCACTGGATGCCGAAGGCGCCGACGAAAGCGCCTAGATTCAGCGCGGTATTGGCGCGTCCGCCCAGGCTGAGCGGGAACTCGGCCGACAGCAGCGCATAGGCCAGGTTGCCAACCGAGAACACCAGTCCGAGCGCCGGCCACAGCAGCCAGCTCGGGCCAATCTCCAGCACCATACCCAGCGTCGCCAGCAGGCCGGCGGCCATGCCGAACGCGAGCAACCGGGCCGGCGGCAGGCCCGCCTTGGTCAGCCGGGTAACGAAGAAGGCAATGAACAGAAAGCCGGCGAGCATCGCGCCGGCCATCAGCAGCAGGTGGAAAGCGGCCCCGTCGCGCGTCAGGCCATTTACTGTCATCAGCCACGGCACCGCCCACAAGCCCTGCAGGGCCATGAAGCCGCCGACGATCATGGTGGTCTGCGGTGCGAAACGCCAGAAGGCGCGACTCCTGAAGATCGCCGCCAGGCCCGCCAGTTGTACAGCAAGGCTTTCGCGCCCCTGGCCGGACGATTTTTCCGGCGTGGTGAAGATCAAGCCAGCCACCAGCAGCGACAGCGCCGCCAGCGCAAAGAAGATGCCGCGCCAGCCGAGTACCGGCATCAGGGCACCGAGCGGCGTACTGGCGGTCAGCGCGCCGAGGCCGCCGGCTGCCATGATGGCGGCGTTCAAGGACGCCTGCCGTTCGACCGGAAACCACAACGAGAAGGCCTTGAAGCTGGCCATCAGACAGGCCGACACGCCCAGCCCGATCAGCGCCCGCCCCAATACCAGCCCCGGCAGGGCCGTACCACTGGCGAACAGCGCGCAACCGGCGGCACAGAACAGCAGCAGACCGGCCTCGACGCGGCGCGGGCCGTAGCGGTCGAGCAGGATACCCAGCGGCAACTGGAAAGCGCCGAAGGCCAGCAGGTAGGCCGAGGTGAGCAGGCCGAGGTCGGCGGCGTTCAGCCCGAGGTCCTGCCGCAGTTCGGGCGAAATGACGGCATTGGCGTTGCGCAGCAGGTAGGAGAGGAAATAGCCGGCCGCGAAGGGCGCGAAAATGCGCTGCCAGGGATTGATGGCTGGGGCCGCGTTCATGGCTGCCACAACCAGGCGGCGCCGCGCACACCGGAAGAATCGCCGTGGCGGGCTTTCAGCAGCCGGGTCGCCACCGTGTCGGAAAAGATATGGACGCCCCACAGCCGCGGCACCCGTTCGTACAGCCGGTCGAGCTTGGACAAACCGCCGCCGAGGACGATCGCGTCCGGGTCGAGGACATTGATCACCTGGGCCAGCGCCCGCGCCAGCCGCGCCTCGTAGCGCGCCATGACTGCTTCGTCCCCTGCGCCGCCCTCGGCCGCGAGCGCCGGGCCCGAGAGATAGGTTTCGATGCAATCGCGCCGGCCGCAGTAACAGGGCCACCCGGCCGCCTCGCCCGGCACGGGGCTCAGTGGATTGTGCCCCCACTCGCCGGCAATGGCGTTGGCGCCGGCCAGCACCCGACCGTTGACGACGATGCCGCCGCCCACCCCGGTGCCGAGGATTACGCCGAAGACGACCGCCGCTCCCGCCGCCGCGCCGTCGGTCGCTTCCGAGAGGGCAAAACAATTCGCGTCATTCGCCAGCCGCACCGGCCGGCCGAGCGCCACTTCAAGGTCGGTGCGCAGCGGCTGGCCAATCAGCCAAGTGGAGTTCGCATTCTTGATGAGTCCAGTGGCCAGGGATTCGGCGCCGGGGATGCCGACACCCACGGTTGCCGTCCTGCCAGCGCCGACTTTTTGCTCGGCTGAGGTCACAAGTTCCCCAATCGTCGCCACCGTCGCCGCATAGTCGCCGCGCGGGGTCGCCACCCGCTCGCGCAGCAATTCGGCCCCATCGTCGGCAAGGACGATGATTTCCGTTTTGGTGCCGCCGAGGTCGATGCCGATGCGCAAGACAGTCCTTGAATGAGCCGTTGGGGAGGCAGCGATTATGCACCGCCAGCCAGCAATTGACGCGGGGCGAGCGAACCGCTATGGTTCGCCGGTTGTCATCCCCATTCCATGATCCACCCTAGGAGAGGTATCCGCAGATGAAAGCTACTGTTCGCTCGCTCGTTGCCGCACTGGGTTTTGTCTCTACCACGGTTCTGGCCCAGACCGTCTGGGACATGCCGACACCCTACCCGGCCACCAATTTCCACACCGAAAACATCACCCAGTTCGCTGCCGACATCGACAAGGCATCGGCCGGCAAGCTCAAGATCACCGTGCATGCGGGCGGTTCGCTGTTCAAGGCCAACGAGATCAAGCGCGCGGTGCAAGGCGGCCAGGCCCAGATCGGCGAGATCCTGCTGTCCGGCTATTCGAACGAAGACCCGGTGTTCGGCACCGACGGCGTGCCTTTCCTCGCCACCTCCTACGCTGAATCGAAGAAGCTGTGGCTGGCGCAGAAGCCGGTGCTGGAAGCCAAGCTGGCCAAGCAGGGCATCAAGCTGCTCTACTCGATCCCGTGGCCACCGCAGGGCATCTTCTCGAAGAACACCATCGCTGCCGCCGCCGACCTGAAGGGCGTCAAGTGGCGTGCCTACAGCCCGCAGACCTCGCGCATCGCGGAACTGGTGGGCGCGCAGCCGGTGACCATCCAGGCCGCCGAACTGTCGCAGGCGCTCGCCACCGGCGCCGTCGGCGCCTTCATGACCTCCGGCGCCACCGGCTACGACAGCAAGGTGTGGGAACAGGTGAAGAACTTCTACGACGTGCAGGCCTGGCTACCGAAGAATGCCGTGCTGGTATCGCAGAAAGCTTTCGACGCGCTCGACAAGGCCAGCCAGGACGCCCTGCTCAAGTCCGCCGCCGCCGCCGAAGAGCGGGGCTGGAAGCTCAGCGAAGAGAAGACCAAGTTCTACCTCGGCGAACTGGCCAAGAACGGCATGGCCGTCACACCGCCCTCTGCCGCGCTGCAAGCCGACCTCAAGAAAGTGGGCGACACCATGATTGCCGAATGGGTGAAATCCGCCGGGGCTGACGGCCAGGCGATCATCGACGCCTACAAGAAGTAAACCGTTGAAGCGCGTCCTCGACGTGCTGTACGGCGCCGCCGCCTGGGCGGCGGCGCTGTTCATGATCGGCACGCTGGTGATGATCCTGCTGTCCATCGCCGGCCGTCTGCTGGATTTCCATGTGCGCGGCACCGATGCCTACGCCGGCTATTGCATGGCGGCGGCGGCTTTCCTCGCCCTTGCCCATACCCTGAAGCGCGGCGAGCACATCCGCGTCACCCTGTTCCTCGACCGCTTCGGCCCGACCACGCACCGCGTGCTGCAGGTCTGGTCGCATCTCGCTGGCACCGTGCTGGCCGGCCTGCTGGCCTGGTTTGCCGCCCGGCTGGCGTGGCAATCCTTCAGCTTCAACGACATTTCGCAAGGCAACGACGCCACGCCGCTGTGGATTCCGCAGCTCGGCATGGCGCTCGGCTGCCTGGTGTTCCTCATCGCCATGGCGGACGGCTTCGTGTCGGTACTACGCGGCCACGACCCGCGCCACCGCGCCCCGGACGCCGAACCGGTGCGCAGCGAGTAATCAGCCATGGATGGCCTCATCACCTTCGCGCTGATCGTTTTCCTGTTCGCCCTGCTCGGCAGCAGCCTGTGGATCGGCCTGGCGTTGCTGGGCGTCGGCTGGCTGGGCATGGAACTGTTCACCGCGCGGCCGGCCGGCGATGCGATGGCGGTCACCATCTGGGGTTCGGCCTCGTCCTGGACACTCACCGCCCTGCCGATGTTCCTGTGGATGGGCGAGATCCTGTTCCGCACCAAGCTGTCGGAAGACATGTTCAAGGGCCTCGCCCCCTGGCTGGAAAAACTGCCCGGCCGCCTGCTGCATACCAATGTGATCGGCTGCACCATCTTCGCCGCGGTGTCGGGCTCCTCCGCCGCCACCTGCGCCACCATCGGCAAGATCACCCTGCCGGAACTCAAGCGGCGCGGCTACCCGGAAGCCATCACCATCGGCACGCTGGCCGGCGCCGGCACGCTGGGGCTGCTGATCCCGCCCTCGATCATCATGATCGTCTATGGCGTTGCCGCCGAGGTGTCGATCGCCAAACTGTTCATCGGCGGCGTACTGCCCGGCATCCTGCTGGCCACGCTGTTCATGGGCTGGATCGTCGTCTGGGCGCTGCTGCATCCGGACGCGATTCCGCCGATGGCCGAGCGCACCACGCTGCTCCAGAAGTTCGCCGCCGCGCGCAACCTGATTCCCATCGTGCTGCTGATCGGCCTGGTGCTTGGCTCGATCTACGTCGGCATCGCCACCGCCACCGAGGCCGCCGCGTTGGGCGTGGTCGGCAGCCTGGTCCTTGCGGCCTTGCAGGGCTCGCTCAATTGGCACAGCTTCCGCGACAGCCTGCTCGGCGCGACGCGCCTGTATTGCATGATCGCGCTGATCCTCGCCGGCTCGGCCTTCCTGACCCTGTCGATGGGCTACCTCGGCCTGCCGCGCCACCTGGCCGAATGGATCGGCGGGCTGGGCCTGACCCCCTTCTGGCTGCTGTTCGGCCTGATGATCTTCTACATCATCCTCGGCTGCTTCCTCGACGGTATCTCGATGGTGGTGCTGACCATCGCCGTGATCCAGCCGACCATCACCGCCGCCGGCATCGACCTGATCTGGTTCGGCATCTTCCTCGTCGTCGTCGTCGAGATGGCGCAGATCACTCCGCCAGTCGGCTTCAACCTGTTCGTGCTGCAGGGCATGACCGGCAAACAGATCACCTGGATCGCCCGCCAGACCCTGCCCGCCTTCTTCCTGATGGTGTTCGCGGTCGGGCTGCTCTACGCCATGCCGGGCATCGTCACCTGGCTGCCCGGCCACATGCTGGGATGAGTGCACGACTACTGGAACTGGGCGACACCGCCCTGACCCTGGAGTTTGGCACGGCCATCGACCCCGCCTTGAATGCGCGGGTGATGGCGGCGCGCGACGCCCTCGTCGCCCGGCATATCGCCGGCATCCGCGACCTGGTGCCGACCTATCGTTCGCTGACCGTGCATTTCGATCCGCTCGCCACCGATCGCGACGAATTGTCGCGTGCTTTGCTGGCTGCCGCCGAGGCCGCCCCGGAAAAGTCGGCGCCGGCAGCACGGCATGAAATCCCCGTGCGTTTCGGTGGCGAGCGCGGCCCGGACCTTGACGAGGTGGCGGCGACCACCGGACGCAGCACTGACGAGATCATTGCCACGCTGTGCAGCCTCGAACTGCGTGTCTACCTGATCGGATTCCTGCCCGGCTTTCCGTACATGGGCGACCTGCCCGACTGGCTTCACCTCCCGCGACGGGCCACGCCGCGCACCGCTGTGCCGCCCGGCAGCGTCGCCATCGCCGGCCCGCAGGCAGCCATTTACCCTTGGCTCAGCCCCGGTGGCTGGCACCTGCTCGGCCGCACCGAAGTGGCGATGTTCGATGCCGGCCATCCGCAGCGACCGGCGCTGGTGGCGCCGGGTGACACGGTGAGGTTCGTGCATGTTTGAAGTCCTGAGTTGCCCCGTTCCGGCCAGCATTCAGGATCTCGGCCGCCCCGGCTACCGCCATTTCGGCGTACCGCTTTCCGGCGCGCTGGATACGTTTTCGTTGCGGCTCGCCAATGCGCTGGTGCGGAACGGGCCGGATGCCGCTGCGCTGGAAATGCGCCTCGCCGGCCCGCACCTGCGCGCTACTGTCCCCGTGCGGGTGGCGCTCGCCCACGCCATGGCGGTAATCGAACGCGGCGACGGGACGCGCGAAACCCTGCCGGCCTGGCACAGCGCGACGCTGGCAGCGGGCGAGGTGCTGAAGGTTGGCGCGGTGCAGGGCGGCACCGGCTACCTCGCCGTCGCCGGCGGTTTCGCCGTGCCGGTCATCCTGGGCAGCCGTTCCACCTACGCGCGCGCCGGCTTCGGCCGACTGCTGCAGGAGGGCATGCGCCTGCCGGTCGGGGCCGGCAATCTTTCCGGGCCGGAATTCGCCGTCCTGCCAGCGCCGACTTTTGCCGACGACGAACCGCTGCGCGTGATGCCCGGCCCGCAACGCGAGGCTTTCACCGACGACGCCTTCGCGACCTTTCTATCCGCCACCTATACCGTCAGCCACGCCGCCGACCGTATGGGCCTGCGGCTCGACGGCCCGCGGTTGGCGCATGTCGGTGGCGCCGACATCGTCTCGGATGCGGTGACGCCCGGCGCGATCCAGGTGCCCGGCGACGGCCAGCCGATCATGCTGCTGGCCGATGGCCAGACGGTGGGCGGCTACGCCAAGATCGCCAACGTGATCGCCGCCGACCTGCCACGCCTTGGCCACCGGCTGCCGGGCGATGTGCTGCGCTTCGCCCCGGTCAATGTCGAACAGGCGCTCGCCGCGCTGCGCGCCGACGAAGCCCGGCTGGCGCAACTGATCGCCACTCTGCGCCAAGCCCACAGCGGCGAACCCGATCTGGAAGCACTGTATTCCTGCAATCTTGTCGGTGGAGTCATCCATGCTGAATGAAAAGCGCATCAACCTGAATGCCGACCTCGGCGAAAGTTTCGGCCCGTGGGTGATGGGCGACGACGCGGCCCTGCTCGACGTGGTCGCCTCGGCCAACCTCGCCTGCGGCTTCCATGCCGGCGACCCGGAGGTGATGCGCCGCACCGTCGCGGCCTGCGTGGCGAAAGGGGTGAGCATCGGTGCCCACCCGTCCTATGCCGACCTGCAGGGTTTCGGCCGGCGGGCGCTGAAATTGTCCGCCGCCGAAATCGAGAACCTGGTCGCCTATCAGGTCGGGGCGCTGGCCGGCATCGCCGCGCTGGAAGGCGGGCAGGTCAGCCACGTCAAGCCGCACGGCGCGCTCAACAACCAGTCCTGTGTCGATGCCGGCATCGCCGCCGCCATCGCCCGCGCCGTGAAGGCGGTCGATCCGCAACTGATCCTGCTGGCACCGGCCGCTTCGGCCCTGCTATTGGCAGGCCGCGACGCCGGGCTGCGGGTGGTCGAGGAAATCTTCGCCGATCGCGCCTATCAGGACGACGGCCAGCTCGCCCTGCGCGCCACGCCGGGGGCGATGGTGCATGGCGCAGCCGCCTGCGCCGCCCACGTGCAGGCGATGCTGGCGGAGCAAGCGCTCATCGCCCTGTCCGGCCGGCGCATCCCCACCGCCATCGGCAGCATCTGCGTGCATGGCGACGGTGCGGAAGCGGTCACGGTTGCGCATCACCTGCGGCAGGTACTGGAAAGTGCCGGCTGGACGATCGCGCCCTTGCCGGCGCTGGCCTAGACGTAATCGTCGCCGACGAAGGGGTTGTTGCGCCGTTCCTCGCCGAAGCTCGACATCGGCCCGTGGCCGGGGATGAATTCGAAGTCGTCGCCCAGCGGGAAAAGCTTTTCACGGATTGAGCCGATCAGCGCGGCGTGGTTGCCGCGCGGGAAGTCGGTGCGGCCGATCGAGCCGGCGAACAGCACGTCGCCAACGATGGCGAGCTTGCCGGGCCGGTCGATGAAGCAGATGTGGCCGGGCGTATGGCCAGGCGTGTGGATGACATCGAGCGTCTGGCCGCCGACCGTCACCGTGTCGCCCTCTTCCAGCCAGCGGTCCGGCACCAGCACCGGCGTGATGGGAAAGCCGAACATGCGGCACTGCTCCGGCAGCTGGTCGAGCCAGAACGCCTCGTCGCGCTGCGGCCCTTCCACCGGCACTTTCAGCGCGGCGGCCAGGGCCACCGTGCCGCCCACGTGGTCGATATGGCCGTGGGTGAGCAGGATTTTCTCGACCTTGAGGCCCAGCTTGGCAATGGCGGCGAGGATTTCAGCGACGTCGCCGCCGGGATCGACCACCGCGGCCTGGCGCGTGGCCGGGTCCCACAGCAGCGAGCAGTTCTGTTCGAAGGGGGTGACGGGCAGGATGCGATATTCGAGCATGGTCAGCGCGCCATGAATGCGATGCCGTACAGCAGGATCTGGTCGAGGCTGCCGATGGCCAGCAGGTCGGCGGGGATATCGATGCGCGGCTGGTCGAAGCCGTCGGCCCTGAAGAAGCGCCAAGCATGGAGGAGTGCGGTCATGGCGATGGCTGTCATGGTTAAAAGCGTCATGTTACCGCGCTGGCGCAACTTGACGAAAGCCGGCTCGGGTGCGTATGGTGCTCGGCCTATGGATTCCCCGCTGATTGTCGAGAACCTGATCAAGGCCTACGAGGGCCGCGTCGTCGTCGATGGCCTTTCGTTTACGCTAGAGCGCAGCGAATGTTTCGGCCTGCTGGGCCCCAACGGCGCGGGAAAAACCACCACGCTGCGCTGCTGCCTCGGCCTGACCGCGCCGAGCAGCGGCAGCATCACGCTGGTGGGCGAGCCGGTGCCCACCCGCGCCCGCGAGGCACGCGAGCGAGTCGGCGTCGTGCCGCAATTCGACAACCTCGATCCCGATTTCACCGCAGCCGAGAACCTGTTGGTGCATGGCCGTTATTTCGGCATCAAGGATGCCGTGATTAGGGAACGCATTCCCGGCCTGCTCGACTTCGCCGGATTGGCCGGCAAGGACGACGTCGCCATGCGCACCCTGTCCGGCGGCATGAAGCGCCGCCTGACTCTGGCGCGGGCGCTGGTCAATGATCCTGATCTGCTGATCCTCGACGAACCGACCACCGGACTCGACCCGCAGGCTCGCCACCTGATCTGGGACCGGCTGAAGAAACTGCTGGCGGCCGGCAAGACCATCCTGCTCACCACCCATTTCATGGACGAGGCCGAGCGCCTGTGCGACCGGCTGGCCATCGTCGATGCCGGCAAGCTGATTGCCGTGGGCCCGCCGCGCACGCTGATCGCCGAGCGCATCGAGCCGCAGGTGGTGGAGGTCTATGGCGAAGGCGCGGAAGCCTGGGCGGTGGCCGAAGCCGGCCGTTTCAGCCGGCGCGTCGAGGTCAGCGGCGAAACCGCATTCTGTTATGTGGCGGATGCCGTGCCCCTGCTCGCGCATCTGGCCGAGCGCCCGCAACTTAAGACCCTGCACCGGCCAGCCAACCTGGAAGACGTGTTTCTCAAGCTGACCGGCCGCGAATTGCGTGATTGATTAGTTCCCACGTCGCGCTGAAATTTGATTAAATTGCCGTTTCTCCACTCGCAGGAGTTGTGACATGTCCGCACAAAAGTACCGCCTGGTCACCCGCAGCGACTTCGATGGTCTCGCCTGTGCCGTGCTGCTGAACGAACTTGATCTGATCGATGAAATCAAGTTCGTCCACCCCAAGGACATGCAGGACGGCAAGGTGGAAATCACCGATCGCGACATCACCACCAACCTTCCCTACGTGCCGGGCGTGCATCTGGCCTTCGACCACCATCTGTCGGAAACCTTCCGCAACCCCGGCGAGCGTTCCGAGCACATCATCTACCCCGATGCGCCCTCCGCCGCCCGCGTGGTGTTCGAGCATTACGGCGGTAGGAGTCGTTTCCCTGCCGCTTTCGACGAGATGATGGTGGCGGTCGACAAGGCCGATTCGGCGCAATTCACCCGCGACGAAATCCTCGACCCCAAGGGCTGGGTGCTGATGAACTACCTAATGGATTCTCGCACCGGCCTCGGCCGCTTCCGCGAGTTCCGCGTCAGCAACTACCAGTTGATGATGGATTTGATCAAGTACTGCCGCGACCACGGCATCGACGACATCCTCCAGCTACCCGATGTCAAGGAACGGGTCGATCTCTACTTCGAGCATGCCGTAAAGGCCAAGGAACAGATCGAGCGCTGCACCACGGTGTACAAGAACCTGGCCGTGCTGGACCTGCGCCATGAAGAAACGATCTGGGCGACCAACCGCTTCATGATCTACGCGCTATATCCCGACACCAACATTTCCATCCACATCCTGTGGGGGGTGCAGAAGCAGAACACCGTGTTCGCCACCGGCAAGTCGATCCTCAACCGGAGTTCGCGGACCAGCGTCGGCGAACTGATGCTGCATTACGGCGGTGGCGGCCACGAGAACGCCGGTACCTGTCAGGTGGCCAACGATCAGGCGGCGGTCGTCCTGCAGAAGCTGGTCACACGCATCAACGCAGACGGTTGACCCTGCAGCTTTCCACACGCGCCTTCGCGGTCTGGCGACGCAATTTTCTCGTCTGGCGGAAGCTTGCCATCCCCTCGCTGCTCGGCAATCTGGCTGATCCCATGATCTATCTATTCGGGCTCGGCTATGGGCTCGGCGGATTGTTGCCGCAAGTCGACGGCGTGTCCTACATCGCCTTCCTCGCCGCCGGCACCGTCTGCGCCTCGACCATGAACGCGGCCTCCTTCGAGGCGCTCTATTCCGGCTTCTCGCGCATGCATGTGCAGCGCACCTGGGAGGCGATCATGAATGCGCCCGTCTCGATCGATGACGTGCTGGCCGGCGAATGCCTGTGGGCCGCCGCCAAGGCCAGCCTTTCCGGGGCAGCCATCCTGGTGGTGATCGCGCTGCTTGGCTTCGTTTCCAGCCCGCTCGCGCTGGTGGCGCTGCCGGCGATCTTCCTCACCGGGCTGTGCTTCGCGGCGCTGGGGCTGATCGTCACCGCCCTGGCGCCCTCCTACGATTTTTTCATGTATTACTTCACGCTGTTCATCACGCCGATGGTGCTGCTGTGTGGGGTATTTTTCCCGGTGGACCAGTTGCCCCCCCTCGTACAGGCCATCAGCACCTGGCTGCCGCTATCGCTGTCGGTGCAACTCGTCCGCCCGCTGGTCTTCGGCGAAATACCGGCTAACCCGATATCCAGCGTGGGGGGTTTGCTGCTCATGACAGTCGTCGCCTTTTCGATCGCCCTGCACCTGACCCGGCGCCGGTTACTGAAGTAAGTCCATCAGAACAACAGGGACACGTACCCTGTCCAGGCTAGGCGTCCATGCCTTGATGCTCAGCACCAAGACGAGAGTGGTGATAAACCACGGCTTGAAGACGATGCGGCCAAGCCAATGGGGTTGGGCTTCAGGCGAGGACAAAACCATGGTCGTCAATGGGGAATCTGTCGGGGTCTGGGCTGATGCGGATAATTTTTGCCGTTAATGCCATATAAATTCTCAGGCATAAATTTCACCGGTTACCTGACCAAAAAATCGGCGCTGACGGGACGGCTACCTTCACCCGATGCGGACATTTTCCCTATCGATCCACGAGGTTCGCAACCGGGATATTGCGGTGGGGGTCCGCGTCTGCGCGCATGCCGTTGATGACGCCCTCGCGGTCCGCCTGATCCTTGTTCTGGCTCATCTTCCATTTCCCTTCGATGCGGCTGATGGGAATCTCGATGCCGATAATGGCCTTCATCTGGTTGGTTATGTACTCTGCTGGAGCGTCGCCGACAGACCATGGTTGCGGGCGCGGCCGCTCGTGGCAGGATGTCAGATCGTCCAATTGCCTGCGTAGCCAGGCAGCCTCTTCAGTGACGCGAGGGTTGCCCCAGACCTGTACCGTCGCGTAATTCCAGGTCGGAACCACTCGATGGGTGGCTGTTTTGCTTGGGTACCACGACGGCGTGACATATCCCTCGGGCCCCTGAAACACGATCAGACATTCAGCTTGATCTACCAATAATTTCCAGTGCGGGTTCGCTTTTGCCATGTGTGCGCGCAACACGCCGTGGTTGCCTTCATCGGCATAGAGCAGAAAGGGAACAGGGGAAACCTCCAGTCCATTGACACCATGCGTCACTAGCAATCCCAGCGGGTGGTTAACGATCAGGTCATGAAGCCTTTCCGGCCGACATTCTCTAAAACTGGCGGGGGTGTACATGGCTTTGCGTTCGACGTCCTTGAAAGATCAAAGCATATCTTATGGTCGCTTCTGGCCGAACCCTGCCACTCGAAAAAAGTCGGCGCTGGCGGGACGGCGCTTAGCCTGCCGCCAGCGCCCGTTCGATGAAGTGGCGCGGCACGCGCGGCTTTGGCACCCTCAATTTTCCGCTCCCGAACCAGTGGCGCACGTCCTCGTCGAGACCGAGGCCGTGCATGTAGTTGTAGAGCGCCTTGTTGAGCGCGACGCCGAGCGCGGCATGGTCGACGCCGCTCGGGTCGGTGAAGCGCACATCGTTTTTGGCGAACGCGGTCGGCGGCAACGGTTGGAGCGTCACGCCGTAAGCTTCCGGGTTCTGGCCGACCGGCGCATGCACGCTGCAGGCGAAGCGGTGGAAGTAACCCGACTGAATGCAGCCGGCGGCAAACAACTGCCGCACGTATTCGAGTGCGTCCACCGTGTCCTGCACCGTCTGGGTGGGAAAGCCGTACATCAGGTAGGCATGCACGAGGATGCCGGCGTCGCTGAAGGCCTGCGTGACGCGGGCGACCTGTGCCACCGATACGCCTTTCTGCATCAGCTTGAGCAGGCGGTCGGAAGCCACTTCCAGCCCACCCGAGACCGCAATGCAGCCGCTGTCGGCGAGCCGTTGGCACAGATCGGGCGTAAAGGATTTCTCGAAGCGGATGTTGCCCCACCAGGAAATGGCGCGATTGCGTTTCAACAGTTCGCCCGCCAGCGTCGCCAGCGCCTTGGGCGGGGCGGCCTCGTCGACGAAATGGAAGCCGCTCTGCCCGGTTTCGGCGACGACGGCCTCGATGCGGTCAACCAACGTGGCCGCGCTGGCCGCCTCGAAGCGGGCAATGTAGTCGAGCGACGTATCGCAGAAGCTGCATTTCTTCCAGTAACAGCCGTGCGCCACCGTCAGCTTGTTCCAGCGGCCGTCCGACCACAGGCGGTGCATCGGATTGAGCATGTCCAACACCGACAAGTAGCGGTCGAGCGGCAGGCCATCCCAGGTCGGCGTGCCGGTTTCGTCGAAAGGAAGGTCCGGTTCGCCGCAATCGATGTAGCGCACCTGCCCGGCGTTGCGAACGAATGTGCGCACCAGCCGGTCCTGCGCCCGCCGGCCTTGCAGGTGGTCGAGCAGGGCGAGCAGTGGCCGCTCGCCATCGTCGAGGGTCACATAATCGAAATAGTCGAACACGCGCGGTTCGGCCAGCTCGCGCAGCTCGGTATTGACGAAGCCGCCGCCCAGCACCGTGACGATGGTGGGATCGTGCTGCTTGATCGTCTGGGCGATGCGGAAGGCGCCATAGACATTGCCGGGGAAGGGCGCGGTCACCAGCACCACACTGGGCTGGTGTCTGGCAATGGTGGCCAGCGTCAGTTCGCGCAGGCAGGTATCGACCAAGGTGAGCGGTGCGGCGAGGGCACGGGCGAGCGGTTCGATGCTGGCCTGGCTCTGCGCCAGCGACTCGGCATAGCGCACGAACTCGAAGCGAGGATCGACGGCAATGCGCAGCACGTCGGCCAGATCGTTGAGGAACAGGGTGGCGAAGTGGCGGGCGCGGTCCTGGATGCCCAGCGCGCCGAAGGCCCAAGCCAGCGGATCACCCCCGTCCGGATCGACATACTCGTCGAGGGCGGCAAAGCGCGGTCCCTCGGGCAGGAAATTCCGCCCGGCGATGCGAAACGCCAGGCTGGGATCGCGCCCCTGCAGGAAGGCGATGACGCCATCGACGGTGGCGGCATAGCGTGCGTATTGCGTGCTAAAAAAATCCAGATCGGGATGGCTTGCCGCCGGCGCGCGCAGGGCGGCAAGACCGGCACGGGAAAACAGCCGCAACACCAGCGCCAGCGCCAAGTCTTCCTGTTGGGCAGAAAAGCCGCGCGAACGCAGGAAGCCGGTGAGATAGGCCGTCGACGGATAAGGCGTGTTGAGCTGCGTCATCGGCGGGATGACCGACAGGACGCGCATCGCGCTCAGCTCTCGCGTGGCTGGACGTGCGATAGCCGGGTATCGAGTTTCAGTTGACCATCGCCCGGCAGAGCCGCTCTGCCAGGCTGCTGCATGCCGACCCAACCCCCGGCCAAGGTGCCGGCGATCAGGCAGCCAACGGCCAGCAAGCCAGCCAGGCGGGCCGAAAATCCCGATGGTCGGGCAGGTTTCGGGCTGGGCGAAGCAATAGTCGGCGCTGGCGGGACGGCAATCGGTGTCGGGGCGCTGGCGCGAACTTCCGCCAGTTGCTGTTCGATCAACTCGCGCTGCTGCTGTGCGGCCAACGACTCGGCTTCGGCCTGCTGCCGCGCACGGAATGCGGCGGCGGCTTCCTGCTCGACGGCCAGCCGCTGCGCGGCAACGCGTGCTTCTTCCTGTTCGGCGGCCACTTTCGCCAGTGCCAGGGTTTCCGCGGCCTGTTCGGACTGGATGCGTTCCTGCGCGGCCGCGATGGCGGCACGCTCGGCGTCGATCCTTTCCCTGATGAGCGCTTCGATCTCCGCCTCGCGTTTCGCGCGTACGGCGGACGCGGTGGCCAGATCGGACAAGGCCTGCTCCTTGCGCAGCGCTTCGTCGCAGGCTTTGTCCTCGGCTTCGAGACGGGCGCGCTGCGCGGCTTCAGCGGCCTGTTCGGCCCGTGCCTTCTCGATCGTCAGACGCCGCACCTGCGCCTCGTTGGCCGCGCGCAACTCGGCCTGTCCGGCGGCCAGCCGTTCCGCTTCGGTGCGCCGCTCGGCGGCTTCAACCAGATTCTGGAGTTCCTGTTCGCGCCGCGCGGCCTCCATCGACGCCCATTGGTCGGCACCGGCATGCGCCAGCGCTTCGGCCTGGGCGGCACGATGGTCGGAAAGGGTCAGGGACGGGTTCATGGCCGTTCAAGGTAATCCCTTAGCGTCCCTGGCGGAGACTAGAATAAGTGTCAGGAATGCCCCCGATCCCTTCGATTGGCCCGGGCGCCTCACACGGAGGAGTTACACATGGCTCACCCACTGGCCGGCCAACCGGCCCCCGCCGCCAGCCTGACCGATATTCCCGCCCTGCTGGCCGCCTATTTCACGCTGCCCGACGTCACCGAGCCAGCGCAACGGGTCGCCTTCGGCACCAGCGGCCATCGCGGCAGCGCCTTCAACCGCAGTTTCAACGAGGCGCACCTGCTCGCCATCGCCCAGGCCATCGCCGAATATCGCATCAAGGCCGGCATCACCGGCCCGCTGTTCCTTGGCATGGACACCCACGCGCTGTCGGCGCCCGCACAGCAGACCGTGCTCTCGGTGCTGGCGGCCAACGGCGTGACAGTGCATTTTCAACAGAACAACGGCTACACGCCGACGCCGGCGATCTCGCGCGCCATCCTCGCGCACAATGCAGATAAAAGTCGGCGTTCGCGGGACGGCATGGCGGACGGCATCGTCATCACGCCCTCGCACAATCCGCCGCAGGATGGCGGCATCAAGTACAACCCGCCGCACGGCGGGCCGGCCGATACCGACGTGACCGGCTGGATCGAGCACCGCGCCAATGTGCTGCTGGCGGGCGAGAACCGTACCGTGCAATGCCTGAAGTACGCGCAGGCGCTGGCCGCGCCGACCACCCATGCCGTCGACCTGATGACACCCTACATCGCCGCGTTGGGCGAAGTGATCGACATGGCAGCGATCAAGGCCGCGAACCTGAGGATCGGCGTCGATCCCATGGGCGGGGCCGCCGTCGCCTACTGGCGGCCGATCGCCAAACACTATGGTCTCAATCTGGAAGTAGTGAATCCAAAGGTTGATCCGGCTTTCGGCTTCATGACCCTCGACCATGACGGCAAGATCCGCATGGATTGTTCCAGCCCCTGGGCCATGACCAGCCTGGTCGGCCTCAAGGACCAGTACGACATCGCCTGGGGCAACGATGCCGACGTGGACCGTCACGGCATCGTCACCCCCTCGGTCGGCCTGATGAATCCCAACCACTTCCTCGCCGTTGCCATCCGCTACCTGCTCACCCACCGACCGCAATGGCCGGCCAGCGCCGCCATCGGCAAGACGCTGGTATCGAGCGGGCTGATCGACCGCGTGGTCAACGGCCTCGGCCGCACCCTGCTGGAAGTGCCGGTCGGCTTCAAGTGGTATTCGCAGGGCATGCTCGACGGGAAAATCTGTTTCGGCGGTGAGGAAAGCGCCGGCGCGAGCTTCCTGAAAATGGATGGCTCGGCCTGGTCGACCGACAAGGACGGCATCCTGCTCGGCCTGCTGGCCGCCGAGATCACCGCCGTCACCGGCCAGGACCCCGGCCGGCACTATCTGGAACTCGCCGCCCAATATGGCACGCCGCATTACCTGCGCATCGACACGCCGGTGACGGCCGAACAGAAGGCAGCGTTCAAGAAACTCTCGCCGGCAGGGGTGACCGCCGCCACGCTGGCCGGCGAACCGATCACCGCCCGGCTGACGCGCGCCCCCGGCAACGATGCGCCGATCGGCGGCCTCAAGGTCACCACCGAGAACGGCTGGTTCGCCGCCCGGCCCTCCGGCACAGAGGACATCTACAAGCTCTACGCCGAAAGCTTCAAGAGCGAAACCCACCTGCAACAGATCGTGGCCGAAGCGCAGGAGATCGTCAGCGCCGCTTTGAGCAGTTAGAATTACCCCCCTGCGTCCGGCAGCTTACCCGTTGCCGAACGCAAACGTCACCGTAACGCAAGACACAATCAAGCGAGGAGATGACCGCATGACCCAGCCAGCCCCCCTGCGGCTGCATGTCCCGGAGCCTACCGGCAGACCCGGACAGCACACCGATTTTTCCTATTTGCACCTTTCTCCCGCCGGCGCGGCGCGGCGTCCGCCGCTGACCACCCAGCCGGCCGAGACCAGCGATCTGGCCTTCGCGCTGGTACGCGTACTCGACGAACAGGGTCACGCCATCGGTCCCTGGGCGCCCGACCTGCCCGCGGAACGCCTGCGCTTCGGGCTGCGCGCCATGCTGAAGACGCGTATCTTCGACGCCCGCATGCTGGTCGCCCAGCGCCAGAAGAAAATTTCCTTTTACATACAGAGTCTCGGCGAGGAAGCCGTCAGCGTCGCCCACGCGTTGGCGCTTGACGACAGCGACATGTGCTTCCCCACCTATCGCCAGCAGGGTCTGCTGATGGCCCGTGGCGTGCCGCTGGTCGATCTGATCTGCCAGCTCCTCTCCAACGAACGCGATCCGCTCAAGGGTCGCCAGCTGCCCGTGCTCTACTCCGTGCGCGAGGCAGGCTTCTTCAGCATCTCCGGCAACCTGGCCACACAGATGCCGCAAGCGGTCGGCTGGGCGATGGCCTCGGCCATCAAGGGCGACACGAAAATCGCCTCGGCCTGGATCGGCGACGGCTCGACCGCCGAGGCCGATTTCCACACCGCGCTGACTTTCGCCCACGTCTATCAGGCACCGGTAATCTTCAACGTCGTCAACAACCAGTGGGCGATCTCGACCTTTCAGGCCATCGCGGGCGGCGAAGGCACCACCTTCGCGGCGCGCGGCATCGGCGCCGGCATCGCCTCGCTGCGTGTCGACGGCAACGATTTCCTCGCCGTCTATGCCGCCTCGCGCTGGGCGGCCGACCGCGCCCGCAACAACCTCGGCCCGACGCTGATCGAATGGGTCACCTACCGGGCCGGCGCGCATTCCACCTCGGACGACCCGACCAAGTACCGCCCGGCCGACGACTGGGCAAAGTTCCCGCTCGGCGATCCGATCCTGCGGCTCAAACAGCACCTGATCGCCGGCGGCGAATGGTCGGAAGACGCCCACGCCGCTCTGCAGCAGGAACTGGAAGCCGAGGTACTCGCGGCCCTGAAGGAGGCGGAAAGTTTCGGCACGCTGGCCGACAGCCATGTGCATAGCGTGGCGACCATGTTCGAGGATGTCTATCAGGACATGCCGCCCCATCTGCTGCGGCAACGTGCCGAACTGGAGGCCACGCAATGAGCGCCACCACCCCGATGACCATGATCCAGGCGCTGCGTTCGGCCATGGACGTGATGCTGGAACGCGACCCCAATGTGGTGATCTTCGGCGAGGACGTCGGCTACTTCGGCGGCGTGTTCCGCTGTACCGAAGGCCTCCAGAAGAAATACGGCAACTCCCGTGTCTTCGACGCGCCGATCTCAGAGAGCGGCATCGTCGGCGTAGCGGTCGGCATGGGTGCCTACGGCCTGCGGCCGGTCGCCGAGATCCAGTTCGCCGACTATGTTTACCCGGCCACCGACCAGATCGTCTCCGAAGCGGCGCGGCTACGCTACCGCTCGGCCGGCGAATTCATCGCCCCGCTGACCATCCGCATGCCCTGCGGCGGCGGCATCTACGGCGGCCAGACGCACAGCCAGAGTCCCGAAGCCTTCTTCACCCATGTCTGCGGCCTGCGCACGGTGATGCCCTCCAACCCCTACGACGCCAAGGGCCTGCTGATCGCCGCCATCGAAAACGACGATCCGGTGATCTTCCTCGAACCGAAGCGGCTCTACAACGGCCCCTTCGACGGCCACCACGACCGGCCGGTCACCGCCTGGTCGAAACATCCGCTTGGCGCGGTGCCGGAGGGCTATTACACCGTGCCCCTGGAGTCGGCGTCCGTCTATCGGCCGGGCAACGCGCTGACGGTGCTGACCTACGGTACGATGGTGCATGTTGCAGCGGCGGCGGCACAGGAAAGCGGCATCGACGCCGAGATCATCGACCTGCGCAGCCTGTGGCCGCTCGACCTCGACACTATCGTCAATTCGGTGCAGAAGACCGGCCGCTGCGTGGTGGTGCATGAGGCGACCCGCACCAGCGGTTTCGGCGCCGAGTTGGTATCACTGGTACAGGAACACTGCTTCTATCACCTCGAAGCGCCGATCGTGCGCGTCGCCGGCTGGGACACCCCCTACCCGCACGCGCAGGAATGGGCCTACTTCCCCGGCCCGGCGCGCGTCGCCGCCGGTTTCAGAAAAGCACTGGAGAACTAGTTCATGGGCATTCATGTGATCAAGATGCCGGACATAGGCGAAGGCATCGCCGAGGTGGAACTGGCCGAATGGCATGTCCAGCCGGGCGACACGGTCGCCGAGGACCAGACGCTCGCCGACGTGATGACCGACAAGGCCACGGTGGAAATTCCCTCGCCCGTCACCGGCACGGTGCTCTGGCTCGGCGGGCAGGCCGGCGACGTGTTGGCGGTGGGCAGCGAGCTGATCCGCATTGAAGTGGCGGGCGCCGGCAATGTCGATATGCCCGCAGTGGTAGCCGTCGCAGAACTTCCGCAGTGCCCGCTCGCCGCAGCGGCAGTCGCAAAACCGCTCGCCTCGCCGTCGGTGCGCCAGCATGGGCGCGACCTCGATGTCGACCTGCGGCGCGTAACCGGCAGCGGACCGGGCGGCCGCATCCTCCATCAGGATGTCGACGCCTTCGTCGGCGGTGGCCAAGTATCGGTTGCCGCCGTCCCCATCAACCCGGCGGGCGGGCCGACTGCCGTCCCGCCAGCGCCGACTTTTTCCGCGCCCGCCAGCGACCGGACGGAAGCCGTCCCGGTGATCGGCCTGCGGCGAAAGATCGCGCAGAAGATGCAGGAAGCCAAGCAGCACATTCCGCACTTCGCCTATGTCGAGGAAATCGACATGACCGAATGCGAGGCGCTGCGGGTGAAGCTCAACGAGAAATATGCCGCAACGCGCGGCAAGCTGACCCTGCTGCCGCTGCTGATGCGCGCCATGGTGCTGGCACTGCGTGAGTTCCCGCAGATCAACGCCCGCTACGACGATGCGGCCAATGTGGTGACGCGCTACGGCGCCGTCCACCTCGGCATCGCCACCCAGACCGACGGCGGCCTGACGGTGCCGGTGCTCCGCCACGCCGAAGCCTGCGACCTGTGGAAATGCGCAAGGGAAATTGTCCGGCTGGCTAACGCCGCACGCAGCGGCAAGGCGACCCGCGAGGAACTGTCGGGTTCGACGATCACGCTGACCAGCCTCGGCCTGCTCGGCGGCATCGTGTCCACGCCGATCATCAACTATCCCGAAGTGGCGATCGTCGGCGTGAACCGCATGGTCGAGCGGCCGATGATCAAGAACGGCAGGGTGGGGGCGCGACAGATGATGAATTTGTCCTCGTCCTTCGACCATCGCGTCGTCGATGGCATGGACGCCGCGAAATTCATCCAGGCGGTGCGCGGCTATCTTGAGTTTCCGGCCACGCTGTTCGTCGATTAGTCAGGCCGGCTTGGCGCCGATGTAGCGCGGGTTGTCGAACAGCGAACCGATGACCACCTGCTTGACCTCGGGGTGGTCGGGCACCAGGTAGAGCACCGGCATCAGCATTTCCTCGAAGATGCCGCGCAGGCTGCGCGCGCCGGCCTTGTATTCCATCGCCAGGTCGGCGATCTGCTCGAACACCTCCGGGGCGATCTGCAGGTCGACGCCCTCCTGCGCCAGCATTTCGCGGAACTGGCGGTAGAGCGCACTCTGCGGCTCGGTCATGATGCGTACCAGCATCTCGCGCGTCAGCGACTGCAAACGTGCGACGATCGGCAGGCGGCCGGCGAATTCCGGGATCAGGCCGAACATGAACAAATCGGTCGGCTTGACCCGCGCGTTGAGGCGGTCGAGCACCTTCTGGTTGTCCTCATCATCGGTCGAGATGAAGCCGAAGGCATGGCTGTCCGCCATGATCTCGTTCAGGCCGACGAAAGCGCCGCCGCAGATGAACAGGATCTGGCGCGTGTCGATGTGGCGTCCGTCGGTCAGCTTGACCGGCGCGCCCTCCATGATCTTCAACAGCGCATGCTGCACATGCTCGCCGCCACGTCCGCCGCTACCGCCTTCATCGCGCTTCCTGAGCTTGTCCACTTCGTCGATGAAAACGATGCCGCGCTGGGCCTTGGCGATGTCGCCGGCGGCTTTCTCGATCAGCCGCTGCAGGATCGCCTCGATCTCCTCGTTGACGTATTTGCTCTGCGACAGCGAAGTGGCGTTGGCCGTGACGAAGGGCACGTCGAGCGCATGCGAGAGCGATTCGCACATCAGCGTCTTGCCGGTGCCGGTGGGGCCGATCAAGAGCACGTTGCTTTTGACGATGTCCGGGCGGTCCGGCGCCGCCAGCGCGATCTTCTTGTAATGGGTATACACCGCCACGGCCAACTGCTTTTTGGCCTCGTCGTGGCCGACGACATGGCGATCGAGGAAGCGGACAATCTGGCTGGGGGTCAATTTCATGGGCGTTAGAATAACAGGATGACAACCTTGCTTGTGTTGACCAACCTTCCCGATCCCGCCAGCGCCCGCGCCCTCGCCGGCCATCTGCTTGAGATGCGTCTGGCCGCCTGTGTGAATATCCTCGCGCCCTGTCAGTCGGTTTATCGCTGGGAAGGCAAAGTCGAGGAAGCTGCGGAAATACCCTTGCTGATCAAGACCACGACGGAGCGCTACGCGCTGCTGGAAGCGGCGATCCGCCAGCAGCACCCGTATGAACTTCCGGAGATCGTCGCGGTCCCACTCGCTCACGGCCTGCCGGCGTATCTGGACTGGGTCGCATCCGAAACGGCTCCAGCCAACCCATGACCCGCCTGTTCGCCCTGCTGTTGCTGATGCTCACCAGCCTCTGCGCCGGTGCCGCCAATTCACAAGAACCGCTCGAACCGGAACAGGCCTACCGCTTTTCCGCCCGCCTGCTCGACGACAAAACCATCGAAGCGCGCTGGGACATCACCCCCGACTACTATATGTACCGGCAGAAGATCGCCTTCGCCGCACAACCGGCCACGGTCAGGCTCGGCGCACCGGAACTGCCCAAGGGCAAGGAGAAGGACGACGAGTTCTTCGGCCGGGTCGAAACCTATCACGACCAGTTGGTGGTGCGCATCCCGATCCTCACCGGTACGCCACCCTTCACGTTGAAGGCCGAGTCGCAGGGCTGCTGGGATGGCGGCGTCTGCTATCCGCCGATGACGCAGGAAGTGAAGATCACCCTTGCCGCAATGAGCAGCAGCGCGCCGGCCGACGCAAAAGTCGGCGCTGGCGAGACGGCGGCCAACGATCAGAATGACGAATCCGGCCAGATCGCCAAACTGCTGCAGGGTGCCGGCTTCTGGGTGGCGGTGTTCACCTTCTTCGGCTTCGGCCTGCTGCTGTCGTTCACGCCCTGCGTGTTCCCGATGATCCCCATCCTCTCGGGCATCATCGTCAATCACGGCCACGCCGTCACCCACGCGCGCGCCTTCGTGTTGTCGCTGGCCTACGTGCTGGGCATGGCCATCACCTACGCCGCCGTGGGCGTGGCGGCCGGCTTCAGCGGCACGCTCCTCTCCGCCGCCCTGCAGAACGCCTGGGTGCTGGGCAGCTTCGCGTTGGTATTCGTGGTGCTGTCGTTCTCGATGTTCGGCTTCTACGAACTGCAACTGCCAGCCGCCCTGCAATCGAAATTGTCCGACACGGCCAACCACCAGGGTGGTTCGCTGCCCGCGATTACGCTGATGGGCGCGCTCTCGGCGCTGATCGTCGGCCCCTGCGTGGCCGCGCCACTGGCCGGCGCGCTGCTCTACATTGCCCAGACCCGGGATGCGCTGCTCGGTGGCAGCGCCTTGTTTGCCATGGGACTGGGCATGGGGGCGCCACTGTTGCTGGTCGGCGTCTTCTCGCGCTCCTTCCTGCCCAAGGCCGGCCCGTGGATGGAGGCGGTCAAGAAATTCTTCGGCGTGGTGCTGCTCGCCACCGCCCTGTGGCTGGTCTCGCCGGTGCTGCCCACTTGGGCGAGCATGCTCGGCTGGGCGGCGCTCTTGATCGTGCCGGCCATCTACCTCCATGCTATCGACCCCCTGCCGCCGCATGCCCGCGGCTGGCAGCGTTTCTGGAAAGGCATCGGCATCCTGATGCTGGTCTATGGCGTCACGCTGGTGGTCGGGCTGGTGGGTGGCAGCCGCGACCCGCTGCAGCCGCTTGATTTCCTGCGCGGCAGCGACGCCGCCGTGTCGCCGGCGCCGACTTTTGAAAAGGTCAAATCCGTCGCCGAACTCGACGCCCGGCTGGCCGCCTCGACCAGGCCGGTGATGCTTGACTTCTATGCCGACTGGTGCGTCTCGTGCAAGGAAATGGAGAAATACACTTTCGCCGATCCCACCGTCGCGGCGAAGATGAAGGAATTCACGCTGCTCAAGGCCGATGTCACGGCCAACAACGACGATGACAAGGCGCTGCTCAAGCGCTTTTCGCTGTTCGGCCCGCCGGGCATTATCTTCTTCAGGGACGGGAAGGAGATTGCCAACCTGCGCGTGGTCGGCTACCAGCCGGCAGCGCAGTTCCTCGGTGTGCTAAATCAGGCCGGTCGCTGAACCGCCGTCCCGCCAGCGCCGAGTTTTTTCGGCTAGCTACACGCTGCTGACTGCGCATGATGCTGTTATGTACGCGAGCAGACGGATGGCCGCTTACCCAACACCTAAGATTGCCACGTCTGTGCCAGCACGCGGGGAGTTCCCTTCGGCGTCCGGCACAGATCGAATGAAGGGCGCGCTCAAAATCCAAGTGCAACATAATCGGGAGAGAATGTTGCATGGGAA
>JACDZI010000171.1 GCA_013426785.1 Rhodocyclaceae bacterium | reverse complement strand
AAGGAATATTTGAGGTTGAAGTCGTAATCCCTTCTGGAGTCAGGTCAGGTCAGGCTAGCACTGACGATCTGGGGGCCACCATACGCCGGGGAATTGTCGTAATCCCTTCTGGAGTCAGGTCAGGTCAGGCGCTGGGTTGCCGGAGGAGACGAAGGCTTTTTTGCTGGGTCGTAATCCCTTCTGGAGTCAGGTCAGGTCAGGCACCGAGAAGCCAAGCTATGAGCAAGCAAACAAAAGGGAGTCGTAATCCCTTCTGGAGTCAGGTCAGGTCAGGCGCCTCGCGGAACTCCTCAATATGGGGAGAAAAGTCCTAAGTCGTAATCCCTTCTGGAGTCAGGTCAGGTCAGGCCCCAGGCCAACGCCAGGCGCGGCGGGGATGAAGTCGTAATCCCTTCTGGAGTCAGGTCAGGTCAGGCTCAACAGGGTCACGGTGGGAGAGGATCCTACCGTCGAGTCGTAATCCCTTCTGGAGTCAGGTCAGGTCAGGCTAATAACGCAGTTATAGAGATAGAAAACAGCTTTAAAAAAGTCGTAATCCCTTCTGGAGTCAGGTCAGGTCAGGCTCAGAATATTGACGCAGTGATTGAAATGGAAGATGGTGAGTCGTAATCCCTTCTGGAGTCAGGTCAGGTCAGGCGAAGTAAAAAAACCTGAATAGGAGGTTGGCCATGGAAGTCGTAATCCCTTCTGGAGTCAGGTCAGGTCAGGCCTCGATGAATAACCCCAGAAAGGAGACAGTTATGAGTCGTAATCCCTTCTGGAGTCAGGTCAGGTCAGGCGTATATTGCAATCCAGGGCCGGACATCATATCACGTCGTAATCCCTTCTGGAGTCAGGTCAGGTCAGGCGAGTTGAGGCAATAACGCATCGAAAAAAACGGGAGGAAGTCGTAATCCCTTCTGGAGTCAGGTCAGGTCAGGCAATCATGGTGCAACGCGGTCGGTCTGGACTACGAGGTCGTAATCCCTTCTGGAGTCAGGTCAGGTCAGGCCTCAACCACATCACCCTGACGACCCGCCACCTGCGGCGGGTCGTAATCCCTTCTGGAGTCAGGTCAGGTCAGGCGCATGAAATACTTTGGCGTAAGCGACGAGCCACAAAGCTGTCGTAATCCCTTCTGGAGTCAGGTCAGGTCAGGCCATCGCGCTCACCGGGGAACATGCCCGTATCCCCGGTGACGTCGTAATCCCTTCTGGAGTCAGGTCAGGTCAGGCCGGCGGCGACTTGATGACCAGTTGCCCCCACGGGGTGGAGGTCGTAATCCCTTCTGGAGTCAGGTCAGGTCAGGCCCCGCGACCCACGCATCCGGGCTGAGGTGCAGGAGAAAGTCGTAATCCCTTCTGGAGTCAGGTCAGGTCAGGCTGGGTGGGAAAAAAGTACAAGTGACAGCTTGTTATTGGTCGTAATCCCTTCTGGAGTCAGGTCAGGTCAGGCTACAGAAAAGAGGTTGACAGCGGGGTTGTCGCCCTGCTGCAGTCGTAATCCCTTCTGGAGTCAGGTCAGGTCAGGCAATATCGGCCTGCCGCTGCTGACCAGCAGGGACAACTGTCGTAATCCCTTCTGGAGTCAGGTCAGGTCAGGCGGCGCTGGCTTCTGGGCTTACGATAGACCCAGAATCTCGGTCGTAATCCCTTCTGGAGTCAGGTCAGGTCAGGCTTGTCCTGGGCCACTGCCTGCCGGTGCAAAAATCATCGTCGTAATCCCTTCTGGAGTCAGGTCAGGTCAGGCCATGCCCGTATCCCCGGTGACGCAAAGCCCCAATGCACGTCGTAATCCCTTCTGGAGTCAGGTCAGGTCAGGCGAAGAATATTTATCAAGTCAGCCGGAAGTTATTGAAGTCGTAATCCCTTCTGGAGTCAGGTCAGGTCAGGCGGATGTATAATATAGTCATAGGGAGGAAAAAGAAAAACCGTCGTAATCCCTTCTGGAGTCAGGTCAGGTCAGGCCGCGGTGGTTGCCAATGCCTTGCTGGTCTGTGTTTGGGATGGCCATTTCGCAGACTTCACGATATTTCTGTTAAAAAACGCGGGCATCTTGTGTCTCATAGTCTTTTCTCCTTTCTTTGTAGTTGAAATTAGTGGTTTTTCTGACTTCCGCAGACCTTTTGTGAGTATAACATAAAACTATTTATTATTTCAGCTAATTATCAAAGAACAGGATATTGCCGATGCAGGTCGGCGGAACTGGTTTCTGGCCAGTTGTTATTCCTACTTTGTCACATTGTTTCATCGTCGTAACCGGCAACCCTTTAACCCCCCTGCCCCCCTTGTCAGGGGGGAACCTTACCCACCTTGGTTGCTGGCGTTCTTGCCGTTGCTCGACCCTCTTTCCCTGCCCCCCTTGTCAGGGGGGGAACCTTACCCACCCCCCTGACAAGGGGGGAACTTTATTCCCCGACCACCCCTTCCCCTCCTTATCAAGGAGGGGAAG
>JACDZI010000170.1 GCA_013426785.1 Rhodocyclaceae bacterium | reverse complement strand
ACTATAATACAGCTTTTTACAAAATGAAGGCTCGAAAACTGTCAAAGTCAGGAAATTTAAGATTTGTTGCTCAGACAAAAGTTTTTGACATATTTCTAATGTTTTTATTTTTTATAAACAAAATAAAATTCACGTTTATTATTTTACGCAGCAATGTTTAATTCACTTATCACAAGTTAAAAAACTTTTTTCATCATTGTAGTACACAAATCTTAATTCGAAAACGTTCAACTTATTGAAAAGCAAATTTTTTTTGGGGGGGGGATTAGCTACAAGAATGGTTAAATGTTTTTTAATTGTATCAGATCAAAAGATTGAATTAATTTTCTCATTACTTAATGCTTTTTCAGCAGACCATAATTTCTATTGTCTCAGTTGTTATAAACTTGGAAGTTTTATAATATCAAATTTGTCAACTCTGTGAATTTTTCAATGATATAAGTTGGTCGTAGTATTAGTAATTCTTCTTTCGTATTATTTCCATAAGTAACACCACATGTATCTGTAAATGCTTTTTGTCCCATTTCAATGTCATAAATAGTATCACCAACAACTAAACAATTATTAGGTTTTATTGAATATTTTTTCAGAATCATATTAACAACATCTGGTGATGGTTTTTTATTTTTTACATCCTGTTCGCCAGCAACAAATGAAAAAATATCACGTATTTTATTTCTTTCTAGAATATCTATTAATGCTTGTTTACCTTTACTCGATGCAATAGTCAAAATACAATCATTCTCCTTAAGTTTCCTAAGAGTATGTTCAACTCCTGTAAATAGAAATACGGATTCAATAGCAATTTCATTATAGTAAGTTCTATATTCAGAGATAGCTAAATCCAATTCATTGGGTCTAATATTAAAAACTTTCTGAAATGTAGTTTTTAAAGGTAATCCTATTAAAAAACTAATATCAGCATCTTTAGGAATTTCGTATCCTAATTTATTTGCAACAAATTTCATAGTAATTAATATACTTTCTTTTGTATCTGCAATTGTCCCATCAAAATCTAAAACAATAATCTTGTAATCCATAATTGTGTTTTTAAAAGCAAATTTTTTTATATTTCAGTAATGAGTGAATAAATGGTAATCTATAATTTTAATATTACTTATTTTATTGTGTAAAATGGCATTTAATTAAATTATTAAGTATAATTGTAAAATCAATATTCATTTCTCCAATTTTATATGAAAGATAAGGTAATGAATAAAATAGTTCTTCATTCTTTTTTATATATTCCATATGTGTAATTAAAAAATTACTTATGTACTTTATTGCTTCAATACTGTAATAACCATAAATAATATTGTAGTAATGTTCGTGAATTACTTGAATGTTCGAGGCAAATCTATCTATTTCAACAATAAAATCTATATGAGTATCAAACTTATTTTTTATTTCTTGTATCTTTTCAATTGTCAATTGATTTTGAGATAAAACAATGTAAGATATTGATGATATGTTATTTAAAACATCAAAGAATAGTTTTCCCCTAACATTATTAATTTCCAAATTACTGGAAATAATAATTTTAATTAAATCAGAAAATTCATTACATAAAATTTCAATAATAAAAGGGTTAGAAACCATTATATAATCAAAGCCATCTTCTACTACTTGTTGAATATCAGATATTATTGATTTATATCCTTCAATAGTAAATTCCTTATTTTCAAAATCAAACATCTCATAAGTATAGCATAATTTAAACCCTTTTTTTTTTAAAATGTGAATATTTGAAGCGTTAAAGTTGTTTTGATGTGAATTTTTATAAATAAGACAATTTTCCTGAAAATCATTTTTGTATCTATTATATAAAATACAATTTTTTGGTAAATTCACTATATATTGTTCTTCTTCAATATATGGTAATAAGTAAATTCTATTTTTCATTTATATTCTATTCGTTTGGTTTCAGATTTATTTAGTTGTATAATAAATGGCAATTTCGTAATTTTTCTTTGCCAAATATTATTGTTTTCAATTGCTTTGTTTTTTAAAATTACAGGGTAAGTCAAATTAATATCTGACAACTTTTGACAAACTGTACAATTTCCACATTCCGTATGATGTTCATTACTATACCAATAAGAATTAATTAACTTATCGCTTCTTTCCTTATTTATTTTTATTCTTGGTACTATCTCTAACTTTTCAATAGGGTATGGCATATCATTATCAGAAATTGATTCTAATACCAATGTCTCAGATTTTCCATATGTACCAAGAATTTCCGCTTTATTTTCAACTTCTTTAATATTTAAATATACTTCTAATGCCTTAATTATCCATTCAGTTGAAGCCAACCTGTCTAGTAATTTAAAATGACAATAACCTATATTTACATAATTTACAATATATTCAGGTGGTATCCACATAGCTTTGAATATTTCATCAGGATAAATATTTCTTTTATTAACCTGAGTTCGGGATAAGAAAGTGTGTCAAAAAGTTGTATCATAGG
>JACDZI010000040.1 GCA_013426785.1 Rhodocyclaceae bacterium | reverse complement strand
TTCCCATGCAACATTCTCTCCCGATTATGTTGCACTTGGATTTTGAGCGCGCCAAGCGTAGGTAGCGACGGCAGCGTCACACCCCGTTCGAAACGGGAAATGGTAATGGGATCGACGTCAAGGGTCATGGCCAATTGTTCCTGGGTCATCCCTTGTGCCCCTCTCCAGCGGGCGATGGTTTTGCCTATGGTAAGGGCAAGCTCGTGGCGCACGGTAAACCCAATCTGAATGGAAATTTTTCAGACAGAAATGATTGAGCTTATTGAGTGTTTATGTTAGGGTTTGATATGCCTACAAAATATGTAGGCGTTTTAGGTTTAGATAACGTACTTACAAGAGATGGGAGGTTTGCTGATGAAAGTTCGTCCAGTTGGAACAGCGCTCGCCTTGGCGGCGATTGTTGTCGGTTGCGCCACGCCCTATAGCGAGGCGCCATTTGCCACCAATTTCCCTACGACCAAGCAGCTGAAAGTTCAGGCGGCAAGCCACTGGAACACGATTGCTGGCGATGTGGCTACCCAGATCGCCTCGAAACTGGCTGACCGACGCCCACTTTATGTTACTCAGTCAGTGACCAAGTCTCCGTTTGACAGGGCCTTTGGCAATCAACTGATCTCCGCCCTTATTTCAGGTGGCCATACGGTATTGAAAAACCCAGCGGGAGCACTGACGGTAGAAGTTGATACGCAGGTTGTCAGCTTCTCTTCAACGCGGCCCCAATACCGGCACACTGGTACCGCCACGGCATTAACCGCCGGTGTCTGGGCCTTGCATGTCGGGGAGGCTACGGCGGGTGCTGCACTGGCCTCGGCCATCATAGCCACTGATGCCTATACCTGGTTCCAGTCCGAGTTTGCATCTGGCGCGACACCGCAGACCGAGATTATCGTCACCACAAGCATCAGCGACGGTAATCAGTACCTTTCCCGCAACACGAGTGTGTATTACGTGGCCGACTCGGACAAGATACTTTATGAAGCCGTAGACGTTTCATCCCGCAGCATCAAGGTCATGGGAGGCGAATGATGATGAGGAATTTGCTATTTACCGTCATTGCCTCCATGGTAGTTGTTTCACTTGTCGGGTGCTCCGGCGCAACTGCCCAAAAGCCCCTCCCGACTTGGGAGCAGGCCGCCAATAATCCGTTGATACCGGCCAATTACAAAGCAGCCGATGCGCTCTTGGCACAAGTAAAAGGCTCCCTCGGAAAATCGCAGCCCCTGATTATCGCTACCGTGGTGAATATAGACAATCTTGAGCAGTCCTCAACCCTTGGTCGGGTGGTTTCCGAGCAGGTGTCGGCCCGCTTTACGCAAGCGGGCTTCCACATGGTCGAAATGAAGTTTCGCAACAACGTCTATGTGAAGCGCAGTCAAGGCGAGTTAATGCTGACGCGGGAAATCAAGGATCTTGCGCAAACCCATGACGCCCAGGCTGTCATCGTCGGTACATATGGTCAAAGCGACGATTATGTTTTCATCAATTTGAAGGTCATTCAGCCGGCCAGCAATATTGTTATGGCAGTTCAAGACTACGTGTTGCCAATAGATAGCTCGATCAAGGCGTTATTACGCAACCGTTGAGTGAGAATGAGACCTGCCAGCCCAAAAAGTCGGCGCTGGCAGCACGGTCGCTAGCGAACCAATAGCAAGGGAATCTGCGTCTGATGGGCGACCTTCGAGGCGACGGAACCGAGCAGCGTGCCGCCCAGCCCAGTATGGCCGCGGGTGCCGATCAGGATCTGGTCGGCTTGGCGGCTGGCAGCGAAGTCGACGATAGTCGTGGCGGTGTCGCCAACCGAGACGTGCAGTTCGGGTTCGATGCCGGCGCTCCGTAGCCGCTGCGCCGCGTCGGACAGCGCCTTCAGGCCTTCTTCGCGGTGGTAATCTTTCAATTGCGCGGCATTGACGAAGCGGCTGGCATCGGCCGTCAGCGGTGTTTGGACGCTGAGCAAATGGACGGCGGGTAGGGTAACCCAATCCTCGCGGTGGGAGAGCACCCACTCGATCGGCCGCAGCGACAATGCCGAACCATCGACAGGAATGAGCCAGTTGCGTACCGGTGCCATATCAGCCTTCCTTGGAGTTGGCCAGCAGGTCGGCCGGGGCGGATGGGCGGGCCTGGGCGGCGCGCCGGGCCAGCAGCATGCCGATCGCGAGCACGGTGACCGCGCCCGCCAGCGACAGCACGTACTTGGCGAAGGGTAGGCTGGCGAACAGGTTCGGCGGCAGGGCTGGGTCGGAGATGATCATGCCGCCGGCAATCCAGCCGAGCAACGCTCCCCCCGCAGTGATCACCTGCGGGTAGCGATCCATCAGCTTGAGGACCAGCTGGCTGCCCCAGACGACGATGGGGATCGAGACGAGAATACCCATGGCGACCAGCAGCATGCTGCCGTGGGCCGCCGCCGCGACGGCGATGACGTTGTCGAGGCTCATCACCACGTCGGCGATGATGATGGTCTTGATGGCTGACAGCAGCGAGGAGGGTGCCGCGACATCGCCGTCGCCTTCGTCCTCGGACATCAGCAGCTTCACCCCGATCCAGATCAGCAGCAGCGCACCGACGATCTTCAGCCACGGCATTTCGAGCAACTTCAGAGCGAAGAAGATCATGACGAAACGCAGGGTGACGGCGCCCGCCACCCCCCAGAAGATGCCTTGGTAACGCTGTGCCGGTGTCAGCCTGCGGCAGGCCAGCGCTATGACGACAGCGTTGTCGCCACCGAGCAGGATGTCGATGGCGATGATCTGGAGAACGGCGATCCAGAACGGCAGGGTGGAAGGATCAAGCAAGCAATCAGCCGCCGGTAAGCTTCTTGAACTTGGCCATCAACTGGTCCTGCGACTCGACATGGGCCGGGTCTTGCGGGATGCAGTCGACGGGGCAGACTTCACGGCACTGTGGCGTGTCGTAATGGCCGACGCACTCGGTGCACTTGTCGGGATCGATGATGTAAATCTCGTCACCCTGGGAAATCGCGTTGTTCGGGCACTCGGGTTCGCAGACGTCGCAATTGATGCATTCGTCGGTGATGATCAGGGACATGCTTTTCCTCTCGCTATTCAGGATGTTCAGGAACGTTTTGCCTGCAACTTGGCCGCCAGCCGTTCCGCTACCAGCGGATGCACGAATTTGGAGACATCGCCCCCCAGGAAGGCGATTTCTCTCACCATCGTCGCCGAAATGAACATGTATTGCTCCCCCGGCGTCAGAAACAGGGTTTCGATATCCGGATGCAGGCTGCGGTTCATGCCGGCCATCTGGAATTCGTACTCGAAGTCGGATACGGCCCTGAGGCCGCGCAGGATCACGCGTGCGTTGCGCTCGCGCAGGAACTCCATCAGCAGGCCATCGAAGCCGATGACCTTGACGTTGGGCAGATCGCGGATCATTTCCCTTGCCATCTCGACCCGCTCGGCGAGGGGAAAGATGGGCCGCTTGCTGTGGCTCTCGGCGATGCCGACTACGACATGGGCGAACAGGCGCGCGGCGCGGCGCACCAGATCCTCATGGCCGCGGGTGAAGGGATCGAAGGTGCCCGGATAGACGGCGATGCCGTTGTTCATGCCTGTTCCAGCAAGTGGTAGAAAACCTGACCGGCCTGGCCGTGCTTCAGCGTCCGCCAATCCCCGAGTGATGCGATGTAATGCTCCGCCTCGGCGTAGATGCGGGCACCGGGTGCGGCCAGCGGCGCCAGCAGGGGCGCAATGCGTGGAAGCCAGCCTTGCCGATACGGCGGATCGAGCAGGATCAGGTCGAATTGCAAACCCTGCCGTGCCAGAGCGGGCGCGAATTCTAGCGCATCCCGCTGTTCGACACGCAAGGCCGGGCTGGCGAAGCCGGCTACGTTGTCCCGCAGGGTGCGCAGGGTCCCGGGGTTCCGTTCCACCAGCACCACCTCGGTGGCCCCGCGCGAGGCGCACTCGATGCCGAGGATGCCGCTGCCGGCAAACAGGTCGAGGCAGCGCCAGCCGGCCAGGTCCTGGCCCAGCCAGTTGAACAGGGTTTCGCGCACGCGGTCCGGCGTCGGTCGCAGGCCTGCGGTGTCGGTGACCTGGATGAGGCGGCTGCGCCAGCTACCGCCGGTAATGCGGATTTTGTTCAATCCGCCGCCACGATCACGGTGATCAGATTCTCCGGTTTGACGTGGCGGCGGAATGCCGCCTTGATGTCGTCGCGCGTCACCGCCTCGACCTTGCGCGGGAACTGGTCGAGGTAGTCGAGCGGCAGACCGTAGAAGCCAATGGCCGACAGGTAGCCGAGCAGCTTGGCGTTGCTGTCGATGCGTAGCGCCTGGCCGTCGATCAGGTTCTTCTTGGCGGCGGCCAGTTCCTGCTCGGTCGGCCCCTTGGCGAGGAAGCCGGTCAGCACTTCATCGACGACTTTCAGCGCGGCCTCGGCCTGTTCCCGCTTGGTCTGCAAGCCGATCTCGAAGGGGCCGGGCAGCACGCGCGGCGAGAAATAGGAATAGACGCTGTAGGCGTAACCGCGCTTTTCGCGCACCTCCTGCATCAGCCGCGACACGAAACCGCCGCCGCCCAGCGTGTAGTTGCCGACCAGTAGCGCCCAGTAGTCGGGGTCGCTGCGCGCCACGGCCGGCAGGCCGATGTGGATGTGCGACTGGGTGGCCGGGTGCGCCACCTTGACGGTGTTGCGTTCGGGCAGGGTGACGGCGGGCAGCGCGGCCGGCGCGCCGCCGGCCGGCAGCGCCTCGGTGAGCTGCACGGCGATGGCTTCGGCCTCGCTGCGCGACACGTCGCCGATGATCGACACCACGGCGTTCTTCGCCACGTAGTAGGTCTTGTGGAAAGCGACTAGGTCGTCGCGGCCGATGCGCGCGATGCTCTCCGGCGTGGCGACGCGGCCATAGGGATGGTCGGGGTAGATCGCCGCCGCGAAGCGCTTGCCGGCGATGGCGTCGGGTCGGGTGTCGGCATCTTTCAGAGCCTCGATGGTCCGGCCTTTTTCGCGGGCAACCACGGCTTCGGGAAAAGTCGGCGCTGCCAGCACGGCGCGCATTAGGGCCAGCGCTCCGGTTTTCTCTTCGGCTGAAGACAGCGTGCGCAGCGTGACGCTGGCCTTGTCATGGTCGGAGCCGGAGCCGAGCTTGATGGCGAGGTCGACCTGCCGGTCGGAGATCTGCTCTTCGTCCAGGTCCGGGGTACCGGCATCGAGCAGGCTGGCGGTGAGGCTGGCGACGCCTGCCTTGTCGGCCGGGCTACGTGCGCCGCCGGCGGTGAAGTCGATCTGCACGTCGAGGATCGGCAGGCTGCGGCTCTCGACGAAATAGACGCGCGCGCCGGTCGGGGCGACCCAGTGCTGGATCTGTGGGCCGGCATGGGCGACGCTGGCAATCAGGGCAGTGAGGAGGGCAAGCAGGAAGCGCATGGTCGGTCTCCTCAATGGCGGGTGGCGAAGCCGGACTTGCGCTTGGGCGCGCTGTCGAGCGGTTGGGGATCGAGCACGGCGACCGTCAGCGTGTCGTCGCTGAAGTATTTCTTCGCGACGGCCTGCACTTCCTCGGCGGTGACGCTGCGAATCCTGTCGAGCAGCCTGTCGATGTCGCGCCAATGCACGCCCGAGGCTTCCGCGTGGCCGATCTCCATTGCCTGCGCCATCAGCGAGTCGCGCTTGTACACCTGCGCGGCGACGGTCTGCGTCTTGACGCGCTTCAGTTCCTCGTCGGTGACGCCCTCGTCCTGGATGCGTTTGATCTCGGCACGCAGCGCGGCTTCCAGTTCGGCGACGCTCTTGCCCGCCGCCGGCTGGCCGGCGAGGAAGAACTGCGTCTCGCCGCGCAGCGAGACGTCGTAACCCGAGTCGGTCGACTGGGCGATCTTCTCGCCGCGCACCAGCCGCTTCGGGAAGCGCGCCGAGTCGCTGCCGTCGAGCAGCGCCGACAGCACTTCCAGCGCGAAGGGGTCGCGATCCTTGTCGATATCCACCAGCTTGGGCGCCTTCCAGGCCATCAGCAGGTACGGCAACTGCGCCGGCGCCTTGACCGTGACGCGCCGCGTGCCCTGCTGCGGCGGTTCGTTCTGCGGCTTGCGCAGCGGCAGCGGCTGGGTCTTGTGCTTGCCATAGGTCTGCTCGGCCAGCTTGAAGACTTCGGCGTGATCGACATCGCCGACCACCACCACGTAGGCGTTGTTGGGCGCGTACCAGGCGCGGTACCAGTCGCGCGCATCCTGCCAGGTCATGTTCTTCAGGTCGTCCATCCAGCCGATGATCGGCCGGCGGTAGGGATGCGCCATGAAGGCCGCGGCGCTCAGCGCCTCGTAGACGCGCGCCTCGGGGTTGTCCTCGGTACGCAGGCGGCGCTCTTCCATCACCACCTGGATTTCGCTGGCGAATTCCTCGGGCGTGACTTGCAGGTTGACCATACGGTCGGCTTCGAGGCGCATCATCTCGGGCAGCGCGCCCTTCGGCACGATCTGGAAATAGGCGGTGTAGTCGAGGCTGGTGAAGGCGTTATCGCGCCCGCCCGCTTCCGCCACACGCTTGTTGAATTCGCCGGGTTTCAATGTCCTGGTGCCCTTGAACATCATGTGTTCGAGCAAGTGGGCGACTCCGGAAGTGCCATCCTTCTCGTCCATCGATCCGGCACGGTACCAGACCATATGCACGGCGGTGGGCGCGCGATGGTCTTCCTTGACGATCACGCGCAGGCCATTCGCCAGGGTTTTCTCGAAGGTAGCTTCCTCTCCCGCAAAAGTCGGCGCTGGCGGGACGGCGAGCAACAGAACGCAACTGGCAAGAAACAGTCTGTTTTTCATGGGGCTGTAATCATCTGATTTAGAATCGGCGTCGCGCATATTAGCGTATGCGCTGACTACGACATGCCATCCCAAGTTTGGTTTCATGTTCACAGGGGGCCGCGAAAAGCAATGACTGCTCTCGTCCCTTCAAATATCAAATCCCCGGAGCAGTTGGAGCTTGAGGAGAAACGACGGCAACTGGAAGTGCGGGAGGCTGATTTTGCCTCCAAGCAGTTTGAATATTCCACACTCGCTGGCGAAATTGGCGGACAATAAATCCGACGATCTGCGCCCCGAATACGACTTTGACTTCTCCACGGCGGTGCGCGGCAAGTATCACAAGCAATATATGCAGAGCAGCAATGTGGTCGTACTGGATAGTGATGTAGCTGAGCGGTTCCCGAATGCGAAGGCAGTCAACAGCGCGTTGAGAACGATGCTTAAGTTCGCCGCGCAAACAGCCAGTTTGACTGCAACGCGAAGGTAAAAACGCCGAATGATCGTACGCTCAACCAACAGCATCGACATCCACTACGAAATCTCCGGCAGCGGACCCTGCGTGACGCTCGCCCATTCGCTCGCCACCGACCTGACACTATGGGACGAATTGGCTGCCGTACTATCGCCCCGCTTCACCGTGCTCTGCTACGACCTGCGCGGCCACGGCCGGACCAGCACGCCGGCCGGCCCTTACGACTTCCCCATGCTCGTCGGCGATCTGGTCGGCCTGCTCGACTCGCTCGGCATCGAACGCACGCATTTCGTCGGCCTGTCGATGGGCGGCATGCTCGGCCAGCACTTTGCGCTGGCCGCGTCCAGACGGCTCGACCGGCTGGCCATCGTCAGCTCCACCAGCCGCATCCCGCCCGAGGCCGGCGCACTATGGGATAAACGCATCGCGCTGGCGCAAACGCAAGGCATGGCCGCGCATGTCGAGTCGACGCTGGCACGCTGGTTCACCCCAGCCTACCGGGCAACACACCCCGAAGTCATGGCACGCATCGGCGCGCTGATTGCTGCCACGCCAGTGGCCGGTTTTGCCGGCTGGGGCGCGGCGATTTGCACGCTCGACGTCACGGCCCGACTTGGCGCCGTAGGTGCGCCGACGCTGGTGATGGTCGGTGCCGAAGACCCCGGCACGCCACCCGCTGCCAGCCAGGCCATTGCCACCGCGATTCCCGGCGCCCGGCTGGAGATCATCCCCGCCGCCTCGCACCAACTGGAGATCGAGCAGGCGGAAACTTTCAACCACCTGCTACTGGACTTTCTGGGCGGCTAGCCCCTTTTTTTTTGCTTCGCCGGCTGGCGCGCCTTCGTCAGCGTATCGAACAGCCGGTTGAATTCGTCCGTCACTTTGTGGCGCGGATCGAGATGGATCATCGGCTTCGCCTGCTGGTGCGATTCCTTGATCTTCACCGAGGCCGAGATGAAGGGCTCCAGCACCGGCAGCTTCTCGTCGCGCAGTTCCTGCACTACCCGCTTCGGCAGGCCGGCACGCGACTGGAACTGGTTCACGATGATGCCTTCGACTTCCAGCGCCTCGTTATGGTCGGCACGGATCTCGCCGACGTTTTCGAGCAGCGTGTAAAGCGCGCGGCGCGCGAACTCGTCGCAGTCGAAGGGAATCAGGCAGGTATCGGCCGCGATCAGCGCCGAGCGTGTGTAGAAATGCAGCGCAGGGGGCGTGTCGATCCAGATCTCGTCGAAGTCGAGCGTTTCGAGCGCTTCCTTCAGCTTGTAGATCTTGTAGCGCGATTCGAGCTTAGCCTGCAGTTCTTCCAGCGCGGCATCCGCCGCCATGACGGACAGGTTGGCGAAGGGCGTGGCGTGGATGAAGTCCCCGGTCGCCTTCGGCCGCAGCTTAAAGTTGAGCATCTGGTCGAAGAATTCGGTCACTGTCGCATCGAAGTCGTCGGTGGCCGCGCCGAGCAGGTAGCGCGTCGAATTGGCCTGGGGATCGAGATCGACCACCAGCGTGCGGGCACCACGGGCAGCGGCAATGGCAGCCAGGTTGCAGGTGATGGTGCTCTTGCCGACACCGCCCTTTTGGTTGAACACGACACGCTTCATGGGAGTCTCCACTGTTCGGAGGGGAGATTTTGCCATGACGCAGTGGTTTGCGCCGACGCAGGTAGCATTTACGCCGCGCGCGAGCACTTCGTCGCATGCTCCGGACAGTTTCACGGAAAGGAGCGAAATTGCAGCCACTTCGACACTGAAAGTGCTGCCATGAACCGAAACCACCGCGCTTTACCTTTGCTAGCCGCGATCCTGATTGCAAACTCCCAAGCTACTTCCGCCCAGCCGGTCGAGACCTACGCCAACGCCAGCGCCGTATTCCGGAAAGCCATGGCCGGCGATGTGGCCGCGACGGGACAGGCAGTGCGAGCCTTCGAGATTCTGGTTGCCGCCGATAGTCCCGAAACACCACTCTACCTGTCTTATCTCGGCGCCGCCCAGAGCCTTGAAGGACGCAACGCATGGATGCCATGGGCCAAGATAAAGGCTACCGAACGTGGTCTCGATACCCTGGACAAGGCATTGCGAAGCCTACAACCACCTCAGGACACCATACGGGTCAACGACGTGCCCGTCTCGATGGAAGTGCGCTTTGTCGTGGCACAGACCTTCCTTACCGTTCCGGACAGCATTTTTCATCGTGCCGATCAGGGGCGAAAGTTGTTGCAGGACGTCTTGAAGCATCCCCTTTTTGTCGACAGCCCGGCCGAATTCCGTAACCGGGTAGAAACTGTTGCTGCCTCCCGTGTAACCAAACCGTGAACGGTCAAATGATCGAACTCAGAGGGATCGGCAAGCGTTACCGTGTCGGCGACAGCATCGTTCCGGCGCTGAGTGAGGTATCTCTCACGGTGCCGCACCGAGCCTTTGTCGCCATACGCGGCCCCTCGGGTAGCGGCAAGAGCACACTGCTCAACATATGCGGACTGATCGACGGCTTCGACGACGGCAGCTACCGCCTCGAGGGCGAGAACGTCGGCGCGCTAAACGAGGCCTCCCGCACCCTGATCCGCCGTCGCCACATCGGTTTCGTATTCCAGAGCTACAACCTGGTGCCCGTCATGAGCGTGCGCGAGAACGTCGAATACCCCCTGCGATTGGCCGGCGTCAGCGACAACGAGCGACAACGACGCGTCGATGCGGTGCTGGCCCAGGTCGATCTCTCCGATCAGGCGGAACGTCGTCCCGACCTCCTGTCCGGTGGCCAGCGCCAGCGCGTCGCAATCGCCCGCGCGTTGGTCAAAAAGCCGGCCCTGGTGATTGCCGACGAGCCGACCGCCAACCTCGATACCGCAACCGCCAACCGCGTGATTGAGCTGATGCGAGAACTCGGTCGCCAGTACGGGGCGACCTTTCTGGTGGCCACCCATGACGACCGGATGACGGCCCATTGCGACCAGGTTCGTACCATGCGCGACGGAGTACTGCAATGAGTGCGTTGGTGCTGGCTTGGCGCAATGTGTTGCGCAACCGCAGGCGCTCGTTTGTGACCTTGCTGATCGCCGCACTCGGGACGGCATCGATCCTCGTCGCAGGCGGTTTCGCCCAATACACCTACGACTCCTTGCGCGAAGGCGCGGCGCGGGAATTCGGCCATCTCACGGTGGCCCACGCTGACTACTTCGACAAGGATGAGGAGTCGCCACTCCAGTACGGACTGGAGGGCCATGAGGCCCTAGTCGCAGAGTTGGAACGGGACAGGCGCGTGCGCCGGGTGTTGCCCCGGATAGAGTTGTCGGGCTTGATCTCCAACGGTGACAAGTCGATGATTTTCATGGGTATCGGTGCGGACATCATGGCAGAGGCGGCAGTGCGCGGGCCCTTCCTCAAACTGGTTGCCGGCGAACTGGCCGACGGTGATCGCACCGATGGCCCCCCGCGCGTTCTGCTCGGCGTCGAATTGGCGGAAAGCTTGAATGCCCGCCCTGGCAGTAGCCTGACACTGATCGGGACAACTGCGGCCGGCGGCATGAACGCAATGGACGTGGAGGTCGCCGGCACCATTTCGACCAACTGGCCTGACGTCGACAAACGCCTGATTTATGCCGGGATCGGGACCGCCCGCCGTCTGCTGGCGACCGACAAGGTCGGGATGCTGGCGGTTTTCCTGCAAGAGACCGGTGATACGCCTGCCTTGCGTGCAGAGCTGGAGGCGCGCGATCCGGTCCATGCCTTCAAGCCGTGGTGGGAGCAGTCGGCCTACTATGTCTCGGTGCGCGATTTGTACGATCGTATTTTCGGCCTGCTGGGTGTCATCATCGCCGCGCTGGTCTTTTTCTCGGTGACCAACACCCTAACCATGGCCGTGGCCGAGCGGACCCGCGAGATCGGCACCCTGCGTGCCTTAGGCGCCGCACCCGCCGACATCGTCGGCGAGTTCGTGCGTGAGGGGGTCCTGATCGGCGGCATCGGTGCCGGGCTGGGGATGCTCGTGGCCGGCAGTACGATGGTTGCACTGCTGATGTTCGACATCCAGATGCCGCCGCCGCCGGGACGCGCCGATGCCTATCCGCTTCGGCTGTATGCCGATCCGGTGTTTTACCTGCTTACCTCGCTGGTCATTCTGGCACTGTGCGCGGCAGCGGCCTGGCTGGCCAGCCGCAAGGCGGCGGCCCGTCCGATCGTTGAGGCCCTCGGCCATGTGTAGATATCTGCTCGTTGCCCTGTGGCTGGCAGCTTCGACCCTCAGTGCGGTTGCAGCCGAGGATGTACCGGCACTGCTGAAAAAAGCCGATGGCTATCGCCTGGATGGCCGCGCCGCACGCGTCGAAAACACCGTCGAACTATATCGTGGCGAGGTTCTCGACAAGGTACGCAAATACACGGTCTACGTCAAACCGGGGCGGCGCTCGCTGGTATTGATGAAGTCCCCGCTGGAGATCGGCCAAAAGGTATTGATGCTCGGGGATCAGTTCTGGCTGCTGATGCCCGACAGCCAGCGTCCGCTGCGCATCACGGCAAGCCAGAAGCTGCTCGGCGAAGCTGCCACGGGCGATGTCGCATCCATGACCTGGAGCGATGACTATGTCGGGCAGATTGTCGGCGAGGAGGACCTGCGGGGGCATCGGTGTCTGCGCCTGGAACTTGCAGCCACACGTCCCGCTGTCACCTATGTCCGCATCGACCTGTATCTGGACAAAATCACCGCACTGCCCATCAAGGCCGACCTTTACGTCAATTCCGGCAAGCGCGCCAAGGAGGCGTGGTACGAAGCCGGCGTCCTGGAGGGCAAGACGCGCATCGTTGCCATGACATTGCAGGACGACATCCAGACCGGTCGCAGGACGGTGATCCGTTATCACAGCATCGAACCCCGCGAGGCGCCGGACGAGTTCTTCAATCCCGCCGCCCTGGTGCGCAACGCCCTCGCGGGATGGTGATCGGCAAAGGCGGAATGCTGGCCGTTGCGATGGCCATGACCAGCTTGACCATGATGGCCGGGACGGGTATCGCCGGGGAGTTCAGCGCTAGGCTCGACCTCTCCCCGGAGTGGCGCGCAGACAATGAGCACAGTCCGTATCTCGTCCCCGCAACGGCATCATCGGCCGTGCGGAGCCTGCGTCAGGACCTCGGAGTACGCATGCGTGAAGGCGGATTCAATGCGCAGGGCACGTTGCGTCTGCAGGCCGCCGAAGGTAGCGTACCGGAGTACCGTGGCATCGTGAACCAGTTGTATCACGATGGGGAGTTCGGGGCCGGCATCGGTTGGACCGTCGGCAGGAAGGTAATGACCTGGGGGGTCGGTCACGGGTTCCGGCCCCTCGACGTGGTACAGCGGGAGGACCGGCGCGGCATCAATCAACCCCCGCTGGTCGGGGTGACATTGCTGGCGCTTGACTTTCTGGATGCCGAGGAAGCAACCACCCTGGTCTGGCAGCATCCGGGCGCAGGACAGCGTGGCGTAGCCGCCGACGATGAAGCGCTGGCAGTGCGGGGCTACGCGTTTGCCGATGAGACCGATCTCCATGCGGTGGCACGATTGTCGCAACGATACGGGGTCGAGGCCGGCGCAGGATTCAGCAAAGTGGTTGGCGAAGAGTGGGGGTTCCATGGGGCGGCCCTATACCAACGGAAGTCCGGGCAACGATTGAACCACCTTGCCGAGCAGACCGTGACGGTGCTGGCAATCGCCGATCCGACCGTCACGAACCATCGGCGCAATGTATTCAAGGCGGTGGCTGGAGCGCAATGGACAGGTACCACCGGCGTCGGTGTACTGGCAGAGGCGTGGTATGACGGCGAAGCCTGGACACGCGAGCAATGGCGCCAACTCGATGCCCTGACCCTCCGCCAGCGCGCGCTGACCGGGGTGGTCCCCACCGTGGCGATCGAAAGTAACATCGCGTGGTCGGCGCAAGCCTTCGACCGCCCCAACCTGATGCGCGAAAATGTGATGCTGCGCCTGACGCATGAGGCGGATCAACGTTGGAAATCGGCCCTGGAGTGGCTTGCCACGCCGCGTGACGGAGGCCGCGCCGTCACGTTGAGCATGACGTATGAAGGCAACCACTATCGTCTCAGTAGCGGCGTGCGCTGGTTGGGCGGTGCCACGCACTCGGCGCTGGCCCAGTCGCCACTGCAACGCGCTGTCTGGCTTCAATGGGGCCTCGCCCTGCCGTGACATGCAACTAACTGTGAGACCATAACACCCGACATCATGCCTGCCGACACCCACTCCGCTGCGTCCCTGTTCTTCACCACCATGATCCTGAGCAAGTTGCCTCGGGTCATCATCTATAACACGGCGATTGCTTTATTCATGACGGCTGCCACGCCCTTCGGCTTCTGGCAGAACTTCGTCTATTCGCAGGGAATCGGTCTCGGCATTTTCCTGGCGCTCCATGCGTCGTGCCGACTTCGCGGCAAGTCTGCGCCGGAATTGGTCGATGTCATGCTTGGTCTGCCATTTGGCTTTATCGTCGGATTCGCGCTGGGCACGTGGGCGGTCGGATTCTCGTTGGTGGAAGTAATGCGGCAGCATCCACAGGCCGTGCTGATCTCGGCCGCCGCCGCGCTGTTGTTCGGCCTGATCGCGACGATTTACTTTGTCGGCGAGCTGCGGTTGGAAACAGCCGAAGCCGAGGTTCGCGCCGAAAAACTGCGGCGTGCGGAACAGGAGACTTTTGCCTCACGAGCCGAACTGCGCCTGCTGCAGTCGCAGATCGAACCTCATTTCCTCTTCAACACGCTATCGGTAATTGCCGACCTGGTGGAGAGTCGCCCCGCAGCGGCGCGTACCATGCTACTCGACTTGGTAAGTCTGCTGCGTGATTCCCTGGTCAACACACGGCAAGAGTTGGTCAGCCTCGACGAAGAACTGACGCTGTTGCGCGCCTATCTTGCCATCATGGGCGAGCGCATGGGCGAGCGCCTGTCTTTTGACGTCACGGCCGACGCCGAGGCACGGCGTGCGCTACTCCCTCCCCTGCTGGTCCAGCCACTGGTGGAGAATGCCATTCGTCACGGTTTGGAGCCCAAGATTGAAGGGGGGACGCTCCGTATCGCTTCCCGCTGCGACCGCGAGCGCCTGATTGTCGAGGTGATCGACAACGGTCTTGGCGTGGGTAACCAGGCGACCGGTGGCATCGGCCTGGCCAATATCCGCGAGCGACTCGCCAACCACTACGGGACGGACGGCACGCTATCGCTGATTCCAAACCCGGAAGGCCATGGTCTCGTGGCCCGGATCGAAATTCCATACATATGCGTATCTTAATCGCCGACGACGAAGCGCCGCTGCGTCACTGGCTGCGCCGCCTCCTGGCCGAGCGGGCGCCCTGGATCGACGTGGCCGGCGAAGCAGCCAACGGAAATGAGGCACTCGACATGCTCCGGGCGCTGCGGCCGGACGCGGCGTTCCTTGACATACGCATGCCGGGCCTGTCCGGACTGGAGGTCGCCGCGCAGGCGGGGAACCTCTGCCGGATGGTCTTCGTGACCGCCTATGACGAGTTCGCAGTGAATGCTTTCGAGCAAGCAGCGACGGATTATCTGCTCAAGCCGGTCACCCCGGAACGTCTAGACCGCACATTGGAGCGTCTGCGCTCCCCTATGGCCCCCGATGCCGCCGGGTTGATGCAGTCCTTGCTGGACCGTCTGGAGGCCCCCGTCGCGTCTGGGCTGCGCTGGCTGCGCGTCGGTAGCGATGAATCGACGCAGCTGGTCGACGTCCGGCAGGTGGATTATTTCAAGGCAGCCGACAAGTACACCGAAGTACATCAAGGCACCAGCTCGTGGCTGGTACGCATCTCCCTGTCCGAACTGGAAAAACAGCTGGCGCCCGACGAATTCTGGCGCATCCATCGCAGCCTGGTGGTTCGCGTACAGGCCATCGCAGAAGCACGTCGTGACCTGATGGGCCGGTTGTGGGTCCATCTGCGTGACGGGGCAGTTCCTCTGCCGGTCAGCCAGGCACATGCCTGCCTGTTCCGGCGCCACTGAGCGTCCGCTTCGGCAGGTGGCCGGCGCACAATGGCCGCAAGGATATCGCTGGCCGGCGGAGTAAGATTGCTGCCTTCCAACTCTGGAGGTCGATGGCGAGATGCATGGCGATGCTGCCAACATTGCGTTCAAACTGATGAAGGAAACCAACGGCGACGGCATCACCGTCGGCCCGATCCTGCTCGGTGCCGCCCAGCCGGTGCATATCCTCACCTCGACCACCACCGTGCACCGCCCGGTCAACATGACCGCGCTGGCCGTGGTGGATGCCAACCACCTCCGTTCATAAGGGGAAATTCATGTCCTACGCGATCCGTATCCACGAAGTTGGCGGCCCCGCAGTCCTGCGTTGGGAAAAAGTCGGCGCTGGCGAGACGGCGCCCAATGAAGCCCGGGTGCGCCATGAGGCGGTCGGCCTCAACTTCATCGACATCTACCATCGCACCGGACTCTATCCGCTGCCACTACCCTCGGGCATCGGCCTCGAAGGTGCCGGCGTGGTCGAAGCCGTCGGTAGCGCCGTCACTGAAGTGAAAGTGGGCGACCGCGTCGCCTATGCCGGTGGGCCGATCGGTGCCTATGCGGAGGTGCGCAACATCCCGGCCGACCGGCTGGTGAAACTGCCCGATGCCATCGACGGCAAGACCGCCGCCGCGATGATGCTGCAAGGGATGACCGCGCAATACCTGCTGCGCCGCACCTACCGCGTGCAGCCCGGCGACACCATCCTGATCCAGGCGGCAGCCGGCGGCGTCGGCCTGATCGTCTGCCAGTGGGCCAAGGCGCTCGGCGCCACGGTGATCGGCACGGTGAGTTCCGACGAGAAGGCGGCGCTGGCCAAGGCCCACGGTTGCGACCATCCCATCGTCTACACGCGCGAGAACTTCGTCGAGCGGGTCAAGGACATCACCAGCGGGGCCGGCGTACCGGTGGTTTATGACTCGATCGGCAAGGACACCTTCACCGGCTCGCTCGACTGCCTGCGCCCGCTGGGCATGATGGTCACCTTCGGCAATGCTTCCGGCCCGGTGCCGCCCGTCGACACACTGGAACTCTCGAAGCGTGGCTCGCTGTTCCTGACCCGGCCGACGCTGTTCACCTATGTCGCCAAGCGCGCCGACCTGTTGCAAAGCGCGCAGGAACTGTTCGAAGCCGTTACCAGCGGGAAGGTAAAGATCGAGGTCAACCAGACCTACACCCTGAAGGATGCCGCACAGGCGCACATCGACCTGGCTGCGCGCAAGACCACCGGTTCGACGGTATTGCTGCCGTAGTCTAGAAAAACTCGACCTCGGAAACCGCCTGGGTCGGCGGCTGCAACTTGCCTTCAGCCACCAATGTTTCGTAGGAGTGACACTGGTTACGGCCGTGTTCCTTAGCCCAATAAAGAGCCTCGTCGGCGCTATCGAGGATCACCGATGGCGTATCACCGAGCTTGATGCGCGAGAAGCCGATGCTGATCGTCACCTGCCCTACCTGGGGAAAATCAAAGCTCTCGACACGCTGGCGAAACCGCTCGAAGGTGCGCAAGGCTTGCGAGAACTCGGCCGGGCGCAGCAGCGCGACAAACTCCTCGCCACCGAAGCGGAACAGCTTATCCTGGACGCGGAAGCTTTCACGCATCAGGTTGGCCATCAGGATCAACACCTCGTCGCCGATCAGGTGGCCGAAGCGGTCGTTGATCGTCTTGAATTTGTCGATGTCCATCACACCCAACCAGTGATCGCGCGCCTCGGGGCGTGACTGGCGGCGATGAGGCAGGTACAGTGCCGTCGAATGCCGGTCGTCCTGCTCCGGGGTGTTGGCGAGGATACGGATCAGGTATTCGTCGAAAGTCTTGCGATTGAGCAGGCGGGTCAGCGAATCCGTCTCGCTGTAATCAAGCATGGCGAGCGCGTTCTTCAGCAGCGCGGCAAACCCGCACACGATATCGAGTTCCTCCGGGTTCAGCGCCTGTGGCCGGGAAACGACCAGAAAACCATAGGGCTGGTGACCCTCGCTCCTGAGCATGGCAACCATGCGCATGCTGCCATCGGCGAGCGTTTCCTGTCTCGGCATGTCATTACCGAAACACAGTTGCAGCCAAGGCTGATTCTCGATCGAGCCCGTCTGCTCCGGCCAGGAAAAACCGTCAGCATGCGAAATTGCCTCCCCGTCAGCGGAACTGATGTCGCAGGAGAGGCCCACCAGCACGTCGCCCGGCGGCATGAAGATCTTGTGCAGTTCAGTGCGCTCGGCACCCAGCAGGCGATGCAGCGCGGTGACCACCTCCGCCTCGATTTCAAGGCGGTTGCGGCTACGGGTGATCAGATCTACATGGTGGAGTAAAGGGTTCACGGGTCAAGTATATCGCCGGCCTTGCTGCACCGAAGCTTGACTAGTGCCCTCACCCAAAAGTAGTTTGTATACAAAATACCGAGTACACGGATAACTCTTGTACGCTCTCATTCAGCGCTCCTCGTTAGCACAACAAGCTGTCGATCTGTTGCGCGAACGCATTTGCCAGCACGAACCTCTTCCGGGGCAACGGTTGGACGAAGCTGTCCTTGCCGAGGAGCTTGGCATCAGTCGCACACCACTGCGTGAAGCTCTGAAAGTTCTGGCCACAGAAGGCTTGGCTGACCTCAGGCCGCATCGGGGCTGCTTCATCGCTGAACTGACGTTGACCGATCTCGCAGACATCTTTCCGATCATGGCCATACTGGAAGGATGCGTGGCCAGCGAGGTCGCGAAAATACGCACGCCGGCCTCCCTCAGAATCTTGGACGAACTGCATGATCGCCTTGAAAAACATGCGGCATCCGGCAATATCGATCATTATTACGAAGCAAACTATGCGTTCCACGATACTCTGCAGCAGCTTGCAGGCAATCGCTGGCTACAAGCGGTGATCGGGGATCTGCGCAAAATTCTCAAGCTGTCCCGCCACCGTTCCTTGCGTATGGAAGGGCGACTGCAGGCATCCTTGCAGGAACATCGAGCGTTGATGAAAGCCCTGCACACCGGCCAACCAGAGCTGGCAGAGCAGCTGATGCGTGCCCACCTGCTGGCGCAACTGGCCACCTTGCGGGACATCATGACCAGGGTCGAGGCTGCTTATGAAGGTTGAACGCCTGATTGCCCATCTGCGAGCGGGGGCGCATACGCCGCCCGCATCAGCACAAGGCGCCTCGCCGAATGGCGCATCCAGTTGCAGGAGTGCGCCGAGTGCAAGGGAGGTAAAGTCTCTGCCCGCAACCGCGCAGCGCGCCTTAGCAGAACTTATCTCGGTCTCGACGATGCTGGTCGACATGCTTTCCTGCGCCTCATCGCACTCGAGTTCGGTCCCGATCCGGAGCGGGTTGCCCTGGCTCACCGCGCCTATCAGAATGCCGTCGGCACTGCTCGCCAATGGGATGCGGAAGCTGCCTTGCGCGTCGCAATGCGCTCCCCGCAGATTCGCATCCTCACACAGTTCAACGCTATTCTTCAGGGCGTCAAGTTCCTGGTCGATCTGCGCGCCGGCCTGCTGCTTTACCTCGAAACAGATCCCGAGTTGAGCGTGCTCGATCGCGAACTGGAAGCACGACTGACCGCCTGGTTCGATGTTGGCTTCCTCGAACTACAGCTCCTGACTTGGAATTCGCCAGCCGCTCTGCTCGAAAAGCTCATCCAGTACGAGGCCGTGCATGAGATTCGCAGCTGGGCGGATTTGAAGAACCGTCTCGACTCCTATCGGCGTCTGTATGCCTTTTTCCACCCACGCATGCCGCATGAACCACTGATTTTCGTTGAGGTCGCCCTTGTCGACCACCTGGCGGACAGCGTCCAGGTGATCCTCGACGAGCAGGCACTGGCCTTCGAAGCACAGCGTGCTGACACCGCTATTTTCTATTCAATCTCCAACACCCAAGCTGGGTTGCGCGGTGTCTCTTTCGGGAACTTCCTGCTGAAGCGCGTTATCGACTACCTTCGGCGCGATTTCCCGCGACTGAATGCATTCGCCACGATCTCGCCAGCGGTGTGTGGGCGCTGGACAAAATCCAGGCACGCCGCCTGCGCCAGCCGCTGCTACAGCTCGGCGCCAGCTATCTCGCCACCGCAAAAAACCAGCAGGGTGACCAACCCTATGACCCGGTCAGCCGCTTTCACCTCGGTAATGGCGCGCGCATCGAGCGCATCAACCATCTTGCCGACACCGCGCCGAAAGGTTTTCGCCAATCCTTCGGGCTGATGGTGAATTACCTGTACGATCTTGACACAATAGAAAAAATGTCGAAGCCTTCGCCACGACCAGCCATGTCAGCATGACCGCTGATGTGAGGCGGCTTACCCGTATTCCATCAAAACCTGCCACACCATAACCACATCATGAGGAGAACCACCATGCGTCGTAGTTTCATCAAACTCACCCTCGGCTCGCTGGTTGCCGCCGCCACCCTGGCCATGAGCAGTACCCCGGTAATGGCCCAGGCCAAGACCATCAAGATTTCCCACCAGTTTCCGGGTGGCACCATCGACGAAGGAGATTTTCGTGATCGTCTGACGCGTAAATTCGCTACAGAAGTTGAAAAGCGCACCAATGGCGCGCTTAAATTCGAGATCTACCCGGCCGCCTCCCTGATGAAAGCCATACCCCAGTTCAAGGCTGTCTCGACTGGCGCACTGGACATGGCCCTTTATCCTCTGGCCTACGCCGGTGGGGAAGTTCCGGAAGTCAACATTACGCTCATGCCTGCCTTGGTGACCTCCTATGAGCAGGGGTTGCGCTGGAAAGATGCGCCGATCGGCAAAGAACTTACGCGCATCCTCGACGAGAAGAACGTCAAGATCGTCACCTGGCTCTGGCAGGCCGGTGGCATCGCCTCCAAGCAGAAGCCGATCGTCATGCCGGACGATGCCAAGGGCCAGAAGATTCGTGGCGGCTCGCGCGAGATGGACATCATGATCAAGGCAGCTGGCGGTGCTGTCACCAACGTAGCCTCGAACGAGATTTACAGCGGCATGCAGTCCGGCGTACTGGACGCTGCACTGACTTCCTCGACCTCGCTGATCAGCTTCCGCCTCCATGAGACATCGAGTTTCCTCACCACCGGTCGCGACCATGCCTTCTGGTTCATGTTCGAGCCTTTGCTGATATCGAAGAAGACGTTCGGCAGCCTGACACCCGAACAGCAGAAGGTCGTCATGGAAGTCGGCGCCTCGTTAGAAAAATTCGGCATGGAGGCTGCCAAGGTAGATGACCAGCGCGTTGCCGAGGTATTTGACAAAGCAGGCGACAAGGTGGTCGACATGGACAAGGCGGCGTTCGATCAGTGGCGTACCGTGGCGCGTGACTCGGCCTGGAAAGACTATGCCGAAAAGATCAAGAACGGCCAAGCCCTACTCGGCATGGCCACCGCAGTGAAATAAGGCGGATCATGCGCGAACTATGGGGTCTTTTTGGCCGCACCGTGACCACCCTCAACACGCTGGCAGGCTATGCCTCCGGTGTGTTGATCGTGCTCTGCGCCGGCATTTTGGTTTATGAAGTCGTGGTGCGCTACCTTCTCGACTGGCCCACCGACTGGGAAATCGAGTTGTCGATCATGCTCCTGATCGGCGCCACCTTCATGAGTGCAGCCTTCACACAAGCTTCGCGCGGGCACGTTGGCATCGAGGTATTGGACAGCGTGCTCTCGCCGCGCGCCAACCGCTGGCGTTTCATCATCGGTGACGTGCTGTCTCTGGCCTTTTGTGCCTTCATTGCCTGGAAGTCCTGGCTCTTCTTCCATGAAGCCTGGAGCGATGGCAAGATGAGCAACACCTCGTGGGGGCCGCAACTGTGGCCGACCTACCTGACGATGGCGCTCGGCATGAGCCTGCTCTCGCTGCAACTGCTGGTGCAGATCGGCGATCGCCACCTGCACACCCATCGCGAGGACGAAGAGTGAGCACTGTACAAATCGGCCTCCTGTTTGCCGTCGCCACCTTCGTCGCCCTGTTTTCCGGCATGCCCATTGCCTTTGCCATCGGCGGCGTCGCACTCGTCTTCATGCTGGTCTATATGCCGCCGGAAACCGTGGCATTGGTTGCTGAGACGCTCTATTCCGAACTCGACAACTTCGTACTGCTGACCATTCCTTTGTTCGTGCTGATGGGCGCAGCAATCGGCAAATCGCGCGCCGGCGGCGATCTCTATTCTTCACTCAACCGCTGGATGGGACGTATTCCCGGTGGCCTCGGCGTCGCCAACGTGATGGCCTGCTCGGTCTTTGCGGCCATGTGCGGCTCCAGCCCGGCTACCTGTTCTGCAATCGGCTCTTCCGGCATTCCCGAAATGCGCAAGCGCGGCTACTCATCCGGTCTGGCTACCGGCATCATAGCGGCTGGCGGGACGCTGGGCATACTGATTCCACCTTCGCTGACACTGATTCTCTATGGCATCGTTACCGAGCAGTCGATCGGCAAGCTGTTCATGGCGGGGATCGGACCCGGTCTGCTGCTGACCTTCCTGTTCGCAATTTGGGTGGTCATCCGCTTCCGCAAAGAACAGGCACTGGCGCGCTCGGCCGGCAACCAATCCGAGATCTTGCGTGAGGAAATTTTCAGCTTCAAGGAAAAGCTGGAAACCTTGCCACGTCTGTCTCCCTTTTTGGCCATCATCGTCATCGTCATGGTCGCGCTGTATGGGGGCTGGGCCACACCATCGGAAGTCGCCGGCATCGGCGCCTTTGCCTCGCTCCTGATGGTGATGACCATCTACGGTTGCTGGCGACCGAGGGATATGGGCGCCATCCTTGGCGGTACGGTACGCGAGTCGACCATGGTAATGATGATCATCGCCACCAGTTTTCTCTACACCTATGTAATGAGTTATCTCCACATCACACAGGAAGTCGCGCAATGGCTGGTATCGCTACCTCTCGGTAAATGGGGGTTTTTCACGGCTGCTTGCGTGTTGCTGGTCGTGCTCGGATTCTTCCTGCCGCCCGTTGCCATCATTCTGATGGTGACACCGATCATCCTGCCCGCGCTCAAGGTGCATGGCATCGATCTGGTCTGGTTCGGAGTAGTAATGACCATCCTCATGGAGATGGGGCTGATCCATCCACCGGTGGGCCTGAACTTGTTCGTCATCAATTCGATCGCCCCCGACATCAAGCTCTCCGACATCATATGGGGCACCATGCCGTTTATCGGCCTCATGGTGCTCGCTATCGTGCTACTGGCTTTATTTCCCGAAATCGCCATGTGGTTGCCTGACAACGTGAAATAACCCGATACGACCATGAATCTTTACAGTCTGCTTGCTGCAAATTTTCCCAAGGACGACAAGGCCCCCTGCATGATCCTCTCCGATGGACGGGCATGGACCTATGGCGATGTCAAGCGCGCCTCCGGGCGCTTGGCCAACCTGATCGTCGCCCTTGGTCTCAAGCCGGGCGATCGTGTCGCCGCTCAAGTTGAGAAAACACCGGAAGCACTGGTGCTCTACCTTGCTGCTTTGCGTGCCGGCATGGTTTTCCTGCCGTTGAACCCGGCCTATCAGCGTCACGAAATCGAGTATTTTCTGGGCGATGCGACCCCCGGCCTGTTTGTCTGTCGTCCCCAGGTGAGTGGTCTGGCAAGCGAGCTGGCTGCCAAGGCCGGCGTGAAGCAGGTGCTGGAACTTGATGACAGCGGTCGCGGTTCCTTGATCGACGCAGCAACGCCTTATTCTGATCGTTTCAAGTCCGTGGCCTGCAAGGACGCTGACCTGGCCGCGATTCTCTACACATCGGGCACGACGGGGCGTTCCAAGGGCGCCATGCTTAGCCACGGCAACTTGATTGCCAACGCCAAGACACTGCACGCTTACTGGCATTTCCAGCCCGGTGACGTGCTGCTGCACATGCTGCCGATCTTCCACGTACATGGCCTCTTCGTCGCTTGTCATTGCGCCTTGCTTAATGGTTCGGCCATGCTTTTCGAAACGAAGTTCGACGTGACGCGTGCGTTGAAACTGCTGCCACAGGCCACCGTCATGATGGGGGTACCGACCTATTACGTGCGCCTGCTGCTGGACAAGAATTTTGGCCGCGAGATAGTGTGCAACACCCGCCTCTTTGTTTCCGGTTCGGCGCCGCTGCTGAAAGAAACCTTCGATGAATTTAAGGCCCGCACCGGCCATATCATCCTCGAGCGCTATGGCATGACCGAAGGCGGCATGTTCACCTCTAATCCCTACGCCGGCGAACGACGCGGCGGGACAGTCGGATTTGCGCTGCCTGGCACCAAAGTACGTATCGTCGATGATGCAAGCAACCCCGTGAAATCTGGCGTGATCGGCAACATCCAGGTGCGCGGCGCCAACGTCTTCGTCGGCTACTGGCAGATGCCAGAAAAAACGCTGGAGGAATTCACTGCCGATGGCTTCTTCAAAACCGGCGACATGGGATCATGGGATCCGGACGGATATATCGTCATCAGCGGCCGCTCGAAGGATTTGATCATCACCGGCGGCCTCAACGTCTACCCCAGGGAAATCGAGGAGATGATCGACGCCATGCCCGGAATCGACGAATCGGCCGTGATCGGCCTGCCGCATTCCGACTTCGGGGAAGCAGTGACTGCCGTGGTGGTCCGGAAAAAAGTCGGCGCTGGCGGGACGGCGTCAATTACCGAAACCGAAGTCATTGCTGTCCTGAAAGCGCAATTGGCCAACTTCAAGATTCCCAAGCACGTGCATTTCGTCGACAAACTGCCACGCAACACGATGGGCAAGGTACAGAAAAATCTGCTGCGCAACGCCTATACGAAAACCTAACTGGTCAATAGCCCGTGCAGCATCTTTGTCGCCAGTAGCGCCAGAAAGCCACCAAAGGCGCGCTTGAGTTGCTTCACCGGCAGCTTGTGAGCTGTCTTCGCCCCCAAGTGGGCAATCAGCATGCTCATTGCCACTACACCAGTGAAAGCCGGCAAATAGATATAGCCCAGCGAAAACTCGGGCAACCCGGCTTTGCCGATGCCGCTGGCAATGTAGCCAATTGTGCCGGCGACGGCAATGGGAAAACCGAGTGCCGCTGAAGTACCAACAGCTTGGTGAATGGCTACATTGCAGAACACCATGAAGGGAATCGAGAGAAAGCCGCCACCAGCTGCCACCAGGCTGGATACGATGCCGATGATGCAGCTCGCGATGAACATGCCAGCAGTTCCGGGGAGCACCCGGTGTGGCTTCGGCTTGAAGTCGAGCATCATCTGGATCGAAGCGTAATAGACGATGGCGGTGAAGACCATCGCCATCGACCGCGTCGGTACCCAGGTCGCGACAAAGGAACCGCCCAGCGTACCGAGCATCAAGCCCGGCGAGAAGGCCTTAACGATGTCCCAGCGCACGGCACCGTGGCCGTGATGGGCGCGCATGCTTGAGATCGATGTGAACACGATGGTCGCCATTGAGGTGCCGAGCGCAAGGTGCATCGAATGCTCAAGCGGAAATTGCTGAGCCGTGAAGATCATGAACAGCAGCGGAACGATGGTCAGGCCACCACCGACACCGAAAAGGCCGGCGACAAAACCGGCGAAAATGCCCAGCAAGGGGTAACTCAACCACCAGAGTGTCACTCTTCTTCTTTCATCAGGCGGCCGACAATGAAACCCCACTCCGCCGGATCGACCGGGGTAATCGACAGGCGGTTGCCCCGCTGTAGCACGCGCATGTGAGCCAGTTCCGGGTGGCGGCGCAGCTCGTCGAGGCTGACCAGGCGTGTTTTCCTGACGACGCGCACGTCGACGTTCATCCAGCGCGGGTTTTCCGGAGTGGCTTTAGGATCGAAGTAATGGCTCGCCGGATCAAATTGGGTGCGATCGGGATAAGCTAGCTTCGCTACCTCGGCCAGGCCGGCAATGCCAGGCATCGCGCAGTTGGAATGATAGAAAAACACCTGGTCCCCCACCTTCATCTGGTCGCGCATGAAATTGCGCGCCTGATAGTTGCGAATCCCCCACCAGTCGACGGTTTGCTTCGGCATCGCCAACACATCGTCGACACCGACCACGGAGGGTTCACTTTTCATCAGCCAGTAACGCATCGTCTGCCCTTCGTCTCAGGAGGCTTCAGTTCCCAGGCTCTGAACCCAGGCGATCGACTCGACCAGACACTGGTTCAGCACCTCCCGGCCGATGCAGTGGCCGAGCGTGGCGAGTACGGCCTCGACACCTGCGGGATCATTATTGTCGTAGCAATCGGTCAGGTCGAGGAGGATACCGAGTTCTCCGCCGCGCATCAGCAGGGCCTGGCGCAGCAGCGGGGCGATCGCCAACTGGTCGAGGATATCCTCCATCTTCATGCACAGAACCGCCGGCATCGGCGACATCAGGCCGGCGAGAAACGCCTGGTCCTGCAAACCGCTCTGCTGCGGAAAGCATCGCAGCGCCAGCCGCTCCATGAAATTGCCTTTCAGGGTCGCCAGTTGCATCAGGGGGTTGGCCTCGATGTCGCGGCCGCCATTCTGGCTGTACAGCAGCAGTTGCAACCAGCGTTGGATATGCCAGCGGCCAATGACATTGATCGCCTGGCGCACCGAACCGATGCGCACGCGCAGGCCGATGCCGAGCGAGTTGGTGAGGCGTAGCAACTTCATCGTCAGTGCCGCCTCACCCTTGAAAGCCTGTTCGATTTCGGTCAGTTCGGCATCGTGGTTCAACAAGCTGATGACATGCATCAGCGCCTGCGTGGCCGCATCGACCTTGCGGCCCTCGACCAGCGTCGGCTGCGCAAAGTAGTAGCCCTGGAAGAAATGGAAGCCCAATGCGGCAGCGCGCCGATAGTCACTCTGGGTTTCAACGTGGCTGGCGATCGGGGTCAGCTTGTATGCAGCAGCCTGGTCGAGGAATTCCTGCAGCCGGGGATTGTCCTGTGCCTTGATGTTGAGCTTCAGATACGTCGTCGACTGCTGAAGCAGGGGAATGATCTGCTCGTGCAATGCCGGAGGGTTGGTCAGGCAAAAACGGTAACCCTGCTGGCCGAGCGTCTCGCAGCGCACGGCGATCTCCGCATCATCCATCAGCATCGCGGCCAACTCAAACACCACGCCGTCCGGCGGCAAGATCTCGATGTCCTGGTGCTTGAGAAATTCGGCATCGACAATGATGAAGGCCTTGTGACCCCCCAAGGCACTGGAGAGGCCCAGTTCGGTGTACGCCTTGCAGACGACATCGGCCGTGGCGAGGCCGGGCTGGACGGCAGGAGCACTGTTTGTCGGCGAATCGCGAAACAGCAACTCGTAGCCAATCAGCGTCTCGCGGGCGTCTAGGATCGGCTGGCGCGCAAGAAACAGGCGCGCGCGCGGATCTGTCGTCGGGACATCATTCATGACGACCATAGTAGCGCAGACGGGCAATCGGGATAGGGGCGGTCAGGATACCTGACCGATCCCCTCCCACACCACCCGGC
>JACDZI010000169.1 GCA_013426785.1 Rhodocyclaceae bacterium | reverse complement strand
ATGTGGCGCCATTACGCCGATCTTCGGTGGCTCCTTTATGGCGATCAATGACAAGTGTCGCCATGAGGCATCCACGGCTATGAAGGATCACCATCGAACGTCGATTGCACTCAACTTCTGGGCTATGGGGCTCTTCGCGCGACTGGCAATGCCAATCGTGCCGGAGACTGGACGACGCATCTTAGCCTTGCTCGGCCTGGAAGATCGGGCGCAGATAGACGGAGTTGGCAGTTTCATCCAACACGGCCGTCCATTGAGTTTGGCCCTCGTGCCGATGTTCACCGCTGTTTCGCCAAATATACGGGACGCTGTGTTATGCGTCGATTGAGAGTCGCCGTACCAGGTCCGCAGTCCGGGCCGCGAGCTGCATACGGTAAATTGATCCGCAAAGCAGTAGCGGGCCTCGGTTCGTTGCCACAGCTGGAGATTAGGCTTTTGGACGACAAAGCGGAGCCAACCGTCGCGGAACGCGTCGCGGCAGCAATCGTGAAAGACGGTATCGATGTCGTCGTAGGACACTTCAACAGTGACTGCGCGCGAGCTGCTATCCCGCTCTATCAAGCTGCAGGCGTGCCGTTGCTGCTTCCTGCCTCTACAGCGCCTGGACTAGCTGATGGTCGGAGTGTGTTTCGCCTCTGTGCCGACGAGTCGCGACAGGCGGAGGCAATTGTTGCGCTTTGGCGGGGAACGTTGCATGGTCGGAAGCCTTCTGTGTGGTCTGATGGCTCAGCATACGCGATACGACTGCGCCATCAGCTCGAAACAGCGTTTGGCAGCGCACTGCCGGATGCGCCGCCACCCGACGACATCGGTGCTGCGAAAAGGGCTGCTATCGCCTATTGCGGTACACATGTCGCAGTGCTTAAGCGGTTCGCAGAGGAAGGGGCGCTATGGCCTAGTTCTGCAGTCTGCTGTGATGACTGTTTCATTGAGGAATTCGACTCAAAAGCCCGACCGGGAACCTGGGTCTGTGCTCCGCACGCCGATTACGGTCAACTGTTGCAAGAAGCGATCATTTTAGTTCATAACATATTCGTTCAAAAAACAACTCAATGGCAGGAGGTGTTTGATGCTAAGGGCGAATCTCGTAATGCAGTTTGGCGCATGCATCAAGTTGGGCACCACAGTAATGAAAATCGCTTAACCAGCGCAACATTGTTTTATGACGTCGATCGAATTAAAGGATAGGTGAAATGAGTATCTCTGTAAGAGTTGCCTCTATAGAGGATGTCGAAAGGCTTTCTGTTCTTTTTAACGAGTATCGAATTTTTTATGGTGAACCAGACAATATAAAGTTATCACGTCAATTTCTTGGCGAGCGGCTCCAAAACAAACAATCGATTGCATTTATTGCTCATTCAGTATCCGATGAAATTATGGGGTTTGCTCAGCTATATCCTGTTTTTTCATCAATTTCCGCACAATCGGCATGGATCCTTAATGATTTATTTGTCGACAAGAAGTCGCGGAAAATCGGCATAGCGAGCGCGCTTATATGTGCCGTGCTTGAACATGGAAATAATACGAATGCGGCCTGGATTACTCTTCAAACCGCAATCGATAATATTCCTGCACAGGCTTTGTACAAGAAATACGGTTTCTCCCTAGAGAAGAAATATTTGACTTTTAATCATCGTTTAATCATGGATTAGCAATGAGCGCTGAATTGCAGAAGCACATTGATACCAAAGGCCTTGTTGCTTATTATGTATCATCCGTCGTGGGCGTTGGCATTTTAATAATTCCAGGTATTGCAGCACAGATTGCCGGTCCTGCATCATTGCTAGCTTGGATTCTTCTTGCATTGATCTCAGTACCAGTTGCATTTTCGTTTGCCAAGATGGCGGTTCTGGTCCCGGATAGTGGAGGGGTACCATCGTTTGTTGGGAAATATCTGGATGCTAAAATTGGAAAAGCATTGTCGATATTGTTAATGCTTACCATGGTATTTGGCAACCCAGTGATGGGACTAACTACGGCTCATTACCTCCGAAATTTACTGGGATTCGAAAGTGCGTTGATTCCGTGGATTGGTTTCTGTTTCATGCTGCTATCGATCGCGTTCAATCTGATTGGGATACGAACGGGAGCGAAGATTCAATCTTTGGCGTTGTTCTTTCTTATCGCTGGATTGGTGACGGTTATTGTCCTCGCATTGCCAGTTGGTAAGCTCGAAAATATTACTCCTTTTTTTCCACACGGCATTGGTTCGGTTGGTAGTGCGATGGTTGTCTGCTTTTTCTCTTTTCTCGGCTGGGAGAATGTTTCTTCTATTGCGGAAGAAGTGGATAACCCGAAGCAGACGTTCCGTCGTGCGATTCCTTGGGCTATCTTGTGCGTTGGGGGGCTTTACTGCCTGATTGCTTGGGTGTATCTCACGGTCGTTCCGCTGAGTGAGCGGACGGACAACCCAACCGTGCTTACTCCAATTCTGCGAATCGTCTTTGGGAACACGGTTGCAATTCTAGGGAAACGCTGAACAAGGCGCCGAGATTTTCATTGGCAGCGGCGAAATGAG
>JACDZI010000168.1 GCA_013426785.1 Rhodocyclaceae bacterium | reverse complement strand
TGTCACCATCAACAACCAATTGAATCTGTTCGAGTTTTAACCGGACAGCAGTGAATGCCCCGAAGAAATCGCCTGCGGGTGCGGCCTGCCGGAGCTTCGCCGCGATGTGGTGCCGTCCTCCGCTCTTCGGGCGCTACGCGCCCTCATCGCTGCGGCCGACACCACATCGCAAAACCAGCAGGTTACAAATTTACAGAACAGATGTTGCACTAACAGTGGCGCGAGACAGGCTACGCACGCTCACTCGCACTGACGACCTTCCTTTCCCACATCATGAAATGGGGCGCTTCTCTTGAGGCGCAACGCGGGCTGGAGAAACTGGCGACTCGCGACCGTTTCGTCGTAGCCAGCCTGTTTTGAGGGTTGGAAAACTGCAAGAGTTTAGTCAAGCCTGGTCATGCCGAGTTGAATCCCTAGCTTTTCAGCGGCTTTGCGTGCGCAACCAGTCTCACCGTAGGTGGATAAGGCTTCGTAGCGGGTGAGACGTGCATCGGTCATGTTGATGCCGAAGAGTTCGATCAGGGTGCGATCGAATTCATTGACGATCCTCAAGCTTTCAAACTTGCCGATTTTGCTCATGTTCATGGTGGACGCCTCTATTGGTGCGGTGCGAAAAGCTCGTGCCTTACTTAACGTCTGACCGTGTTTAAGGTTGAGTCTGTTTCTCTCTCTGCATGGCTTGACACAGAATCGAAGCCGCCATTGTCGCATACTGCAGTGCACCAATTGAAACATTATCGGGAGAGAATACCTTCTGAAGCACCTGACGATCGACAGGCCGAACGAATGTGTGGGCGACCGACATTACATACATCCCGATGAAGCGGGGCTTCGTCTATCTGGTCGCCATTATAGATTGGGCGACGCGCAAGGTACTGGAGCATCGGGTGTCGATCAGCATGAACACGGACTTCTGCGACAACGGTGCCTCCTGCATGCTGACGAAACTCCGGTGCGGCAACTCGACCCCGGCAGCGGAAAGACGCACCGGGTCTATCTGTGGGCGTATCGCAGCAATGATCTGGATACCGGTCCGCCAATCGTGGTGTTCGATTACCAGACGAGCCGCTCGGGGGGGCCACCGAGACCGTACCGCTCTGGCAAAGCTCGATCAACTCCCGCTTGGCACCTTCGTCATCGGTGCAGTTCCCGCTTGTCCCACATTGGATGACGGAGGATTGTTTTCCATTTCATTGGATCGGCATGTCGTATATCGCTCAGGTAAATCTCATGGTGCTTTCCATCTCGACCTGACCTTGCGTCGATAAAACTATGGAGACGCTCAATCGTTGGCTCTTCCTCCGAAAAAGGCCCGATGTGAAGCACTTGGGCGCACAAACCTTCGGAAAAAGGTTCCAGCCGAAGCTTGCCGACGGCAGGAAGGTCTTTCTTTCTCTTGACCTCGGAAATGGCAGCCTCGATGACTTCATTTGCCACGAAGTGCGGCTGCATAATCATCATTGTCCATTTCCACTTTGACTTGTCGTTTGTGCTGAAAGTGGACATGTCATCTGCCCACCAAAGCCCTTCGAGGGGCATGACCGCATAGTCAATTCCTTGTGCTCCCTTTTTCACCATGAACTTTGCCGTGTAGGAGACGGAGAATAGAGCGTCCATTGCATGGGCATATTCTTGTGATGTGTTGGGATCACCTTCACCGTCGACCATGAGGAACTGGAAGGTTGGTACTTCAACCTGAACCACCTCCTTTGCGGATGGTTGGTAGAGATGCTTCAGTTCCTTCTTGAGATCAGTCTTCTGCACGGATGCTCCTGATGATGGCTAACGGGGCGGCATTAAGCGTCACCCCCGAATGGGGTGGGCCTGCCCCGAAGGCAGGGTGGCTCCTTGAGAGGGGCGGGACGCCACGGGGAGCAGACATCATGCGTTTGTTGAATTTCGCCGTCGCAAGATGGTATGCCTCGACAAGAAGTGGTTTCAGTCTGTCAAAGGTCGCATGGTCCGGGTTCTTTACGGCGATCCAGCTCATCCATCCATAGACTGGATGGGGCGTGATGACATTGGGCAGGGGGAAGTCGTGGCCGGTGCTGACGATACTGCCGGCAACCGGGCGGGCAGGAATACTGCCAAAACACTCTAGGAATGCCTGCTTTGAAATGCCGATGTTCAGGCGATAGTCCCCTGCGCCGAGCCTGGATGCCTTGTCGTTTTCCCCATTCTTTTCTTTGAAGGTTAAAAAGTAGATTCCCTTGGGGAGTTGCCGTCCCGGGTTGAAGAAGAGCGCACGTTCTCCCCAGTTACGGTCATCATGAACATCTGGATAGGTGTTCAGTACATACGTGATGATTTCGTCAATAGTGATTGTCATGGGTATCAATACGCAGGACAACGTGCCTAGGGAAACGCTGAATAAGTGTTGATTGAGTGGTTTTATGGCGAGCGCTCGGATCATAGCATTGATTTTTGATTTTTGCGTTCAGAACGCAGGGCGTCCTGCATTATCAAATGCAGGCTGTTCACGGGTTTCCTATGGAAGAAATCTGTGGTTGAGATGAACGCGT
>JACDZI010000167.1 GCA_013426785.1 Rhodocyclaceae bacterium | reverse complement strand
CTAACCGTGTTTCCCGAAGCTACGCCGCCTGATCCGTCAAAACCCAGCCGCTTCGGCAGTAACGGTCAGGCCTGGAACGATGGTTCCGGTAGCTTTCATGCCGGCGAGAAGAATATTCCCGACATGGCTTTCATCAACGCAATGATTGATGACCTCATCGCGCGTTTTGCTGTGGATCGTCAGCGCATCTACGCAACGGGTTTCTCCAATGGCGCATCGATGACATTTCGCGTCGGTATTGAATTGTCTGCGCGCATCGCCGCTATCGCACCCTTCGCCGGAACGCTCTGGATCAAACAGCCGAAACTTGATCGGCCAGTCTCACTCTATTACATCACCGGCGATGCCGACCCGCTCAATCCTATCGATGGAGGCAGACCGAAGTTTGCCACGGGAGCAGCCATACGAGCCACAATATCAAACCCCAAGCCTCCCGCAAGAGAATTTGTCGCCACTTGGGCGCACCTTCTAGGTTGTCAGGCCGAGCCGAAACCGGCGTCCGCATCGCCGGATGTCACGACGCTTATCTACAGCGGAGAACACGACAATAATGAAGTCCGCTTCACAGTCATTAAAGGCCACGGTCACATCTGGCCAGGTGGCAAGAATCGGTTGCCGGAGTGGATGGTTGGGAAGGCCTTCGACCAGTTCAAAGCCACCGATGCTATTTGGGATTTCTTCAAGAAACATGGGCTGCGGGAGAGAAAGTGAGGCGGCGTGACCAACTCCTCATTCCACCGTAAATACGGAGAAGACACGATTTCCGCCGTCCCGCCAGCGCCGACTTCTCCAAGCTTGACCTCACCTCTCGTTTCCTGCGACATCTTCTGCGCCGTCATCGACAACCTCGGCGATGCCGGCGTGTGCTGGCGGCTGGCGCGGCAACTGGCGGCCGAGCATGGCTGGGCGGTGCGGTTATGGATCGATGATCCGGCCCCCATCGCTCTGCTCGCCCCCGGGCAAACGGTGGTGGAGGTACGCCCGTGGATTGGCGACTTCTCAGGCGTTGATCCTGTCAGCGTGGTCATCGAGGCGTTTGCCTGCGATCTGCCACCGTGTTATCTGGAAGCGATGAAAGCCCGCCCGCCGGTCTGGCTCAACCTCGAATACCTCTCGGCCGAGGACTGGGTGGCGGGCTGCCACGGCTTGCCCTCGCCGCAACCGCCGCTGGAGAAGTTCTTTTTCTTTCCCGGCTTCGTGGCCGGCACCGGCGGACTACTGCACGAGCGGGATTACGCCGTCCCGCCAGCGCCGACTTTTCATGGGCCGCTGGAAATCTCGCTGTTCTGCTATGCCAACCCGCAACTGCCCGCCCTGCTGGCGACCTGGCGCGATAACTGGCAACCCATTTCCTGCCATGTTGCCGACGGCCTGCCGCGCCGTCAGGTGGCCGACTGGCTCGGTGCGCCCTTCCCGGCCGGGGCGACGGCCACGCGAGGCAGCCTGACGCTGCGCGCCCTGCCCTTCCTGTCGCAGACGGAATACGACGGCCTGCTCGGCCGCTGCCACCTGAACTTCGTGCGCGGCGAGGATTCCTTCGTGCGCGCCCAGTGGGCCGAACGACCCTTCGTCTGGCAGGCCTACCCGCAGGAGGCAGACGCGCATCTGCTCAAGCTCGATGCCTTCCTGAACCTCTATACCGAAAAACTCGGCACAGGCAGGACGGCGGTACGCGATTTCTTTCATGCCTGGAATGGCGACGGCCCTCTCGACTGGCCGAAATTCGCCGCCCTGCTGCCGTCACAGGCCAAGCATGCACTCGGCTGGTCACGGCAAATCGCGGCCTATGGCGATCTTGCGACAAACCTCGTCAAGTTCTCGGTTGCGCGGCTATAATCCGCCGCTTTTATTTTCCACGTCAGGCACTTGCTATGAAAACCGCTCAGGAACTCCGCGCCGGCAACGTCATCATGGTCGGCAGCGACCCGCTGGTCGTCCAGAAAGCCGAATACAACAAAGGCGGTCGCAGCAGCGCCGTCGTCAAGTTCAAGTTCAAGAACCTGCTGACCGGCAATCCCTCCGAAGCCATCTACAAAGCCGACGACAAGTTCGAGCAGGTGGTTCCCGAGCGCAAGGAATGCAGCTACTCCTATTTCGCCGATCCGATGTACGTGTTCATGGACGAGGAATACCACCAATACGAAGTAGAAGCCGAGAACATGGAAGATGCCATCCCCTACATCGAGGATGGTATGCAAGTGGAAGTGGTGTTCTACGAAGGCAAGGCGATTTCGGTCGAAATGCCCAACAGCGTGGTGCGCGAGGTGGAATACACCGAGCCGGCCGTCAAGGGCGACACCTCGGGCAAGGTGCTCAAGCCCGCCAGGATCAAGCCGAGCGGCATGGAAGTGATGGTGCCGATCTTCGTCGCCACCGGCGACAAGATCGAGATCGACACCCGTACCAGCGAATACAAGGGCCGCGTCAAATAAGGAATATTCCCTGAATCCGTGTTCGTAGAAAATCACAGCTTTACTGAAGGCCGAAACGCATGATTTTTGCGAGTCAGCCCGGACATTTTCTGTACCGA
>JACDZI010000166.1 GCA_013426785.1 Rhodocyclaceae bacterium | reverse complement strand
CTCATTTCGCCGCTGCCAATGAAAATCTCGGCGCCTTGTTCAGCGTTTCCCTAGATCGTGCTTGTCACGATCTGAACCGATTGTTGGACGAGCCCGGCCGGAGAGCGTCGGGATTGGCGCTCTGTAGCAAATATCTTTTTGGAATTCTCCCTGCGGCAAACCGGATTGTTGCGGTGGGGTGCCGAACTTCAGGCCGTAGAGGTCGAGTTTGACAGCGCTCCAGGAATGCGTGCCGAGAAGTTCGGTGAAGTAGTGGGTCAGTTGCGGCTCGGTCAGGTCGTCGATCCGGTGATCGAAGCGCGCACCGATGCGGCGGATGGCGCGCGAATAGGCTTCGATGGTCTTCGGTTGCAGGCCCTTGAGCTTGAGGTGCTTCAGGTGTGTCTAGTACTGCCGGTCAAAGTCGACGGTGGTTGGCTTTGTCATGCTGGCGTTTCCTCACGATTGGTTGCAAAATCACTCCAACGTCCCCGGCGGAATGTTCGTGAAGATTAATTCGTGTCGACCCAGTCTGCGATTTCTCCGCGTAGCGGCTTCGTCCAACTGTGTCTTCGGCTGGTCTAGCAAGTCATGAACGAGGAATCTTCGCCACCTCAGGTAAGTGTCAGCAAAGCTACGCCGATCATCGTCCGGATTCTGCTCGGCGCCTTGATGGGCGGCGTGCTGGTCGTGGCATTTCTCGCTTACGGCCAGCCAGACTTGCTGCTGGAACAGATGAACATCCGCTATTGCGGCTGAGCCTCGCTCCCGGCGTCAGCAGGCGTGTCGACGCCAAGCCGGCGCATTACTGCGTCTTCACTCAGGTGCAGGAGTTCGCCAATCGCCTTGTAGTCATCCGGCAGGGCCGCGTTATCCCAGCCATTGGCCGAATGACGTGCCAGATCGATGGCGAGCTTGACGTTCTTGACGCGAGGGTGCTCGGCATTCTGTTGATCCATCAGAGTAATCAGCAACTGTGGAAGGTGCCAGTACTGTGCCAGCGCCTGCTTGATCTGGTAAAGCGGCACGCCATACACATCCGTTTGCACGGCCACCGAACGGAGAGATTTGTCGGCCTTTTGTTTATCGACGACCTGTAGTCCCAGTGTCGGTGCGAAGCACCACATCAGAATTTCCGGAAAGTCGTAAAGCAGTGTGGCGACGATGATTTCATCGACATCAAGATCATGCCGATAGACGGCCCAATCGCGTGCCCACAGCGTGGCACGCCGGGATCGGTTGATCACTTTGAGAAGTCCGAGCAAAGCGCGTGGATGAGGCTTGAGCCGATCCTCCACCAGCGGCAGATCATGAAAATCGTTGAAGAACGGTTCCATGCCGATCATCATCAACGCCCGTTCGATCGTTGTAATGTCTGTCCGGCGCTGCTTGCTGCGGTTGACTTCGATATACGCCAGAACCCGCAAGGTCATCATTGGGTCGTGAAGGATGACCGAAGAAAGGAGGCGGGTATTCGTTTGCGCCGCTTGTGCACGCAGGTCAGCGAGTTGCTGGCTAGTATGACGCAACAAGGGAATCTCGGCAGCGCCGAAATAGGCAACCCAATTATCGAGGCTAGGGAACGATGTATCGATCATGGAGATGGGCACCTCGAATAACTGGCGTTTCCTTAAAAATGGTTCTGAAGAGTGCGGAGCGCGCTGCATTCATGCGTTCCGCCGCTGCATTGTCACTCATTGCGCCTGCCAAGGCGTCAAGTTGCGCAAAGGTGATTTTTGGTTTGAGGAATGTCTCGGCCTGAGACAGTGACTTCAGCTTCTCGTAGGGTGTCATCATCAGACGATAGGGATAGCGTTTGCGCTGGCGGCCCTTGGCAACGCCCTCGTACTGGGTCACGCAATCGACAGCGTTGATGTGATACACCCCTTTCATGCCGTCCTGATCGCCCTGATGTACGCTATCGACGCGCAAGTAGCCGGGGCGGTTGTTGGGCGCCGGCGCACGGCGTTCGCCGATGGGGATGCCGCTCGGGCGGGTCTTGGTCCAGACCTGGCGCTGCTGCTGGTATTTCGGTTGCTGCCGCAGGTTGTACAGGTGGGCCACCGAGATCGTCGCCAAACGTTGGTAGCGGACATCGCTGAAGACGCCGTAGGCCCGTTCCATCAGCTTCTTGGTCGCCAGACCCGATAGGGTGCCATGCAGCGTGTCGGTCTGGGCCAGTAGCAGTACATCGGCCACCGTGTAGGTTCTGGCAAAACTGGTCCGGGAACCCCGGTAACGCTTGACCAGCGGACGCCGCTCGCCACCACGCTTGACCAACCGTGCAATCTGCTGACGCGAGTAGCCGCTGACACGTTCGAGAAAGCGCAGCACAACCGCCTTGTCAGAGCGCTTCAGCCGACCATAACCAAACCGTTTCACAGTCCGGGCTATGAAGGCATACCGCTCATCCGCCGCCACCGCAAACTCCAGTGCCATGGTGCCATCCAAAAATCCCTGCACATCGGCCAGGGTCCGCAGTTGTTCGTCGTCCATGTCGATCACCATGCCTCGCATATTGATCGATCCCGGTTGCCTGTTCACCCGAGTTCGACAGTTTCGTCATAAAAGCGGTGATTTT
>JACDZI010000039.1 GCA_013426785.1 Rhodocyclaceae bacterium | reverse complement strand
CACCCTGCCGGCGCGCGCCAACCGACCGGCTCGGCAGATACGCCAGACGCTTTACCTGCCATTCGCCGTCCCGCCAGCACCGACTTTTTTGGCAGGCTATCTACGCTGCCAGCCCCAGATGCCGGTTGGCCACCGCCTCTAGAGCACGCTCGACGCGGAAGTTTTGCTGCACCTGCAGCCAGGGCAGACATTCGGCGAGGTGGATGGCGATTGCGTATTTTTGTGCCGCCGTGATCGGCTGTTCGCACAGGCGCCGCAGCGCAAGCGCGCTTTGCCCCTCGATGCTCTCGGGGGTCGCCATTTCGGCGACCACCAGGGCGACGGCAAGCAGGTCGGATTGGTGCTCCCCGTTGAACCAGGGTTCGCCGATGGCCGTCAGGGCGACCAGGGCGGGGAGTTCGGTTTGCATTCGGTTCTTGATTCCCAGGGGCAGAACATGCTTCTGTTTCGGGCTGGCCTTGCGCATTGCAGTCTCCGGCAAAGGGTGCCGCCGGCTCGGTCTGCGGCGGCAAGTTCTGGCTGTTGAGTTCGTTTCACACCTCTGTTCCGGGTGCTTGGCCCGGTTAACGCAGCTTTTGTGCCAGTAAAGCGGGTATCGCCGATTTTTCGTGCCTTTTCGATGGTTTGGGGTCAGGCGGTATAGGTGCTGGCCAGACGGGCGCGCATCAACAGGGTCTGGCTATCGAGAACCTGGCCGGCGGTGCGGATTTCGCCACCGGTTTGCTGCGCCACTTGTATGGCACGATGCGCGGCGAGCAGGGGGCCGGCCAGTCCGCCGCCGCCCGATGCCAGCAGGCTGGAATAGGAGGTGACCTGACCATGAATATCGATCTGGGCCAACTTGATCTCGCCTTTCCATATCTCGGCGTAGACGGGTACCGCTGTGTCACGGGTTTCTTGCGCCGCGACAGCGGCTGAAAGGGAAACCGTATCGGCAGTTTCAGGGATCGACTCGGCCGTCGGTGCCGGGTCGGGGCGCGGTGTCGCGCGTGCGTTCGGCGCGTGCTGGAGATAGGGACCACTTTTGTCGGGCTCGGTGGGCAACAAGCCCGACTGTGGCACGGCAGGCATCGGATTGAGTGCGGCGATTGGCATGATGATCCGGCAAGATGAAAACTGCTGGAACTAAAAGCATGCGCTGTGCCAACTCAACTTATTCATGGAATCAGTTGCTTAGATGTGTGTTTGGGTGTGGTCAGGCAATATATGCCGATGTGCCGGCCAGTTTGATGCCAAAGCCGATAAACAGGCCACCGACCCCTCCGGTCGCCGTGGCGGAAAGTCGCTGGCGCCGCCGGAACTGTGCGGCCAGATGGGCTCCGCCGAAGATCAGCACCGACAGGTAGAGGGCGCTGAAAAACTGCACGATCACCCCGAGGATCAGGAAGGATAGTTCCGGGTGTGGGTAGTCGGGCGAGACGAACTGGATGAAGAAGGAGATGAAGAACAGGATCGCCTTGGGGTTCATCAGGCTGATCACCAATGCGGTACGGAACGGATGGCTGGCATCGGTGGGTGTTTGGGCTGTTTTCGCTTCGGCCCTGCCTTGCCAGATGCGCAGCGCCGCGCGCAGCAGGCCGGCGCCCAGCCAGGTCAGATAGCCGGCGCCGGCATACTTGAGCAACATGAACAGAGCCGGGGTGGCCTGTAGTACGGATGCGACTCCCGTCGCCGAGAGAATCATCAGGATCGCATCGCCCAGGAAGATGCCGAATGCCCCTTGATATCCGGCGGCGATGCCGCGCCGCGAGGCGATGGTCATCACGTAGAGCGAGTTGGGCCCCGGCAGCAGCACGATGAAAATCGTGCCGAGGACGAAGGTGGTGATGTCGGTAATGCCGTAGATCATCTTGATCGGTTGTCCGCGATGAACGCCGACAGTTCGCGGGCGAAGCGCGCGGGCTGCAACAGTTGCGGGCAGTGGTCGGCGCCCTCATAACAGTGCAGCATGGACGACGGGATGTGATCAAGCAGGAACTGCGCGGTCGCCAGCGTGTAGAAATTGCTCTGCTCGCCCCAGGTCAGCAGGGTCGGCACGGCGATACGCGGCAGCACGTCGCGGAAGTCGGCGGCGACCAGCGATTTCCAGATGGCGATCAGCGTGCCGGGCGCAAGACCGCGCAGGCTCTGCCGCGTCTGCTGCCAGCCGCAACTGTTGCGCGCATAGGTCTCGCGGGCCTTGGCGTTGAGGCCGTCGGCGATCAGGCGCAGCACCGCCTCGGCGAAATCGCCCTGCAAGTCGTCGATCAGCCGCTGCGAGCGGGCCGCGTCGAAATTGCCGTAGATGCCGTTTGGCCAGCTACCGTCGGTCATCAGCTTCGGCGACTGGTCGATGATGCACAGGTGGGAGAGCCGCCCGCAGCCTTGGTCGCGGATGAATTGCCAGAGGGTCAGCGCACCCATCGAATGGCCGGCGCAGGCGGCATGCTCGATTCCGTAATGGTCCAGTAGGTTGAGCAGGTCGCGCGCCAGCCGGGCGACGTTGGGCGTCTGGGTGACGGCCAGTGCATGGCCGCCGTGGCCGCGGGCATCCGCGCAGAACACCCGGTGATGCTGCTGGAGGTCCGGCAACAGTGGGTTCCAGACCGTGTGGCTGGAGGTCCAGCCGTGCAGCAGGATCAGCGGCGGACCGTTGCCGGCGATGCGCAGATGCAGGCGTTCGCCGTCGTCGGCGCGAAAGGTTTCCATCGGGCAATTTGGTCGGGGAATGTGGGCCTCATTCTAGCGCCCGCCTTGGTATAGTCGTCGCCGATGCTCGCCTACCTGATCCGCCGCCTGCTCTATGCCCTGCCGATCCTGATCGGCGTGAATGTGATCACCTTCGCGCTGTTCTTCGTCGTCAATACCCCGGACGACATGGCGCGCATGCAGCTCGGCGTCAAGCGCGTTACCCCCGAGGCGATCGAGAAGTGGAAGGTCGAGCGTGGCTATGACAAGCCGGTGTTCTGGAATGCGTCGGCCGAGGGTGCGGGCCAGGTTGCCGACACCATCTTTTTCGGCAAATCGGTGAAGATGTTCGCGCTCGACTTCGGCCGCGCCGACGACGGTCGCGACATCGCGCGTGAAATCAAGCTGCGCATGGGGCCGAGCCTGGCCGTCGCCGTGCCGGTGTTTGCCTTGGGCCTGTTCGCGGCGATTTCCTTCGCGCTGCTGCTGGTTTATTTCCGCGCCACCACGCTCGACTTCGCCGGCGTGGTGCTGTGCGTCGCCATGATGTCGGTCTCCAGCCTGTTCTACATCATCGGCGGGCAGTGGCTGGTGTCGAAGGTCTGGCACTTGGTGCCGATCTCGGGCTACGCGGAGGGACTCTCCGCCGCGAAGTTTGTCATCCTGCCGGTGATCGTTGCCGTGCTGGCCGGCATCGGCTCGTCGGCGCGCTGGTACCGCACCATCTTCCTGGAGGAATACACCCGCGACTACGTGCGCACGGCGCGTGCCAAGGGCCTGTCCGAGCGTTTTGTGCTGTTCCGCCATGTGCTGAGGAATGCCTTGATCCCGATCCTCACCGGTGCGGTGGTGGTGATCCCGACGCTGTTCATGGGTAGCCTGCTGATCGAGGCCTTCTTCGGGATTCCCGGGCTCGGCAGCTACACCATCGACGCCATCAACGCGCAGGACTTCGCCGTGGTGCGGGCGATGGTGTTCATCGGTTCGGCGCTCTACATCGTCGGCCTGTTGCTCACCGACATTTCCTACACGCTGGTCGACCCACGGATTCGTTTGCAATGAAGCCCGTACTGCTCTGGTCCGACCTGCTGTTCTTCCTGCTGATCTTCGCTGCGGTGGCGGGCGGCGTGTGGGCGTCGCGCGTCGAGCATCTGCGCGCCTCGTGGCGCAAGGTGGGCCAGAACCGGGCCGGCATGAGCGCGGCGGCGGTGCTGGCGGTGTTCTTCCTGATCGGTGCGGTCGATTCGCTGCATTACCGGGAACGTCTGCCCGATGCGCCGCAGGGCGAGCCGCGCTACTCGGTCGAAGTACTGTCGGCGCTCGATGCGCTGCTCATGCCGCTACGGACCCAGACCGAAAAGACCTATTCGGCACCGCTGGCGACGCACCTGTTCGCCAAGGAAACGCTGGACGATGCCAGCCGCGACTTCCCGCCGCTGCGCCATCCGGGCACGCACTGGTTCGGCACCGACAAGGTCGGGCAGGACGTGCTCTACCTCACGCTGAAGAGCATCCGCACCGGCCTGCTGATCGGCACGCTGACCACGCTGATCATGCTGCCGGCGGCATTGTTCCTCGGCCTGCTGGCCGGCTATGCCGGCGGCTGGATCGACGACGTGATCCAGTACCTCTACACCACGCTCAACTCGATTCCCGGCGTGCTGCTGATCGCGGCGGCGGTGCTGATGATGCAGGTGGTCATCGATACCCATCCGGACTGGTTCGCCACCAGCGCCGAACGGGCGGATGCACGTCTGTTGGCGCTGTGCGCGATCCTCGGCATCACCAGCTGGACCGGACTGTGCCGCCTGCTGCGCGGCGAGACGCTCAAGCTGCGCGAGTTGGAGTACGTGCAGGCGGCGCAGGCGCTGGGCGTGTCCGGCCTGACCATCCTGTGGCGCCACATCCTGCCCAACGTGATGCACATCGTGATGATCGCCATCGTGATGGATTTTTCCGGGCTGGTGCTGGCCGAGGCGGTGCTCTCCTACGTCGGCATCGGCGTCGATCCGAACACCATCAGCTTCGGCACCATGATCAACACGGCGCGCATGGAACTGGCGCGCGAGCCGATGGTGTGGTGGTCGCTGGCGGCGGCTTTCGTCTTCATGTTCGTGCTGGTGCTGGCGGCCAACCTGTTCGCCGACGCCGTACGCGATGCCTTTGATCCGCGGATGGCCAGATGAACCTGCTTTCCGTCGCTGACTTGACCGTCGATATCGGCGCCTCCCGGCCGGTCGATGGCGTGTCGTTCGCGGTCGGGGAGGGTGAGACCTTCGCGCTGCTGGGCGAATCCGGCTGCGGCAAGTCGATGACGGCGCTGGCGCTGCTGCGCCTGCTGCCGGGCGGGGCGCGCATTGCCGGGGGCAGCGTGACTTTCGCTGGCCAGGACTTGTGCGGCTTGCCGGAGTCAGCCATGCGCGGCATCCGCGGCGGCAGGATCGGCATGATCTTCCAGGAGCCCGGTTCCAGCCTCAATCCGGTGATGACCATCGGGGCACAGATCGCCGAAGCCCTGAAACTCCACGCGGGCAGTAGTCCCGCTGAGAAGGTCGTGGAACTATTGACCGCCGTCGGCATTCCCGACCCGGCGCGGCGGGCGACCGAGTTCTCGCTCCAGATGTCAGGCGGCATGAAGCAGCGCGCCATGATCGCCATGGCGCTGGCGGGGGAGCCGGCGCTGCTGATCGCCGACGAACCGACCACGGCGCTTGACGTCACCATCCAGGCCCAGGTGCTCGATCTGCTCGACCGCCTGCGGCGCCAGCGGCGCATGGCGATGCTACTGATCAGCCATGACCTCGGCGTGGTGGCGAACATGGCGGACCGCATCGGCGTGATGTATGCCGGGCAGTTGGTCGAGGTGGCCGAGCGCGCGGCCTTCTTCGCCGCGCCGGGGCATCCATATTCCCGTCGCCTGTTCGCCGCGCTGCCCGATGCTTCGACACGTCAGCAGAAACTGGCGACGATTCCCGGCAGCGTGCCGCCACCGACGGTTCGGCATGCCGGTTGCCGCTTCGTGGCCCGCTGCGGCGAGGCACTGCCGCAGTGCGCGACGGTATTGCCACCCTGGCGCGAGATGGGTGCCGGTCATCAGGTGCGCTGCCACCTCGAAGCGCGTCCGCCTGGAAAAGTCGGCGCTGGCGGGACGGCATTGGGTGGGACTGCGGGCACCCCGGAAAATGTGCTGGAGGTGATCGATCTCAAGGTGCACTTTCCGATCCGCCGTGGCGTGCTGCAACGGACAGTGGGCCACGTGCGCGCGGTCGACGGCATTTCGCTGGCGCTGGCCGCCGGCCGCACGCTGGCGCTGGTGGGCGAATCCGGCTGCGGCAAGACCACGGCCGGCAAGGCGATCCTCGGCTTGCAGCCGCGCACCGGGGGAACGGTGAAGTTGCAGGGCCGGATGGTGGAGGGACTGGTGCCGGCCGCCATGCAGATGGTGTTCCAGGACCCGTTCGGCTCGCTCAACCCGCGCCTGCGCGTGGCGCAGATCGTCGCCGAGGGCAAGCCGCAAGTGGCCGTCGGCGAGTTGCTGCAACAGGTGGGCCTGTTGGCCGAGATGGCCGACCGCTACCCGCATGAGTTCTCGGGTGGCCAGCGCCAGCGCATCGCCATCGCCCGCGCCCTGGCCGTCCAGCCCCGGGTGCTGATATGCGACGAGCCGACCAGCGCGCTGGATGTTTCAGTGCAGGCACAGATCCTCAACCTGCTGACCGATTTGCAGGCGCGGCTGGGGCTCGCCTATCTGTTCATCGCCCACAACATCGCGGTGGTGGATTATCTGGCGCAGGCGGTGGCGGTGATGTATCTCGGTCGCATCGTCGAGCAGGGCACCGTCGATGACGTCCTGCGTGCGCCGCGCCATCCCTACACGCAGGCGCTGCTGGCGGCGGTGCCGAAGATCGCGGGAGGCAACGAATTCCTGCGGGTGGCGGGCGATCCGCCGTCACCGGCCAATCCGCCGGCGGGCTGCCACTTCCATCCGCGTTGTCCGCAGGCCGAGGCGCGCTGTCGCCAGTCTTATCCGGTGGAAGTGGCGATCACGGCCACGCATGTCGTGCGTTGTCACCTCGCCGGCTGAACGACGCGTTACTTGCGGTTCTTCTTCGGGGGTGTTGTTGCGGCAGGTTTTGCGCGTGCTTTGATTGGAGCACTGCTTCCTGCCTTGGATTTGGTTGCCTTGCTCTTGCCCTTGACGCGTTTGCCGTAGCGCACCGGCCGGTCCGGCGCCTGCTTGGGCAGGGCGCGCGTTACCAGGTCGGCGGCCTGGCTGCCTGGCCGCGGCACCAGCAGGTTGAAGCCGGGCCCGACCTTGACGCGCTTGGTGATGCCGTTGATCTCCTTGAGCTGGCTCGTGCCGATCTTGAAGCGGGCGGCGACGCCGTCGAGCGTGTCACCACGCTTCATCGGATAGGTCTGCCAGTTGGAGAGCGGGATGTCTTCGGCGGTATAGCGTTCGAGATTGCTGCGGAAGGTGTCGATCTTGTCGGCCGGCAGTACCAGCGGGCCGGCCTGGTCGCCGTTCATCACCGGCCGGTGGTAGGCCGGGTTGAGCGAGACGAATTCCTCGATGCTGATGTCGGCCAGTCGTGCCGCCACGGCCACGTCCATGCGCGGCGGCTTCATCACGGTGTCGAAATAGGGCTGGTTGGGGATGGGCGACAGGTGGATACCGAAGCGTTCCGGGTGGGCGATGATGTTCTTCAGCGCCTGCAGCTTGGGGACGTAGTAGCGCGTTTCGCCGGGCATCGTCAGGCTTGAGTAGTCGGTCGGCAGGCTCTTGGCCTGGTTCTTGGCGATGGCACGGGCGACGGCATGTTCGCCCCAGTTGTAGGAGGCCAGCGCCAGATGCCAGTCGCCGTGCATCTCGTAGATGTTCTGCAGGTAGCTGAGGGCAGCATCGGTCGAGGCGACGATGTCGCGCCGCTCGTCGACCCACCAGTTCTGGTCCAGCTTGTAGTTCTTGCCGGTGGAGGGGATGAACTGCCACATGCCGAGGGCGCGTGCGCTGGAGACGGCCAGCGGATTGAAGGCGCTTTCAACCATCGGCAGCAGGGCGAGTTCGGTCGGCATACCGCGTTTCTCGAGTTCTTCAACAATATGGTAGATGTAACGGCGGCTACGCTCGAAGATGCGCGCCAGCATGTCCGGTCGGTTCAGATACCACGACTGGCGGTCGGCCACTAGCGTGGAGTGCAGGTCGGGCATGCCGAAGCCATTGCGCACGCGTTGCCACAGATCGTCGGGGGTAACGGTCAGGTCAATGGTCGCTGCGATGGGAATTTCGGCCTGAATGAGTTCCGCCGGCAGTCCGACCGACAGCGGCAGGAGCAGCGCAGCAGGTTCCTGCGACTCCATTCCGCCGAGGGTGGTACTCAACATCAATGGCAGTGGTTCTTCCGCAGCGGCATTGGGGACGATGCCGGGACCGAGCAAGACAAGGAAGAGCAGTGCGAGTAGGGCGCTGAAGCGCATGAACGAGGAAGGCAGACCGCGAAAGAGCGGCAGTGTAAGCGAGCAGGCGAGTGAAAGCCAGTCGCCGGGGATGTCCTTGCGGAAATCCACAATGGTGATACTTCTATCGAAAGGGATAATTGCCGCTTGTAAACTGCGCCTTGCCCAAACAATAACCGAAGGAGGAGTGCCATGAAATTGCGTACGCTGGTAATTGGCCTGGCTGCTGCCACGTTTTCCCTGGCGGCGTTCGCCCAGCAGCCGATCGTGATCAAGTTCAGTCATGTGGTGGCCAATGACACGCCCAAGGGTAAGGGTGCCGATTTCTTCAAGCAGAAGGCCGAGGAACTGACCAAGGGCAAGGTCAAGATCGAGGTGTACGCCAACAGTACCCTCTACAAGGACAAGGAGGAGATGGAGGCACTGCAACTCGGCGCCGTGCAGATGCTGGCCCCTTCGCTGGCTAAGTTCGCGCCGCTGGGAGTGAAGGAGTTCGAGGTTTTCGACCTGCCCTACATGTTCGACAATTACGATCAGTTGCACAAGGTTACCAATGGCGATATCGGCAAGTCGCTGCTCAAGAAGCTGGAAGCCAAGGGCATCCTCGGTTTGTCCTACTGGGACAACGGCCTCAAGGTGATGAGCGCCAACAAGCCGCTCAAAGAACCGGCGGACTTCCGTGGCCTCAAGATGCGCATCCAGTCTTCCAACGTGCTCGACGCGCAGATGCGCTCGCTCGGCGCCCTGCCGCAGAAGATGGCTTTCTCTGAGGTTTATCAGGCCCTGCAAACCGGCGTGGTCGATGGTACCGAAAACCCTCCTTCCAACCTCTACACGCAGAAGATGCATGAGGTCCAGAAGTTTGTCACCCTGTCCGACCATGGCTATCTGGGTTATGCCGTGATCGTGAACAAGAAGTTCTGGGAGGGTCTGCCCGGCGACGTCCGCAAGCAACTTGAAGATGCCATGGAGCAGGCGACGCGCTACGCCAACCAGATTGCCAAGGTCGAAAACGACCAGGCGCTGGATGCCGTGAAGAAATCCGGCAAGAGCGAGATCATCACGCTGACCGCCGATCAGAAGAAGGCCTGGAAGAAATCCATGGTCAAGGTGCATGAACAGATGGCTGACCGTATCGGCAAGGACCTGATCCAGTCGATCTACAAGGAAACCGGCTTCGATCCCGCGAAGCTCTGAGGAAATTCACCCAGGGGGGGCGCACGCGCCCCCCGTTGCATTTCAGGGGGCTGATCCATGAAAATTCTCGATCATCTCGAGGAATGGCTGATCACCTTTCTCATGGGCGGGGCGACGCTCATCATCTTTGTTGCCGTGATGCACCGCTATGCGACCGGGGTTAACTTTCCGGTGCCTGGCTTACAGGACTGGCTGATCGGCCTCAACCTGTCCTGGGCGCAGGAACTATGCATCATCATGTTCGTCTGGATGGCCAAGTTCGGCGCGGCCTACGGGGTGCGCACCGGCATTCATGTCGGCGTCGATGTGCTGATCAACCGCCTGTCCGACAGCAGCCGAGGCAAGTTCATCATCTTCGGTTTGCTGGCCGGTGCCCTGTTCACCGGCATCGTCGGCACCCTGGGAGCAACTTTCGTCTGGGAAAACGGTGCCCACTACAGCTTTTACAAGTTCCTCGACATGGAAATGGGCGATCTCTACGAAGGCCCGATCACCCCTGACCTCGAATGGCCGACCTGGATCGTCTATTCGGCGATTCCCTGCGGTTCCTACCTGATGTGCTTCCGCTTCCTGCAGGTCACCGTCGGTTTCCTGCGCACCGGCGAACTGCCGCATCACGATCACGGCCACGTCGATGGCCTCGACGAAGGCGAGCCGCTCGAAGCCGGCAAGGATGACCTGATCTACAGCATGGAGGACAACCTCCATCCGCACGACCTGGGCTATGACGAGCGGCGCAAACGAAATGACGGGCCTCCTTCGCCCGGCATCGAACGCCGTCAGGGGAAAGGTGATCAGCCATGAATACGGTCATCATCTTTGCCTTGCTGCTGGCCTTGATGCTCACCGGCATGCCGATCTCCATCTCGCTCGGCTTGACGGTGTTGTCCTTCCTGTTTTTCCTGACGGAAGTGCCGGTGGAGGCGGTGGCGCTGAAGTTATTCACCGGCATCGAGAAGTTCGAGATCATGGCGATCCCGTTCTTCATCCTGGCCGGCAACTTCCTCACGCACGGTGGGGTGGCGCGGCGCATGATCAAATTCGCTACCTCGATGGTCGGCCACTTCCATGGTGGCCTCGGCCTCGGAGGCGTGCTGGCCTGCGCGTTGTTTGCGGCGGTATCGGGTTCCAGTCCGGCCACCGTGGTGGCGATCGGTTCGATCCTGATGCCGGCCATGCTCAAGGCGGGCTTCCCGAATCGTTTCGGCGCTGGCGTCATCACCACCTCCGGCGCGTTGGGCATCCTGATCCCGCCATCGATCGTCATGGTGATGTACTCGGTGTCGACCAACACTTCGGTGGGGGCGCTGTTCATGGCCGGGGTGGTTCCCGGTTTGCTGCTGGCCTTCCTGCTGGGCTTGACCACCTGGTATCGCGCCTGGAAGAACAACTATCCGCGTCAGCCCAAGGCCAGCTGGATCGAGCGTCTGAAGGCCTTCCGGGAATCGGTCTGGGGACTGCTCCTGATCGTCGTGGTGATGGGCGGCATCTACACCGGCATCTTCACGCCGACCGAGGCGGCGGCCATGAGCGCCGTCTATGCCTTCTTCGTCGCCGTGTTCGTCTACAAGGACATGGGGATGAAGGACGTGCCGCGCGTGCTGCTGTCGTCGGCCAACATGAGCGCGATGCTGCTCTACATCATCACCAACGCGGTGCTGTTTTCCTTCCTGATGACGCATGAGAACATTCCACAGGAAATGGCCAACTGGATGATCGGCACGGGGGTCGGCGTGATCGGCTTCCTGATTATCGCCAACATCCTGCTGCTCCTGGCCGGCAACTTCATGGAGCCGAGTTCGATTGTGTTGATCCTGGCGCCGATCCTGTTCCCCATCGCGATGAAGCTGGGCATCGACCCGGTGCATTTCGGCATCATCATGGTGGTGAACATGGAGGTCGGCATGTGCCACCCGCCGGTCGGCCTCAACCTCTATGTCGCCTCGGGCATCACCAAGATGGGCATCACCGAGCTGACCATCGCCGTCTGGCCGTGGCTGCTGACCATGCTCGGCTTCCTGATCCTCGTCACCTACTGGCCGACGCTGACGCTCTGGCTGCCCCGGACCATTGGCATGATCAGCTGATTGCCTTGTCTAGTTGGGCCCGGCTGCCGCAAGGTGGCCGGGCTTTTTTACTTCTGGTGGCCGAGCTTGGCGGCAAACTGGGCTAAAATCCGCAGCCCTTTGTTTTACTTATCAATCTGCTGGAGAAAAGAATGACCGTCGAACATACCCTGTCGATCATCAAACCGGATGCCGTAGCCAAGAACGTGATCGGAAAGATCTATTCCCGCTTCGAGACCAATGGTCTCAAGATCGTCGCTTCCCGCATGGCCTGGCTGTCCGAGCAGGAAGCCGGCGGCTTCTACGTGGTGCACAAGGAGCGCCCCTTCTTCAAGGATTTGGTCCAGTTCATGATCTCCGGCCCGGTGATGATTCAGGTGCTGGAGGGCGAGAACTCCATCGCCAAGAACCGCGAACTGATGGGCGCGACCGACCCGAAGAAGGCAGAAGCCGGCACCATCCGCGCCGATTTCGCCGAAAGCATCGATGCCAATGCCGTGCATGGTTCCGATGGCCCGGATACTGCCAAGGTCGAAATCGCCTATTTCTTCCCGGAACTGAGTGTTTTCCGCGGTCGTTAACGGCAAGTAACGGCGGATGGTCAATCTGCTCGATTTCGATGTCGATGGCCTGACGGCCTGGTTTGCGCAGCAGGGCGAAAAGCCTTTCCGCGCACGTCAGGTCGCCCACTGGCTGCATCGCTTCGGCGTCGACGATTTCACGCAGATGACCGACGTGGCGAAATCCTTGCGTGCCAAGCTGGCCGATGTGGCTGAAATCCGCGGCCCGCAGGCCATGCGCGACAGCGTCGCCGCCGACGGCACGCGCAAGTGGCTGCTCGGCGTGGATGGCACGGCCGGCAGCAGCAATGCGGTCGAAACCGTGTTCATCCCCGAGGCCAACCGAGGCACCCTGTGTGTGTCAACCCAGGTCGGTTGCGCGCTGGAATGTGCGTTCTGTTCGACCGGCAAGCAGGGCTTCAACCGCAACCTGACGACGGCCGAGATCATCGGCCAGCTGTGGCAAGCCAACCGCGTGCTGGGGGCGGTGAAGCAGCCGGGGGTCGGCGATTCCGGCGAGCGGGTGATCAGCAACGTCGTGCTGATGGGCATGGGCGAGCCGCTGGCCAACTTCGACAATGTCGTGGCGGCCCTGCGGCTGATGCTCGACGACCATGCCTACGGCCTGTCGCGCCGACGGGTGACCGTGTCGACGGCCGGTCTGGTGCCGGCCATGGACCGCCTGCGCGAGGCTGCCCCGGTGGCGCTGGCCGTCTCGCTGCATGCGCCCACCGACGCGCTGCGTGACGAACTGGTGCCGATCAACCGCAAGTACCCCTTGCGCGAGCTGCTGACCGCCTGCCGGCGTTACCTGGCAAGCGCGCCGCGCGACTTCATCACCTTCGAATACATCCTGCTGGCTGGCGTCAATGACCGTCCGGCCGACGCGCGGGCCTTGCTGGCGCTGACGCGCGACGTGCCGTGCAAGTTCAACCTGATCCCCTTCAACCCTTTCCCCGGTTCGGACTTCCGGCGACCTGCGGCCGAGGCCGTGCGGCGCTTCCAGGAAATTCTCATGCAGGCGGACGTCGTCGCCACCGTGCGCAAGACGCGCGGCGACGACATCGATGCGGCCTGCGGGCAACTGGCTGGCCAGGTCGAGGATCGCTCCCGGCGTCAAGTAGCTATTCAGCATGTCGTTTCAGGCCCTGTGGAGGTTCTTGCGTGAAGCGTTTCCCGTCTTTGCTTTCGCTGGTTCTGCTTACGTCTACCGTGCTGTTCGGCTGCAACGGTTCCACCGTGCGCAGCAGCAACTCGGGCAGCGTCGAAGTGGCTGTTTCGCGTCAGGATTCGTCCAGTGTGGATCGCCAGCGCGCCAAGGTACATTCCGAACTGGGCCGCCTCTATTTACAGGATGGTCGCTACGACATCGCTCTCAGCGAAGCGGAGATTGCCTTCGATGCCGATAGCGGCTATGCACCTGCCTACAACCTGCAGGCACTGGTTTTCATGGCGTTGCGCAACAGCGATTCGGCTGAAGAGAGCTTTCGCAAGGCGCTGAATCTTGCCCCGAACGATCCCGAAATCCACAATGATTTCGGCTGGTTCCTCTGTCAGACCGGGAAGGCGCAGGAATCGATCGGCCATTTCAAAGTGGCTATCGACAATCGCTTGTACACCTCTCCGGTCAAGGCTCTCACCAACGCCGGATTGTGTTCCCTGTCGCTCAAGAGCGATCGTCAGGCCGAGGATTATCTGCAACGGGCCCTGACGATGGATCGTACCAACGTTGCAGCGCTCTACTGGCTAGCCGACATTGCCTATCGTGATCAGCGTCTGGCGGAAGCGCGGCAACGCCTCAAGGATTTGCATGTGCAGATCGACCCGACTGCCGAGTCTGCCTGGCTGGCCTTGCGGGTGGATCGCAAACTTGGCGATCGTGAAAGCGAAGCACGCAACATGGGTACGCTGAGGCGCAAGTATCGCGAATCGCCCGAGTACCAGAAACTGATGCGCGGAGAGTTCGATTGAGCAAAAAGAAACGGTTCTTCGCAGATGCGGAACCGGAGATCCAGCTTGTCGATTCGGCGACCGAAGAAGCTGTTTCGATCGCGCCGGTTCCCAGCGGGCCGACCGTCGGCCAGCAATTGCGGGCAGCCCGCGAGGCAGCCAAGCTCGACATCCAGGAAGTGGCACGGACGCTGAAGTTCAGTCCGCGGCAAATCGAGCTGCTGGAAGCTGACGACTATGCAGCCCTGCCGGGAAATACCATCGTACGCGGCTTCGTTCGCAGCTATGGACGCTTTCTCAAGCTGGATGTTGAGCCGCTCGTCCGCATGCTGGACGCACGTACTCCCAGAGTGACGGCCGATGTGCGCCCGCCGGATAACATGGGGACTGCCAGGCAGCCTTGGGAAGGTCGCCAGGTGCCGGTCATTGTGGCGATCTTTATCGCGCTGCTGGGTTTGGTGGTTGTGTCGCTGGGCCTGTGGCATTTCTACGGGCCGGCATTGACGAAACCCATTGATCCGACCTCGCCACCTACCGCAGTTCAACAGCTGTCACCTACGGTTTCCGTCCCTGTTGAGAGCCCTGTTGTTGAGCCGGCATCTCTTGTCGCAGCAGGGGATAGCGCCGCGCCCGGAATGCCTCCTGTGGTTCCCGGTGACAACGCGCAGCCGCGCCTTGTCCTTGTCTTCGAAGGTCGATCCTGGGTCGAGGTGATGGACGCCATGCGGCAAACCATCCACTCCGGCGAAAATCTTGCCGGTTCGCAGCTCAAGCTTGACGGGCGCCCGCCCTTCGATCTCGTCATCGGCAATGCCACCCGGGTCAAGCTGGCTTATGGCGAACGGACCATCGATCTGACACCCCATACCCGCGCCGACGTGGCGCGCCTGAGAGTCGAATAATGAATACTTCCATTGCTGGCGGGCCGGTGCGCCGGCCGACGCGTCGCGTGATGATTGGAAAAGTCGGCGTTGGCGGGACGGCACCCGATGGCTCTCCGTCCCCTGTCGTGATCCAGTCGATGACCAATACCGATACCGCCGACGTGTTCGGCACGGCGCAACAGGTAGCCGAATTGTATCGGGCCGGGTCGGAACTGGTGCGCGTCACGGTGAATACGCGCGAAGCCGCCGCTGCGGTACCGAAGATCAAGGAACGCCTCGCCCAACTCAACCTCGACGTGCCGCTGGTGGGCGACTTCCATTTCAACGGCCACAAGCTGCTGACCGAAATGCCCGAGTGTGCCGCCGCGCTGGACAAGCTGCGCATCAATCCCGGCAACGTCGGCAAGGGCGCACGCCGCGACGAGCAGTTCGCCCAGATGATCGAGATCGCCGCCAGATATGACAAGCCGGTGCGCATTGGCGTCAACTGGGGCAGCCTTGATCAGAGCCTGCTGGCGCGCCTGATGGACGAGAATGGTAAACGCGCGACTCCGAAAGATGCGACGGGATTGATGCGCGAAGCGATGGTTGCCTCGGCTCTCGAATCCGCCGCCAAGGCACAGGAGTTCGGCCTGCCGGGCGACGCGATCATCCTCTCCTGCAAGGTCAGCGGCGTGCAGGACCTGATCGCCGTTTATCGCGACCTGGCAGCGCAGTGTGACTACCCGTTGCATCTGGGTCTCACCGAAGCCGGCATGGGCAGCAAAGGCATCGTCGCCTCGACGGCGGCGCTGGCGGTGCTGCTGCAGGAAGGCATCGGCGACACCATCCGCATTTCCCTGACCCCCGAGCCGGGCGGCGACCGCACCCGCGAAGTGATCGTGGCGCAGGAAATCCTGCAAACCATGGGACTGCGCGCCTTTGTGCCGATGGTGGTGGCCTGTCCCGGCTGTGGCCGTACCACCAGCACCGTGTTCCAGGAGCTGGCGCGCGACATTCAGGATTATGTACGGGCGCAGATGCCGGCGTGGCAGCTGCAATACCGCGGCGTGGAGAACATGACGCTGGCGGTGATGGGCTGTGTTGTCAATGGCCCCGGCGAGAGCAAGCACGCCAATCTCGGCATTTCGCTGCCCGGCACCGGCGAGGAGCCGGTGGCGCCGGTCTATTGCGACGGCGAGCGCATCGTCACCCTGCGCGGCGACAACATCGTCGGCGAATTCCGCAACATCATCGACGACTACGTCGCCGGAAAATATCCGAAGCACTCATGAGCCAGACCCTGCAAGCCATCCGCGGGATGAACGACATCTTGCCCGACGAAGCCGAACGCTGGGAGGGCTTCGAGGAACTCGTGCGCGACTGGCTGGCCGCTTACGGCTACCGGCCGATCCGCATGCCGCTGGTCGAGCCGACCCCGCTGTTCGCGCGCGCCATCGGCGCCGTCACCGACATCGTCGAGAAGGAAATGTACTCCTTCACCGACACCCTCAATGGCGAGCAATTGACTCTGCGCCCCGAGGGTACCGCCTCCTGCGTGCGTGCTGTGCTGCAGCACAACATGCTCTATGACGGCCCGAAGCGGCTGTGGTACGCGGGGCCGATGTTCCGCCACGAACGGCCGCAGAAGGGCCGCTATCGCCAGTTTCACCAGTTCGGCATCGAGGCGCTGGGCCTGCCCGGTCCCGACATCGATGCCGAGCAGATCATCATGTGCGCGCGGCTGTGGGATGACCTCGGCCTGAACGACAAAGGCGACATCAAGCTGGAGATCAATTCTCTGGGCGAGGCCGATGAACGCCTGCGCCATCGCACCGACCTGATCGCCTATCTCGAAAAGCAGGCGGGCCAGCTCGATGCGGAAGCGCAGCGGCGCCTGCATACCAACCCATTGCGCATCCTCGACACCAAGAACCCGGCGATGCAGGCGCTGGTCGAAGGCGCGCCGAAGCTGATCGACTATCTCGGCGAGCACTCGCTGAAGCATTTCGAGGGCGTCCAGCAACTGCTCAAGGATGCCGCGATTCCCTACCGCGTCAATCCGCAGCTGGTGCGCGGCCTCGACTACTACAACCTGACCGTGTTCGAGTGGGTCACCGAACAGCTCGGTGCGCAGGGCACGGTCTGCGCCGGCGGCCGCTACGACGGGCTGGTCGAGCAACTGGGCGGCAAGCCCGCGCCGGCCTGCGGCTTCGCCATGGGCATCGAGCGCCTGATGGCCTTGCTCGAAGCGCAGAGCGCGGTCATTGAGGTGGCCGCGCCCGATGTCTATGTGGTGCATCAGGGCGAGGCTGCGCAGCGACTTGCCTTTCGTGCAGCCGAGATGCTGCGCGATACCGGTTGCGCGGTATTCACGCACATGGGCGGCGGCAGCTTCAAGTCGCAGTTCAAACGCGCCGATGCATCAGGCGCTCAACTGGCGGTCATCGTCGGAGACGATGAGGTGGCTGCCAACGAAGTGACGCTCAAGCCGCTGCGGGTCGCAGCGGAGCAGCAGCACATACCGCTGGACGCCCTGGCCGACCGGGTCGGCGACTGGCTGTACGGCATAGACGAAGAAATCCCAGAGGAATAAGCGATGGCAACCTACGATCTCGAAGAGCAGGAACAGCTGGAAGAAATCAAGACCTGGTGGAAAATGCACGGCACCGCCGTGACAGCGATCATCGTGGCGCTGTCCATTGGCGTGGTCGGCTGGCAGGGGTGGAACTGGTGGCAGCGCAGCCAGGCGGCGCAGGCCGGCCAGCTTTACGGTGCCATGCAGCAGGCCATGGCGCAGCAGGATGTCAAGCGGGTTCGTCTGCTTGGCGGTGAACTGATCGACAAGTATTCCGGAACCGCTTATGCCGGCTTGGCCGCCATGCTGTCGGGCAAGGTGCTGCTCGAAACGGGAGACTTCAAGTCCTCACAGGCCCAGTTCGGCTGGGCGGCGGAGCACGCCACAGATGCCGGCCTGCGCGATCTGGCCCGCCTGCGTCAGGCCATCGCGCTGGCCGAAGACAAGGCTTTTGAAGAGGCCCTCAAGCTGCTTGCCGTCCCGCCAGCGCCGACTTTTCTGGCGCGCTTCGGCGAAGTGCGCGGCGACATCCTGGAAACTCAGGGCAAGACGATTGAAGCACGCACGTCCTATGACGACGCGCTCAAGCAACTCGACGTGCAGGCCAAGGCCGGCGGTGCTGCCGATGCAAACTATCGTGAAATTCTCCAGGCCAAGCGCGATGCCACCAGAGGAGCTTCTTGATGCAGCGTCTGGTGCTGACTGGTTGTCTTGCCGTGGCGGTGGCGGGTTGCTCGTCGCTGAGTTCGACGATCGATACACTCAATCCCTTCAGCAAGTCCGCACCCAAGGTCAAGCCCGCTGAACTCTCGCCCATCCAGCCGACCGCCGAGCTGAAATCCCTCTGGCAGGCCAGCATCGGCAGTGCCGGCGAGTTCGCCCTGTCGCCTGCCGTTGTGGGCGAAAGCGTCTATGTGGCTGCGCGCGATGGCGCGTTGGCGCGTTTCGACGGCGGCAAGCAGATCTGGCGCATCAGTGCCGGACAGGTGGTTTCAGGTGGTGTCGGCACGGATGGCAAGCTGGTCGTCGTCGGCACGCCCAAGGGTGGCGTGCTCGCCTTCCATGCGGCCGATGGCCGGATGCTGTGGCAGGCGCGGGCCAGTTCGGAAATCCTCGCGGCGCCGGCCGTGTCCGGCGACCTGGTGCTGGTACGCAGCGGCGACGCACGCATCTTCGCCTTCGATGCGATCGACGGCAAGCGTCGCTGGGTCTACCAGCGCACTACACCGGCGCTGGCTTTACGCTCAAACGTCGGGGTGGTGATAGCAAACCGTGCCGCCTTTGCCGGTTTCCCGGGTGGCAAACTGGTGGCGGTTTCTCTCAACAACGGTGCCGCGTTGTGGGAAGGAACCGTTTCCCTGCCGCGTGGCGCGACGGAACTGGAACGCATCGCCGATGTGGCGAGCGATCCGGTCATCGATGGACGTGCGGTTTGTGCCGTGGCCTATCAGGGCCGCGTGGCCTGTTTCGATGCTGCCAACGGCAACCAGTTGTGGGCGCGCGACGTCTCTTCCACGAGTGGCATCGATATTGGTAGCCGCGCGCTGTTCGTCAGCGATGACAAGGGGACCGTGCAGGCCTTCGACCGCAACAGCGGTGCCAGCCTGTGGAAGCAGGACAAGCTGTTCATGCGCGCCTTGAGCCGTCCGGTGGCGCTGGGACGCCGTGTCGCCGTCGCCGACTTTCAGGGCATGGTGCATCTGCTGGCCGAAGAGGACGGCGCCTTCGCTGCCCGCTTTAGTACCGACGGTTCCGCTGTCGTGGCCATCCCCCGTCGTGTTGGTGCGAATGAATTCGTCGTGCAGACCAAGAACGGTTCGGTTTACGAGTTGGCTGCCCGTTAAATGCTGCCGACGCTTGCCATTGTCGGCCGACCGAACGTCGGCAAATCGACCCTGTTCAATCGGCTGACCAAGTCGCGTGCCGCCCTCGTGGCAGATCAGCCGGGATTGACGCGCGATCGCCACTATGGCCTTGGTCGTCTGGGCAATCGCCCCTTCCTGATCGTCGATACTGGGGGTTTCGAGCCGCAGGCCAAGGACGGGATCGAGCATGAAATGGCGCGCCAGGCGGAGGCGGCGATCGCCGAAGCCGATGTGTTGATCTTCCTCGTCGATGGTCGTGCCGGCCTGACGCCACAGGACAAGTTGATCGCCGAACGCCTGCGTCGTACTGGCCGCCGCCTCCATTTGGTGGTCAATAAGGCCGAGGGCATGAACCGCGACGTGGTGGCGGCCGAATTCCACGAATTCGGCTGCGGCGAGCCGCGCGTTATTTCTTCGGCGCACGGTGACGGGGTGCGTGAACTGCTGGACCTGGTGCTGGCCGATTTTCCCGAGGAGGCGTCGGATGCGGATGCCGCCGCCGGGCCGCGCGTGGCAGTGGTGGGGCGTCCCAACGTCGGCAAGAGCACACTGATCAATACGCTGCTGGGTGAAGAGCGCATGATCGCCTTCGACATGCCGGGCACGACGCGTGATGCGATTGCCACCCCGTTCGAGAAGAACGGCAAGCACTACACTCTGATCGATACCGCTGGCCTGCGCCGCAAAGGGCGCGTTTTCGAGACGGTCGAGAAATTCTCGGTGATCAAGACGCTACAGGCCGTCGAAGCCGCCAATGTGGTGGTGCTGATGGTCGATGCCAGCCAGGACATCTCCGACCAAGATGCCCATATCGCAGGTTTCTGCATCGAGGCCGGCCGGGCGCTGGTGCTGGCCGTCAACAAGTGGGATGCGGTGGATGCCTATCGCCGCGACCAGATCAAGCAGAACATCCAGCGCAAGTTGAACTTCCTCGGCTTTGCCCGTACACATACCATCTCCGCCTTGAAAGGGCAGGGGGTGGCGAGCGTGCTGCAGTCTGTTGATAAGGCCTATGTGGCGGCGATGGTCAAGCTGGCGACGCCGAAACTGACACGCGTGCTGCTCGATGCGGTGCAGAAGCAGGCGCCGCCCCGCCACGGCAACGTGCGGCCCAAGCTGCGCTATGCCCACCAGGGCGGCAGCAACCCGCCCATTGTCGTCATCCACGGCAATGCTCTGGAGCATGTGCCGCCCGCCTATGAACGCTATCTTGAACATGTCTTTGTCGAGACCTTCAAACTGCAGGGCACTCCCTTGCGCATCCAGTTCAAGAGCAGCAAGAATCCCTATGTCGACAAGAATTGAAAGGAGATCAGGACAATGACTTATGTCGTGACCGAGAACTGCATCAAGTGCAAATACACTGACTGCGTCGATGTCTGCCCCGTCGATTGCTTCCGCGAGGGACCGAATTTTCTGGTGATCGATCCCGACGAGTGCATCGACTGCACCCTGTGTGTACCGGAGTGTCCGGCCGAGGCGATCTTCGCCGAGGACGACGTACCCCAGGACCAGCGCGACATGATCGCCCTCAACGCGGAACTGGCAAAGCAGTGGCCGGTTATCGTCGAGCGCAAGGAAGCCGCTCCGGATGCCGACGCGTGGCGCGGCAAGCCGGGCAAGCGTGGGCTACTGGAACGCTGCGGCTGAACACTGCCGCCCTGACATGGAATAACATCGTCCCAAGTCCAGGAAGGAGAGCAACATGCAAGTGAGACAGATTCTGGAAGTCAAGGGGACGGTGCTCTACACCATCGCGCCGGACAAGAAATTGGCCGAGGCGGTTGCCGTGATGAGCGAGCAGGACGTCGGTTCCTTGGTCTGTTTCGAAGGTGGCCGCATGATCGGCATGCTCACCTTCCGCGAGGTGCTGCGCACGCTCAACGAGCACGGCGCGGAGTGGAGCAGCCTGACTATCCGCGAAGTGATGCACAAGAATCCGCGTACCGCTGACCCCTTCATGGAAGTGGATCAGTTGCGCCGGCTGATGGTCAGCGAGCATATGCGCTACCTGCCGGTGATGGATGGCTACACACTTCTGGGCGTGATCTCCTTCCACGACGTCGCCAAGGCCGTGCTCGAAGAGCAGAATTTCGAGAACCGCATGCTGAAGGCCTATATCCGCGACTGGCCGGATGGGCAGGAGCCTACTGCTCCCAAGGACTGACCGTTCAGCGAGATATCATGTCCGGCAATACTTTCGGCACGCTCTTCGCGGTCACTTCCTTCGGCGAGTCGCACGGCCCGGCCATCGGGTGCGTCGTCGATGGTTGCCCGCCAGGACTGGAACTGTGCGCTGCCGACATCCAGACGGAACTCGACCGCCGCAAGCCGGGCACCTCGCGCCACGTGACGCAACGCCGCGAGGCTGACGAGGTCGAAATCCTCTCCGGCGTGTTCGAAGACAAGACCACCGGCACGCCGATCACCCTGCTGATCCGCAACACCGACCAGCGCAGCAAGGACTACGGTGACATCGCGCAAAGCTTCCGGCCCGGCCATGCCGACTATACCTACTGGCACAAATACGGTATTCGCGACTATCGCGGCGGCGGGCGTTCCTCGGCACGCGAAACGGCGGTGCGGGTTGCCGCCGGCGCCATCGCGCGCAAATGGCTGCGCGAGCGTTATGGCGTGACGGTGCGCGGCTGGATGAGCCAGTTGGGCCCGATCGAAATCCCCTTCATCGATGCCGCGCAGATCGATGCCAATCCCTTCTTCGTTGCCAATGCGGCCATCGTGCCGGAGCTCGAATCCTATATGGATCGCCTTCGCAAGGAGGGCGATTCGGTCGGCGCGCGCATCGACGTCGTGGCGACCGGCGTGCCGCCGGGCTGGGGCGATCCCGTCTATGGCCGGCTGGACGCGCAGATTGCCTATGCCATGATGGGCATCAACGCGGTGAAGGGCGTCGAGATCGGCGCCGGTTTCGATTGCATCGCCCAGCGCGGCAACGAACATGGCGACGAACTCACGCCGCAAGGCTTCCTGAGCAATCATGCTGGCGGGATCCTCGGCGGCATTTCTTCCGGCCAGGACATCACGGTTCGTATCGCTGTAAAGCCGACCTCGAGCATCCGCCTGCCGCGCCGTTCCATTGATCTGGCTGGCCAGTCGACCATAGTCTCCACCGAGGGGCGTCACGATCCTTGCGTCGGCATCCGCGCCACGCCGATAGCCGAGGCGATGCTCGCGCTGGTCCTCATGGATGCCGCCTTGCTGCACCGCGCGCAGTGTGCCGACGTGCGCTGCCCGACGCCCGCCATCCCCGCCGGACCGTCCGGGATTGGCTGATAGAATTGCCGTCGATTTTCAAAAAACGAGAAACCAGGGAAGAAAAGCCATGCACGTCGAACACCACGATCTCTATACGGAATTTCCGGATTTGCGCGTTGCCATCGATGCCATGAAGGCTGATAGCGGCTACTTTGCGGCGCTGTTTGCCCGCTACAATCGCCTGACCGGCAAGGTGGAGAACCTTGAGGAACACGACATGCCGGTTGCCGATTTCACGCTCGAAGACATGAAAAAAGCGCGGGTAAAACTCAAGGATGAGATCTATCAGCTCCTGATGGCTTTCCTCGTCGGCCAAAAACATAGGGCCTGATGCCCTTTCCCGGTGCAGCGGCGTAATGCTTGCTGCGCCCTGCGATTCGGCCTGCATGGAGTAATTCTATGTTGGGCCGTCTAGCTGCCTGGTATTTCTTCTACTTCGCCTTCGTCGGTGCCTTTGCGCCGTACTTCACGCTCTATCTGCAGGATGTCGGGCTGAACGCCTGGGACATCGGGGTGTTGATGTCGGTACCGCAGATGATGCGCATCCTTGCCCCCAATCTCTGGGGCTGGCTGGCGGATCGATCTGGGCGTCGTGCGCTGATTGTCCAGGTCGCCGCCTTCTGTTCCTTCCTCGGTTTTGCCGGCTTCTTTCTCACGCGCGAATATCCGCTGATGCTGGTGGCAATGGCTCTGGTCTGGTTTTTCTGGAGTGCCGCGCTACCCTTGGTCGAGGCGATGACGATCGACCATCTGGCCGGACAGACAGAGCGTTACGGGCGTATCCGGGTTTGGGGGTCGGTCGGATTCATCGTCAGCGTGCTGACCATCGGCGCTTTGCTCGACCGCATGCCGATTGCCACCCTGTTATGGGCCTGCATCATCACCCTCACCTGTGTGTTGGCGAGCGCGCTGACACTGCAGGAAACAAAAGTCGGCGCTGGCGGCACGGCAGAGCCGCTCCGGCAGTTGCTCAAGCGGCCGGAAGTGCTGGCGCTCCTCACCGCCTGTTTTTTTATGTCGGTGGCGCACGGGCCGCTATATGTCTTTTATTCCATCCATTTGGTCGATCATGGCTACGGCAAGACCACGATCGGCCTGTTCTGGTCGCTCGGCGTGCTGGCCGAGATCTGCGTTTTCCTCGCCATGCCGCAACTGATGCGCTGGGTCTCGTTGCGTGACGTTCTCCTCGCCAGCTTTGCGCTGGCGGTAGTGCGTTTCCTGATGATCGGCTGGGGCGCTGACTCACCGCAGGTCCTGTTCGCTGCCCAAGTCTTGCATGGGGCGACTTTCGGCGCCTACCATGCGGGGGCGGTGGCGCTACTGACACGCTGGTTCCCCCCGCATCAGCAGGGGCGCATGCAGGGCTTGTACGGCAGTGTCTCGTTCGGCGCGGGTGGTATTGTCGGCGGACTGCTGAGCGGCGAAGCCTGGGGCAGCCTCGGTGCCGGCATGACCTTCACGTTGGCGGCTGTGTGCGCGGCATTGGGCTGGGTGTTGATCTGGCGCGGCCTGTTGGCGAATCAGCAGAATCACGATAAGCCTGTGCAATAATCATAACAGGTGAAACCCTTGCTTGGACTGCGTATGCGGCATGATTGCCAAGCCTTGATCGATTACAGGAATTGATGATGAAAATATGTGTGCTGCCGGGCGATGGCATCGGCCCGGAAATTATGGCCGAGGCGGTTCGTGTCCTCAATGCGCTGGACCTCTCATTTGAGCTGGAAGAAGCCTTGCTTGGCGGCTGTGCTGTCGACGCTACCGGCAGTCCCTATCCCGAGGCGACCCAACAGCTGGCGCGTGCGGCCGATGCGGTATTGCTCGGCGCGGTGGGTGGGCCGCAATACGATACGTTGCCCCGTGAGCAGCGTCCCGAGCGCGGCCTGCTGGGTATCCGCAAGGATCTCGGCCTGTTTGCCAACCTGCGTCCGGCGATTCTCTATCCCGAACTGGCCAATGCTTCGACGCTCAAGCCCGAGGTGGTGGCTGGCCTCGATATCCTGATCGTGCGCGAACTGACGGGTGATATTTATTTTGGCCAGCCGCGTGGCATCCGCGAAGAAAACGGTGAGCGCATCGGCTTCAACACGATGATTTATTCCGAGAGCGAGATCCGCCGCATTCTGCGTGTGGCTTTCGAAGCCGCCCGTAAGCGCAGCAGGAAGGTTTGCTCGGTCGACAAGATGAACGTACTCGAGTGCACCCAGCTCTGGCGCGATGTTGCCATCGAGGTCAGCAAGGATTACCCCGATGTCGATCTGTCGCACATGCTGGTCGACAACGCCGCGATGCAACTGGTCAAGAATCCCAAGCAGTTCGACGTGATGGTCACCGGCAACATGTTCGGCGACATCCTGTCCGACGAAGCTTCGATGCTGACCGGCTCGATCGGCATGCTGCCCTCGGCGTCCCTTGATGCTAACAACAAGGGACTCTACGAGCCTTCGCACGGTTCGGCGCCGGATATCGCCGGAAAGGGCATGGCGAATCCGCTGGCAACAATCCTCTCGGCGGCGATGATGCTACGCTATACCTTTGCTAATGAAGCGGCTGCCATCCGTATTGAAACTGCGGTCAAGAAGGTGCTGGCGCAGGGATGCCGCACCGGCGATATCTTCGAGTCGGGCATGAAGAAGGTGGGTACGAGTGAAATGGGCGACGCGGTTCTGGCGGCGCTGTAATCGGTAAGAGGGGAGCGCGATGAAAAAGGTAGGCCTGATCGGATGGCGCGGCATGGTCGGCTCGGTGCTCATGCAGCGCATGCGTGACGAGGGCGATTTCGCTCTGATCGAGCCGGTATTCTTCACCACCTCAAACGTCGGCGGCCATGGCCCAACCGAAGCGGGCGGCGCGCGGCTGCTGGATGCCGGCGATATCGAGGCCTTGCGCTCGCTCGACATCATCATTACCTGCCAGGGAGGTGATTACACCAAGGAGATATTTCCCAGGCTGCGCGCGGGTGGCTGGAACGGCTACTGGATCGATGCCGCTTCGAGCTTGCGCATGGTCGACGATGCGATCATCATCCTCGACCCGGTCAACCTTGACGTCATCCAGGACGGGCTTGCCAGGGGAATCAAAAATTACATCGGCGGTAACTGCACGGTTTCGCTGATGCTGATGGGGCTGGGCGGCTTGTTCCGGGCCGACGTCGTCGAATGGGTCTCGGCGATGACCTACCAGGCCGCTTCGGGTGCCGGCGCGCAAAACATGCGTGAGCTGATTGCGCAGATGGGCATGCTGCATGCTGCCGTCGAGGACGAACTGCATGATCCTTCCTCGGCGATCCTTGACATCGATCGCAAGGTAGCAGAAACGATGCGCGCGCATGCTTTCCCGACCCGCAACTTCCGCGGGGTGCCGCTCGCCGGCAGCCTGATTCCCTGGATCGACGTACCGGCCGAAGCTGGTCAATCGAAGGAGGAGTGGAAGGGTGGAGCCGAGTGCAACAAGATTCTTGGCAAGCCAGCTTTCCGTTCTCCCGGCAGCATTCCCATCGACGGTCTATGCGTAAGGATTGGCGCCATGCGTTGCCATTCCCAGGGCCTGACGATCAAGCTGAAGCACGATGTGCCGCTCGATGAAATTAGTGACATGATCGCCCAGGCTAATCAGTGGGTGAAGGTGGTACCCAATGAGCGCGAAATCTCCGAACGCGAACTGACGCCGGCGGCGGTGAATGGAACCTTGACGGTACCGGTCGGTCGCCTGCACAAACTGGCGATGGGGCCGGCGTATCTGGGCGCCTTTACTTGCGGAGACCAGTTGCTGTGGGGGGCGGCCGAGCCTTTGCGCCGGATGTTGAGAATTTTGCTCGGATAAGGCAGGTTCCCAGATAAAGCAAAGGTTGAGCTTGCGCCATTAAGCCCATGATGTTATTTTGGATACTGTACACCAGATCCATTGCGGAGATGCGGCGTGAATAATACAGGCAAACAATCATTCTTCAAGGCATCGTTGCTTGCAGCTCTGCTCGCGACGAGTTGGGGCGTGAATGCCGCAGGATTGGGCAAGATGACAGTCTATTCGGCCATCGGACAACCGCTGAATGCCGAAGTTGCCATCACGGCTTCTTCCGAGGAATTGAGCGCGCTTACTGCCAGGTTGGCCTCAAATGAGGCCTTCAAGAATGCCGGTATCGATTTCATGCCTGCCTTGACCGGACTGCGGTTCAGTGTGCTCAAGGTTCCCAATGGGCAGCCGGTTCTCAAACTCTATACGGATAGACCTCTCAACGAGCCATTCCTGCATTTTCTGGTCGAGTTGAACTGGACCTCTGGGCGCATGGTGCGCGAATACACCTTCCTGCTTGATCCTCCCGAGATGTTGCAGGTTGCGAAGTCAGCCTCCGTGGTAGCGCCGCCTGTCACTCCGGCCATTCCGCCCGCTGTCAAGCCTGTGCCTGCAACTGAAGCCAAGCCGGTTCCTACTCATGTCGTCAAGGAGGCACCATTGCCTGCGCCTGCTCAGGCTGCCGAGGCTGAAACTCGGCAGCGGTCAGAGACTGCCGGAGTCAAGCTGGCCGAGCGTGAGGTCAAGCGTGGCGAGACACTGAGCAAGATTGCGCGCGAGATCAAATCAGACACCGTCAGCCTGGACCAGATGCTCGTCGCCCT
>JACDZI010000165.1 GCA_013426785.1 Rhodocyclaceae bacterium | reverse complement strand
CTTCAGTCATGGCTTTCAGAGATTCGACCCTTCATTTAACCGGACAGCAGTGGCATGCAGTGCAGACCAAAATCAGTTCGTGGCGCTCCGAGCAACGCCATCCAGCAACTTGATGAAATTCCGTTTCGGCTTGAACTGCACGCGCAGCTCGGCCAGGTAGTCGCCAAATTGCGATAGCTGTTTCTGCGCTTTCATCAAGCCACCCACTTTGCGAATCAACTTGATCGCCTCGTCATAGGCGGTGTTGTTGGTCTGCTCGACGATGAGCGGCACAACGCGGCAGTAGAGGCTGACCGCGTCACCTGGGCGCGCGAATTCGAGCTTCCCGGCCAGCGTGATCAGCAGGCTGCGATCGCACGTGCCTTCATGCGCGGCCGACCAGGCTGCATCCAAGTCCTGCTCCCATAGGGCAATTTCCACCCGCAGCGAGTAATTGGGCATCGAAGGTTTCGGCTTCCAGCGGCTCGTTGCGCCTGACTCGCGCACAACCGCCTCGGCAACCCATGCCAACGCTCGATTGCGCTGCTCCGGCCAGAGACGAAGCTTGCCGGCGACATCGTGCAGCTTCTTGTAGTGATCGAGAATCGGCCGCTCCTCGAACTGAATCCAGGTAAGTTGCAACGCTTCATCATGCCGTTTGCGCTTGAGATAGGCGGCCACCAAAAAATCCCGTAGGCGATTATCAGACCGCCCAGGGAAAGCCTTCAAACCTCGTTCCGCCCACTCCAGCGCCTTGTCCGGCTGCTTCGCCTTAGCCAAGATTTCAGCGATGCCGAGATAGCGGGAGCAGGACGATAGATCCTGAGACTTGATCGCCACCAGTTCCTCGATGTCGCCGCTGGCCTCGGCCAGTCGCTCCATGATGCCGGTGATCCTTGACCGATGGGCGTCGTAGCGGTCCTTCGCATCTCGTGGTTTCAGCTTGCGCCATTCAGCCTCCGCCAGTTCTCGATAACGACGCAGGCCCGCCTTGCCCAAGGGAGTTTTATACGTCGCCGCATCGAAGCTGCATAGTCCAAACGGCATCGTGGTCTCGAACCGGAACAGGCGCTCGGCCAAATCGGTAGGTTCCGGCTTCCCCATGGTGCAAGCCTTCAGATGCAATTCGCCCAGGCGATAGACAATGCCGCCGATCTCGCCATTCGAGTCATCGACTTGCTCAAGGGAGTTCTCGACTCTCTCGATGGCGTATTCGGCCAACTCCACCAGGCTCGCCGAGGTATCGGGTTTCAGCAGTTCCGCGAGCGATTCCGCCACCTGATCGATATTGCCGGCGAAGGTGCCTACCTCTCGCCAATCGACAAAGCCGTGGATATGCGTCGCGCCATCGATGGCCCGGCGGAATGCCTTGGCCACGTTGCCGCCACCGCCAGTACGCTCGGCCTTGAGCAATAGCGACTGATAGAGCCGATCATCACGCTGGGCCACGTCCAGTAACAGCTCGATCAAGGTTTCCGGTGCTTGCGTGGTCAGATACGCCTTGATGTCGCGCCACGGGTCACGCCGCTTGGCCTTGCCGGCCTTGGGTTTGGCTTCTGCGGCCTGCTCTGCCAGCCACGCCAGCCCGACTGCCACGCAATGCTTGCAGAAATAGCCGTCTGCTGCACGTGGGCAGGTACAGTCGTAGGCTAGATCGCCGTCGTCGTCGCGCAACTCGACCTGGTAGGTCTCTGTGCCTTCGACCTTGGTGGTGATTTTGTCGTCGGTCACCCGAAGGTGGCCAACCGCGCCGGCTGAAAAATACTCTTCGCCACGCCGGAAAGCAGTGGTTCCGGCGAGGTCTTCGAGGGTGGCGAGGGAGATCAGGTCATCGAGCATTTACGTGAAGAGTCCCATGTCTTGTCGCTGTTGATGGCGCCGCAAATGACGCGGTCGTCGTGCGGGATGGTGACCGCCAGCGACGTGGCAGCGATTACTTGGCAAGTCATTACTGTCCGGTCGATTTCATAACAGAATCAATTGGTTGCTGGTGGGCTGATTTTCTTCGTTCAGTACGGCGTTTGCAACCAGTTGATCCAACGTGATTTTCTCGAAGATATTGGTTTCTACGAGATGCAGAAAAATCTGTGGCGAGACAGGCAGTCGATGATGCTTGATGGTGATCAGCACCAGCAGATAAGCACAGACGGCGATCCAGATTTGCGCCTTGACGGTGTTGATCGAATTGCCGAAGAAGTGCTTGACCGCCAGATTCTGTTTGAGCCACTTGAAGAACAGTTCGATCTGCCAGCGGTTCTTGTAAATGGCAGCGATCGTGAGCGCAGATGGTTCGAACAAGTTGGTCAGAAACACCAGGTGCTTGCCGGTCTCCGGATCGCGAAACGACACCCGGCGAAGGTGCTCGGGATAGCTGGCCTTCGACTTTGGCGTGGCCAGCAGAATCGTCTAGTCGACACGCAGTCCAGTCGAGGTATCGACCTTTCGCGAGGCAATCCAGGTGGATCGCAGGTTGTCCTTGGCGCGAATGACAAAACCGATCTTCTGGCGATGCAAGGCAAACAATCGGGAGAAATCCAGATAGCCCCGGTCGATCACAAGGATCGAACCCGCCGGCAGGTTGATCTCGTCGAGCA
>JACDZI010000164.1 GCA_013426785.1 Rhodocyclaceae bacterium | reverse complement strand
TGGCGATCATGGTTTGGCCTTCTCGGGTTTGCGCAGTGACTCACCGGTAAGCGGCTGCTTGTGTGCCGAGTGCAGTAAGCGCCCGGCAAACCCATCTGTGCTGAGCGGATAGACCGCGGCAAGATAGTCCCCACTATTTTTGGATGATGGGAACTATGGGTATCGCGAAACCGGGACGTATCCGACGAACGCACGGAGAAGAGTTCAAAGTTGAACTGGTCAATGCGGCCCGTGAGCCGGGTGTATCGATCTCCGGCATTGCATTGGCCAACGGCATTAATCCGAATCTCTTACGACGATGGATGCGTGAGCGCGGTGTGACGGCACCCAGCCTGCGGCGGCTCGATGAACCGAAGATGGCGGTGGTGCCTGCGTCGGAGTTTGTGCCCGTTACGATCATGCAGTCATCCCCCGCGATGGTCGATATTCGAATTGAAGCCCGGCGTGGGGATGCTGTGGTCAAGGTCGACTGGCCGGTAACGGCCGCCGGCGAGTGCGCCGGCTGGTTGCGGGACTGGCTCAAATGATCCGCACCGACGCCGTCTGGATGTCGGTGACCCCGATGGACATGCGTGCCGGCACCGATACCCTGCTGGCGCGAATTGTTCAGGTCTTTGGCGAAGCCCGCCCGCACCACGCCTACCTGTTTGCCAACCACCGGGGCAATCGTCTGAAAGTGTTGATCCATGACGGCATCGGCATCTGGCTCGCCAGCCGACGACTCAATCAGGGGCGCTTTGCCTGGCCCAGAGCAGGCCAGACCGTCACGCTCAGCCGTGGCCAGTTCGATGCCTTGGTACTGGGATTGCCCTGGCAGCGCCTGGGTGAAGATGGCGTGATCCGGATACTGTAGTCAAGCACGAACATCCGGGCAGGGTGAACCCTGCTCGGCCCATCGGCGTGGCAACGCGTGTGCCATTCTGGCGCCATGGTGATTGACACCCCACTGTCCGACCTGAATGCACAGCAACTGCGCGAACTTGCGCAGACCCTGCTCGCCAAGGTTTCGCAGCAGGACAGCGAACTGACCTGGCGTCAGGGCAAGATCGACAAGCTCACCGCTGAACTCGCACTGTATCGGCGCTGGAAGTTCGGCGCCACGAGCGAGCGCCTCGGCAATGAACAGGCCAAGCTGTTCGACGAAACCTGCGCCGCCGACATTGCCGCCATTGAGGAAGAACTGGCGCGCACGAGTCCTCCGGCGAAGGAAACCGAGAAGCGCCAGCCCAAGCGCACCCCGCTCCCGCCGCACCTGCCGCGTACCGAGATTCATCACGAACCGGAATCCACGACCTGCCGCTGCGGCTGCCAGCTCAAGCGCATCGGCGAAGATGTCGCCGAGAAGCTCGACTACACCCCGGGCATCGTGACGGTCGAGCGTCATGTCCGTGGTAAGTGGGTCTGTGCCCAGTGCGAGACCTTGATTCAGGCGCCGGTCCCGGCCCAGATCATCGACAAGGGCTTGCCCACGGCCGGCATGCTGGCGCACGTGATGATCTCCAAATACGCTGATCATCAACCGCTGTATCGGCTGTCCGGGATTCTGGATCGTAGCGGTCTGGCCATTGCGCCCTCAACGCTGGGGGAGTGGGTGGGCGCTACCGGTGTTGCCCTGCAGCCGTTGGCCGATGCCCTCAAGAACCATCTGCTCAGCCGGAGGGTGCTGCATGCGGATGAAACGCCGGTGGCGATGCTCGATCCGGGCGCGGGGAAGACGAAGCGGGCGTATCTGTGGAGTTACTGCACCACGCCTTACGAATCGACCCAAGGGGTGATCTATGACTTTGCCGAAAGCCGTGCCGGCCATCATGCCAAAGACTTCCTGGGCGAGTGGAAAGGCATCCTCGTCTGTGACGATTACTCGGGCTACAAGCAACTGCTGACCCGGGGCATCACCGACGCGGGCTGCATGGCCCATGCACGGCGTAAGTTCCATGACCTGTTCGTCAATCACCAGAGCCAGGTGGCGCAGGCAGCGCTACCCTTCTACAGTCGTCTGTATCAAGTTGAACAGAAGGCAGCGGCACTGACGGCGACTGAACGCCAGCAGCTGCGGCACGCGGAAAGTCAGCCGATCATCGCCTCACTACGCGCCTGGATGGTGGCGCAACGACAGGTCGTCCCCGAGGGTTCCGCCATTGCCAAGGCCATCGATTACAGCCTGAAGCGTTGGGTCGCGCTGACGCGCTTCCTCGACGATGGCGATATCCCGATTGACAACAACTGGAACGAGAACCGCATCCGGCCCATTGCCATCGGGCGATCGAACTGGCTGTTTGCGGGCAGCTTGCGTGCGGGCAAGCGGGCGGCGGCGATCATGAGTCTGATCCAGTCGGCCAAGCTCAATGGGCATGAGCCGTTTGCTTACCTCAAGGATGTCCTCACTCGGTTGCCTACGCAGCCAGCCAGTCGCATTGAGGAATTGCTGCCTCACAGTTGGTGGCCCGCCTAAATTTACGCGCACGTCGCTTTCCGTTCGTCGTCAACCTGACTTCGCCGGTTGCTTACCGAGTGCAGGACCCGGTGTCATTGATCGCCATAAAGGAGCCACTGCGTATTCCACGCGTAACTGGACGGGGATTCCACGGAGACCTGGACAGTGATT
>JACDZI010000163.1 GCA_013426785.1 Rhodocyclaceae bacterium | reverse complement strand
TCCCAATTCGACACCGCCATCGAAAATCTCGACGGCTTGTTCAGCATTTCCCTAATTGTTCGGTATCGGACAGATTGCGTAGTGCGTGCCCTTCGAAGGGTTGTAGGTAGAGGACGTCGCCGGGTCCTACTTCCCCCGCGTCTTTGCCATCGACTGCAAGGCGACCTTTACCGCTCACGATAACAAATATCTCTGACTCATGATGACGGTGAAAAACAGATTGCTGGCCCGGCTTGAGAATGCATTCCATGCCACCGGCCGCTCCAGCCGGGATTTGGAGGTGACGACAATCCATGCCATAGCTGGTTGCGGGAGTGTTTTTTTGAATCAACATATCTTTACTTTTCTGTCAATAAATTGGAGATGCGGCGGGCGAGTTCGGGTGCGAGTTTGAAAGCCCCGCCAGAGAAGCCGGTGACGACCGCGAGTGAACGCGCGTCGTCGACAAAATCGGCTACCCCAAGCCCACCATCGGAATAGCAATCGAAACTCGCATAGGAACCTTGTCGTTCCGTGGTTTGCAACCAGTTAAAACGACTGCTGCCAATGGCATCAATCACAGAACTATGACTCGAGATGCCATGCACCGGGCCGTCATGGAATCGTCGATCGTGTGTCGGATAGCCAATAAGGAAGCCATCGTCCTCGTGTGGTCGCCCGTTGAGGTCATTGACATCGTCGATCCACGCCGGATGTGCGCCCCGAGGTGTAGAAGATTTGCGGATGTCGACCTGAATACGCTGTGTCCACAATGCGTGAGGAACTTGATGCTGGTCGAGGAACAGCGGGGTATTGGGTCCGAGCGCAACGACCACACGGTCGGCGAACAGCACGCCATGTGAGGTTTCTACGCCTACATAGCGACCGCCCGCACGAACCAGTTTGTTCACTACCGTACCTTCATGGATGCAGGCACCCAGCCTCCGCGCACTCCGCCCAAAGGCACGAGCAACCTCAGACGGAATCATGTAGCCGCCGCCTGGCTCATGGATCGCGGGGGAGTCAGTTCGCACATGCGGATAAGCCGTGCGCACTTGCTCGGCCTCCCACCATTCCATATGTACGCGAGGTGCCAACTGCGCAACCTGTTCACGCGCAGCCAATTCTGCACCCGCAGTCGGAAAGTAGAGAAAGCCTGTCTGTGTAAACGAACAGGACTCACCAACGTGTGCCTCAAAGTCTCGATAAACTGGATAGCTCGCCGCCGCAAGTTCGCTGAGGTGCGGGTCAGTGTGGAAAACACGCACAATGCCACCAGAGTAGGCCGTGCATCCTTGCGCGAGTACGCCTCGTTCAGCTAATCCAACGCGCAGGCCACGGCGTGCCAATGTGTGCAACGCCGCCGTGCCGATGATTCCCCCTCCGATGATGAGAACATCATACTGTGGCTTAGGCAACATGCTCTAACCCCCACATCAAGGAGGAGTGATAACTCGCAGGACGTTTAACGATATCTTCCAGAATCTCTTGGCTGCGAATGGCCAGCGCGGACAATAGCGTGACAGTGAAGCCGTGCTGGCTTTCCGAGGCACCTTGCAGGTAGATACGACCACCGATCGGTGTGCTTGTCTTTACTGCGTAATTGCGATCCAAGATCACTTCGCCAAACGCATCATGGGTGACGTAAGGTGCGACCTTCGGCACTATCTCGGCGAGTGACGGCGGCTGGTAGCCTGTGGCCAGCACTACCGCATCGAACCTCTCCTCCGTCACAACGCCACAGGACAAGTCGCGAATACTGGCCAACACTACGTCGCCATGGGATGCCAAGCCCTCAAGGCGAGATAATCGACGCATATCGAGACGCTGATGACCTTGGACTTTATCAGCGTACACCTTACGATATAGATCCGCAATCAGATCTGCATCGACTACAGCATAGTTCGTGTCGGCATGACGTTCCAATAGAAGCGACTTAACACTGTCAGGTGCTGTATAAAATAGATCGACAAACTTTGGGTCGAATATTTGGTTGACAAAGTGACTGTCGTCCGCGGGTTTGTAGCCAAATGCTGGAAAGACTGCGACTATCTCAGCGTCTTGGTAGCGATCGTATAAATGATTCACAACCTCAGCGGCACTCTGTCCGCCACCAACAACGAGAAATCGCTTGTGGTGCCCTGAATCAATACGATCGAGCAAGCTTAGGAAGCCAGAACTATGGATGACCCTCTCAGACTCGCTAATGGCATCTGGCAGTTTTGGCCGTAGACCTGTGCCAAGTACTAGGTTCTGCGTGGCGTAGATCTTGATTTTTTTCGTAGCCAGATTTCTTACAACGACCTCGATACACTGCCTGTCGTCATGCTTGACCCCGATGCGTACATCCTCTACATGACAACCATATTGAACATGATTCACCAACTGTGCAGAGACCCACTTGAGGTAGTCGGCATATTCCACGCGCGTCGGGTGGAAAGTTTTCAAATTTATGAAATCCTCCAGGCGCCCCCGCAGCTTTAAGTAGTTGAGGAAACTGAAACGACTAGTCGGGTTACGCAGCGTGACAAGATCCTTTAAAAAGGAGATCTGCATAGTTGCGCCATCAATGAGCATATCCTTATGCCAGTTGTAAATGGCGGAGTAAAAGGGAGCCAGATGGCGGGGCTGCAGTAAGCCAGTC
>JACDZI010000038.1 GCA_013426785.1 Rhodocyclaceae bacterium | reverse complement strand
ATCTCGCCTGCGGCATCATCACTTGGCGTGCAACTGGCCTACTGAAATAGGCTCCTAGTGGCCCCGCGCCATTTAGCGAGCGCCGGCCTGCCGACCATCGGGCGGCAGGGGAGGGGTGGGTGGGGGTGTAGGTCGAAGTGCATCCAAAACACTGTCAAACCTGACGGGGATCGAGATCGTGATTTCGGGCTTTTTCAGGAGGATTTTTCTAACAGAATAATCACCTGATTGAGATTTTTACGAAAAAAGCGGCGGCGCGGGGTGTTAGACCTGTCCGATTTCCTGCCTTAGTGGCGCGCCTGGCGGACGGTTCAGGCGGCCTGCCTCAATTCGGTCGTGATGGGTTCCCCTTCTGCCGTGTAACTGGCTAGCTTGCGCGGGCCATGGAAGATTGCCAGGTGAGCGGCGCATTGCTACCAGAGCTGGTTCTAGGCTCAAGTGACCGGTCAGTCCGACAATCCGTCCTCCCCCATCCCCGTAATCGAAGATAATTTGTCTTCGATATCAGCAGAAAGCTCCCCATGTCCAACATTGCCACCGTCCTCAGGGAAGAGATCGCCCGCCAGTCGCGCAAGGAATTGCGCAGCGAAACCGAAGGACTCAAGAAAGCTTCCAGCAAATACCGCAGCGAAATCGCCGCCCTCAAGCGGCGTGTCGCCATCCTCGAGCAGCAGGTCGGCAGGCTCGTCAAGCTGCAGGAGAAGGCGAAACCCGCACCCTCTACTAAGTCGTCTGAAGAATCTCCCAAACTGCGCTTCCGGATCGATGGCCTCAAGAAACTGCGCGAACGGCTTGAACTGTCGGCCCCGAAACTCGCCGGCCTGCTCGGTGTTTCACCCCAGACCATCTACAACTGGGAAGCCGGCAGTTCCCGCCCCAACCCGGACCTGATCGCCCGCCTCGCCACCCTTCGGAAGATGGGCAAGCGCGAGCTGCAGCAACTTCTGGCACAAGGCGCCACCGCATGAGGCTGCTGCACACCATGCTGCGCACCGGCGACCTCGACCGGTCGATCGCCTTCTATACCGAGGTCCTCGGCATGAAACTCCTGCGCCGGCAGGATTACCCCGTCGGCGAGTTCACCCTGGCCTTCCTCGGTTACGGGGAGGAGAGCGACACCACGGTCATCGAACTCACCTACAACTGGGGCGTCGATAAGTACGAACTGGGATCGGCCTACGGCCACATCGCCATCGAAGTGGATGACGTCTATGCTGCCTGCGAAGCCATCCGCCACAAGGATGGCAAGATCATCCGCGAAGCCGGGCCGATGAACGCCGGCACCACCGTCATCGCCTTCATCCAGGATCCCGATGGTTACTACATCGAGCTGATCGGCAAGCATCACTGATGGACCTCGATTGCCCGCTCACCGACGAAGAATTCGACGAACTCGACCGGTTCCTCATGTCGGACGCCACTCAGGAGGAGTCTCTCGACATCTCGATGCTCGACGGCTTCCTGACGGCGCTCGCCATCGGTCCCAACACCCACCTGCCCAGTCAGTGGCTACCCGTCGTTTGGGGTGGCGAGATCAGCTGGGAATCAGAGGTGCTGGCCGAACGCATGACCTCCTACGTCCTGCGCCTTGGCAACGACATCATTCTGACCCTGCGTGACGCCCCTGAAGAATTCGAACCGCTGATCTATGAAAGGGAACATCAGGGCAAGACGATCCCTATCATCGACGAGTGGTGCACCGGTTTCATCAAGGGTATGGCGCTCGACGAAGAGGCCTGGCAACCGCTGATGGATGCGGAGGAGGGTGCCGAGATGCTCTATCCGATCATGCTTTACGGCACCGAAACCGGTTGGGACATGCTGCGCGACGATCCCTCGCTTGGGGAGCGTCACGACGAATTTGCTGCGTCACTCTCCGATAGCGTCCTTGCCATCCGCGACTGGTGGCTGCCAGTTCGCAAGGCGAAATCGACGATTCGTCGTGAAGAACCCAAGGTAGGCCGGAACAAACCTTGTCCCTGCGGCAGCGGCAAGAAGTTCAAGCAGTGTTGCGCCGGGCAGAAGACGCTGCATTGACCACCCGAAGCATCGTACCGTCCCCAGAGATTACTGAACGACTGCCGTTATCAGGTGGTCGTTGACAGACTACCTTCCTGCCTCGCGCGCCACATTGACTCCACCGCACCCGATAAAGAAGGATTTTTCGCAGGCCGTACTTTCGTGCATTGCCCGGGTCGCGGCCTCCCGGTAATACCTTGCGGCAGCCTCCGGGAATCCCAGTTTCTCGGCCGCCACCCCAAGGTAAAACCAGGCCAGGTCGATTCCGTAGCCGATCTTCACGGTATCCATGGCCAGCTGGCGCCAAGACTGCGCGCTGTAGTGCTCGCGCAGCGTCAGTTGCTTCAATACGAACTCCGGTGCGCACTGCTCGCACGCCAGATCCGCTTCCCCCTGGCTGAACTTGTCGAATACCTCCGAATAAAAGACGAGCGGGGCATCCTGCGGCGATGAGGCGGCCCCCGGGTTTTCCGTCAGTGGAGTGAAATCCGGTTCGCCCGCGCCGGATTTCTCGACATAGCGCACGCCATGGCCGGCACTCGTCCAGCCCACCGGCGGGGGTGCCTTCCTGGCCTGCGGGTCGTACAGCTTCATCATTGGCGCTTCCAGCGCGGTCAGGGATTCGATGCGCTTGGGTGGCGCCGGATGGGTGCTGAAGAAATCGAGGCGGGATTCACTCCCCGAGTTCTTCATCATTTTCTGCCAGAGCGTGACGGCCGCATGCGGGTCATACCCGGCCCGCGCCGCCAGTTCCACCCCCAGTTTGTCGGCTTCTTCCTCCGCTGTCCGGCTGTTGGGGAGGTTGATGAAGGCCAGGGCCGCCAGTTCGGCGGCCGTATGCACGCCCCGCGCATTGGGGTTGTTGCGGTTCGCCGCCGCGGTCACGGCAATCACGGCCACGCTGGAGGCGATCTGCACGGACATTTTCTCGGCGCCATGGTTGGCCAGCGCGTGGGCGATCTCGTGCCCCATCACCTGGGCGATCTCGTCATCGGTCGCGTCCAGCTTCTCGATCAGCCCGGTATAGATGCCCATCCGTCCACCCGGCATGCAGAAGGCGTTGACGGTCTTGGGGTCATCGATGACCTTGATGCTCCAGTTCCATTCCCGGGTTTCCGGGCGGTAGCGGATGGCCTGGGTGATGAGCCGGTCGGTGATGCCCCGGATGCGGGCATTGATTGCCGGATCCTCGCTGATCTTCCCGTCTTTCTCCAGCGCGCCGATCATGCTCTGGTAGGCCGATGCGGATTGGGCAATCGCCGACTTCTCCGAAACCATCATGAACTGGCTGCGGCCGGTCATCTGGTTGGTGGCGCAGCCGCTCAGGAAGGCAACGCATGCCAGCAGGGCGAGGAGACAACGGGGTATCGATGCCATGCGCCCCTCCGCGCTCTTGGTCTATACACGTCCAGCCAGTCGGCCGAGACGCTGCCGGTGAGGGTGGCGATCTGGAGCCACTCCTCGTAGGAGTGCCCGCCGAATGCTTGCCCGGGCAGCAGCACTGCCTCGGTGTAGGCATCGGGCCCGGTGAATACCGTGTTGATCCGGATGCTGCCGTCCGCTTCCCGCTTGGCGATCAGCATCGGCTGAGGGAGCTCGTTCATGCCGTTATTGTAGTAAACACGCTATGCAAACACCATTCGACGAAAGTCATAGGAATGCGCGTGGCTCACCGGCTACCCGGGCCGGGGCATGCCGATCCACACTCCCGTACGGACGGCCTGGATCGTGGTCAGGAACCTGGAAAGATTTTCCAGAAAGGGAAGGCCTGCTTGCGTAGCGTGTGCGCATCCCGCTATCACGACATTCGGCATGACCCACTCCTCGCACCGATCCCTTGCCATCGTGACCCGCTTCGCCCGGGTCATGCCGGCCGCGTCCGCCGTGTCACCCGGGCGCTTCCCGCCAGCACGGTCCCCGCCGTGCGCCTGCCCGGCATTGACGCCATCACGCGTGACGGGCCGGAGGCTCCCCCAGGGCGAAAGGACTGGGGGATGGGGCCGACCGCTCACATCCGTTCCACTCCCATCTACGAGGTCACCCATGAGCATCCAGAAAATAGTCACCGCCCTGCTATTCACCCTTGCCGCCAGCGCGTCCGTCGCGGACAGCACTCCCGCTGCCGCCCTGCCGATCCAGCGGGAACTGCACTACACCCAATTGCCAAAACCGGAAATCGCCGGCAAGCGCCTCCATGTCGCGTTCGCCAACAGTCCCAAAATGACCCAACTCCTCCAGGCCCGCCTGCGCGCGCGCGGCTTCATCCTCACCGACAATCCGGAGGATGCCGAGGCGCAATTCCGCCTCAATGGCATGTTCATGCTGTCCGGTGCCGGCAAAGCGGAAGTCAGGGGGAAACTGTCCGAGCTGCTCGAATCCTCCCTGGTGATGGAACCCGCCACCTCGCCGGATTACCGCCACCAGAACGTCGACCTGTTGCAGATCGGGGTGTCGGTGGCGCGCACCGGCATTGCCTCGTCCCTGTCCATCACGGACATGGTGCGCTGGCTGTCGCAGAAATCCGGCATTGCCGGGCGCTTCAACGAATGGCTGACGGGTGACCCGCGGGGATTCTGCCTGGCAGAGTCCTGCAGCCAATACACCAGCACCGTGATCCTGGCGGTCACCGGCGATTCCGGTCACTGGTGGTTACAGGAAAAGATCCAGGACCCGAAGGTGCTCCTCGACAAGGTATTTGCCGACGCCCTCGACCACACCCTCAAGCCGCTCGAGGACCTGCTGTCCCGCGCGGTCCCGCCGGCCGGCGAAACACCTCAATGAGTTCCGGATCATTCTGCGAACCCCTCATCGCCGGTCCCGTGCCGCAGGGCGCTACCGCTTCTGATGCCAGCGCGCGCAGCCCGTTGCGGACGGAGGAGGGCGGCAGTCCGGGCAGGGAGATGCTCTTCTGCCTACTGCCGCTCCTCGCTACCCTGTCCGGCTGTACCGGCCTTGGCACCGCCAAGCCCTACCTGCCGGAATCACCCCCGGAAATGCGTACCGCCGCCGCGTCGCTGATGGGGCGGGACGTCAACAACACGGTTCCGCCCGATCCGCGCAATCCCCATCCGCGGGTCGATTTGCCGCCCAGCCCGGGTAAGGCGCCCTTGATCGGGCAGCGATCGACAGAGGTGTTGCGCTCTGCTCCTGAAACGGGCGCCTACATCGCCTTCACCAGCCAGGTTCCTCCTACCAAGTATTTCGAGGTGCTGGGGCGTGCGGACTGCGATGACTGGGTGTATCTGCAGTTGATGAACACCGATCTGATCATCAATCGCCGGGAATACTATACGAGCGGGGAATACCGGGGCGACAAGCCGCTCTACAAGTGTGCCGGCATCTTCCACCGCAAATTCCGCGACCAGAGTGACCCTCGGCTCGCCGGGTCCGATGGCGTGATCTTCGATGCCGACTCGGCCGAGTTCACGGATGTGGATGGCTGGTTCAACCAGAACCGCAAGGTTCGCATGGATGGGTGGGCGATCAAGTTCGGCGAGCCGACCCGGGACACCATTCGTGCCAGACTGGCGAGATCCATCCAGGCGCCCATCGATGTTCTCCAGTTGCGTGCCGCAGCGGTCTGGATCGAAAAGAACCGGGCATCCGAGTTTGCCGCCACCATGCGGCGCCTCCTGCCGCTCACAACCCCGCAGCAGGCTTTGGGTGGCTGGCGGGGTGCCGATCATTTCCTGTTCCGCGCGCTGGCTGCTGTCGAGGACTCGAACGAACCGGATGACATCTACCGTACCGTCATGTACGCCGGGATCGCGCCCATGCTGCGCCCTGGATCTCTCAACACGGTAGGCGATCCCCGTGCATCCGATACCCCTTATGTGGCCGCCAACGTCATCGTATGCCGCAACCAGCCCGGGGCGAAGGAGGTGTTGCGCAAGGTTGCGCTCGAAGCGACGATCAGCCAGCACAAGATGGCGGCAGTCAAAGGTCTGCTGACGCTCGGCGACACCGGCTTTCTGAATGAGCAGTTGTCCAAGGGGCGCCTTGGCGACGTGTCGAACAGGGTGTCAGACATGCTTCGCGGCGTCGGTGCTACCCCCTATGCCTGTCCTTACAGGAGTCCCTTCGGTGCGTAATTCAGACATCCTGATCGTCTTGGCGGGATGCCGCATGTCAATTAGTGTGGTGATGGTTGATAACTGACAATTAACAGTTTATATTCGGTCGCATGATCAAGTCGTTCAGGCACAAAGGGATCGAGACATTCTTTGCAACCGGAAGTGTGGCCGGTATTCAGGCGAGGCATGCCGACAAGCTCAGAATTCAGTTGTCAGCACTGGATCAGGCCAGGAAGCCGGAAGACATGAGCGCACCCGGATGGGGCTTGCATCCGTTGCACAACAAGGGAAAGGTAAAGCTGAAGGGGCACTTCGGCATCACCGTCAGCGGCAATTGGCGACTCACTTTCGCGTTCGATGGGGAAGATGCCATTCTTGTCGACTACATGGACTATCACTAGGAGCGCATCATGAGCAGAATGCACAATCCGGCGCACCCCGGCGAGGTGCTGAAAGAATGGATTCCGGAAGGAATGACGGTGACCGCCGCCGCCGAGCAGCTGGGCATCTCCCGCGTCATGCTCTCCAAGATCCTCAACATGAAGGCTGGTGTTACCGCCGAAATGGCCTTGCGCCTCGCCGCCTGGCTTGGTACCAGCGCGGAACTGTGGCTTGGGATGCAGTCCGCGTGGGATTTGTGGCAGGCGGAACACGGCAGCCGCCGGCACGAAGTGAAACCGTTGCGGCTGGCTGCCTGATCCATTACCGGCAGCCTTGCCTGCCGGGTTCCAGTATCTCCGGCCAACTATCGAGAGTAGGGATGACCGTCGCCAGAAAAACCGGGACGGCATCTTCCTCGTTGTAGCAGGGGACAACTATCGAGAGTTTCATTGTTTGCCACCATATTTGAAATTGCCGAAATCCCATCCAAGATTTGGAAGTTGATCATCGAGACGTGGAGGAGCGTTATCAGCTTGATCTGTCTTGGGCGCGTCTTGCCTGAGACTGCGCTGCATATCAACGACCGGAGCTAGGTGTGGGTGTGCCCCGGCGCCGGTAATGCCGTGAGCCTGACCTTTGAGGGTTTGTAGCCCGATCCGCATTAGCATGCGGACACGAGCAGCCTTGTCCGATCCGCTGAAATTAGCGAGATCCTCATCAAGATCCGAATACTCCACCGTGCTGAACCGCACATGCAGCCGGAAGGATTTTTCTTTCTTACTCATGCCGCCGCTTGCCCGCCCAATTTCATGGCTTTGCTCAGGGACTGCGCCATATATTCGCCCATGAAGTGAAACCCGCGCACGTTGGCCAGCGCTGGAGTGTCCAGAGTGACGACCTCGTGCTTCGGGAACTTCGCACGCACCACTTTTTCGTAGAGGCTTGGGCAGCATGTAGTTGATCGCGCCGAAGAGCCGGGCGGCGTATTGATCGGACAGCGCGAACTGCTCGTCGAGCACCTCGGTCACGTTGTTCCCGGTCAGGGCGCGGTGCGGTACGCGACGTGGGCACACGCTGGCGTCAGTACGAAATCGCCCAGCGTGCTCGTGATCTGTCGTTGCGCAAGCTGGAAATCGAGCGTGACAAGCTAAAAGTGGGACGTTCCAGCAATTTTCAGGTCTTGAGTTTCGAGACCGATCTGCGTAATGCGGAGAACGCCCAGCTAAATGCGTTGATCGCCTACCTGAATGCACAGACATTGTTGGACGAAAAACTGGGTATGACTTTGGAGAGTTGGGATATTGCACTCAATGACTAAACTGAACCGCCTGCTTGGGCGACGTCGCAAGACATGGCTTCTCGCCGGCGTCATCTTGCTGGCCATGGGTGGTGCCGTCATCGCATACCAGGCCAACGAGTCGACTCAGGCTCCGGAGCCACAGTGGCTGCGTGCTGAACCAAAATCGATGATTTTGCGATTGGGGCTGGTGGGGCGTCTTGAACCCGCATCCCTCGTCACCTTTACGGCACCCTTTGATGGCACCGTACAGGAAAAAATCGTTGAAGAAGGTCAGAGGGTTGAGCGCGGACAAGTGCTATTGCGACTCGACACCACGCAACTGGAGATTCAGCTACGCGAAGCGCTGGCAAGTTTGTTGAAAGCGAAGCGCGCGGTGCATGAGATGACACACTGGACGCAAGGCCAGGAAGTGGCGCGGGCGCGCCGGGCCATGACGACCATCCAAATGAATTTGAGCGACACCGAACGAAAACTGGCTGAAACCAGTGCTTTGCTGACTCGTGGCATCGTGCCACGCATGGAAGTTGACGCCTTGGAACAACAGGTGAATGCACAGCGCCTCGATCTGGCCGCTGCCCAAGCCGAGTATAAGTTAGCACTAGGAAAAGGAAGTGGCGAGGATCGGCAGATTGCCGAAATGGAACTCGTCAATGCAAGCGCGAGGTACGATGCCTTGCGTGTCCTGGAATCTCGGCGCGAACTGGTTGCACCATTTGCTGGAATCATCATGCGCGTGTCCGGTGTGGGGTCCGATCGATCACCCACAGAACCCGTACAGCGCGGCGCTCGCGTCAGCCGGGGTCAGCCACTTTTCGGTCTGGCGAGTCTGGAACAACTCAGGGTCGTAGCAAAGGTGGAAGAGGTTGACATCAACTTGCTTCAGGAAGGCCAGTCGGTTGAAATTACCGGTGACGGCTTCGATGGTATCGCCCTGAGTGGCAACGTTGCCTCAGTGGGTGCCCAGGTCGTTACTTCGGATTCGCCAGGCTCGGGAGCAACCTATGAAGTGATAGTCGCAATGCCGACGTTGACCACCGAGCAACAGAAACGCCTCAAATTAGGCATGAGCGCCAAGCTGTCGATCATTACCTATCAGAATGATACCGCTATTATTATTCCACCCGATGCGATCCAGAAAGACGGCAACCAGCTTTTTGTGGAGTACAGCGATACAGAGGGCAAGGCAGCACAGCGCATCGCGGTGAAAACTGGCCGAGTTACTGCGGAAGGGGTAGAGGTATTTGGACTGAAGCCCGGTTACGTGCGGAAAACGATCCGGCCATGATGATATGAAAAAGAAAAGCCCGGTAAAAATCACCGGGCTTTTGGGGCGATGATCAAATCGCCTATTTCATTACGAAATCGACCGTCCATGCATAGGTGGTCAAATTGGTCGAGGTAATGGTGGCGGTGCAAATCGCTCCGCCGCTAGCCGTCGCGGTCTTGTTCCATTTCGGGATTTTGTAGCCGCCGGGTTGCAGCGCATTGACGAAGGTTGTGCCGAACACACACGTCTTGGAGCCGATTTTATAGCGGACGTTCGCATAGTTGACGTCCGGGCTGAGCGTGCTGGTTACGGTGAAGACGTTATTCGCCGACGCAGGCACAGTTGTAGCGGGTTTGGGAGAAGCGTTCGCATACGTACTGGATTCGTTGCTGGTAACAATGGTGTAGGCTGCGTTTGCGGTGCCTTGGTTCTTGAACGTCACAGTGACGGGCGGACCAGCAATCGCGGCTGTGACGGCGAAAATGAGCTTCCCTCTGTTTTTCGTCTTCCAACCCATCGGCATTATGCCGCCAATTTCGGTTCATGCTGAGTGCTGATCCAGTCTTCCAAGAAGTTCATGGGCGAGGCGTAGCCGAGCGTGGAATGCTGCCGCCTCCGGTTGTAGAACGGTTCGATGTAGTCGAACAGATCAGCCTCCGCCTCGGCCCGCGTGCTGTAGCGGGTGCCATGCACCCGCTCATTCTTCAGACTGTTGAAGAAGCTCTCCGTGGGCGCGTTGTCCCAGCAATTGCCCTTGCGGCTCATCGAGCAGACCATCCCGTACTCTTCCAGCCGCGCCTGAAAGGCGTGGCTCGCATACTGGCTTCCCCGGTCGGAGTGATGAATCAGGCCCGGCGCCGGCTTCTTGCGGAACCACGCCATGGTCAGTGCATCAAGCACGATGTCCGTCGTCATCCTGGGCTTGATCGACCAGCCGACGACTTCTCTGTTGAACAGATCAAGGACCACGGCCAGGTAGAGCCAACCCTCGTCGGTCCAGATGTAGGTCATGTCGGCGGTCCAGACCTGATTCGGTGCGGCGGGCGCGAACTCCCGGGCCAGCAGGTTCGGCGCCACCGGCAGCGCATGCTTGGAGTCAGTCGTCGCCTTGAACCGCTGCTTGTGGCGCGCCCGGATACCGTGCTCCCGCATCAGGCGCTCGACGCGTTCCTTGCTGGCCGGGAATCCCCGGTCACGCAGTTCGCGCACCATGCGCGGCGACCCGTAGGCGCTCTTCAGTTCTGTGTGGATGGCCTGCATCAGCGCCAGCATCTGCGCGTCTGTTAGCCGCTTGCGATCCGGCGTGCCTCCGCGTTTCCAGGCTTGATACCCGCTGATGCTGACTTCCAGCACGGCACAGGATTCCGCCAATCCATACGTCCGTCGATGCTCGTCAATCCAGGCATACTTCACAGCACATCCCTCGCGAAGTATGCCGTCGCTTTTTTTAGGATTTCGTTCTCCCGCTTAAGCCGAATGTTCTCCGCTCGTACCCGGGACAGCTCCATCTGCTCAGGGGTGACCACCTTGCTGCCGGGCCCATTCAGCTTGCCAGCGGCGGCGGCTTTTACCCAGTTGCGCAACGTCTGCTCAATCAGCCCCAGTTCCCGGGCCACCGCTCCAACGCTCTGCCCAGCTTTCACTCGTTTTACCGACAGTTCCCTGAACTCCGGCGTGTACTCCTGCTTCGGTATCTTCTTCAACTTCGCTTCTCCTTCCAATTTACCGGGGCGTTATACCCCATCTCTTGGAAGACGAAATTTCGGGGGAAGCTCAAAAATGGAGGTGGCGGCGAGCAGTTTTGGCAACAATTTCATGGATTACTCCTTACAGTTGGTGAGTCAGTGGTGTTTTTCGGCTCTTGGGGCAATTCATTGGTTTGTTGTGGGCTTTGCTCGAATAGCATCTCGATCAAGCTCATGGGGTCTTTGTCTTTACCCTCTGCCTTGTGCGTGCGATAGTTAAAATCCAGATCGATCTTGGACTGTAGATCGCTGGCATAATCTTTTGGATATTGCGCTTGCTCGATTGCAGGTAGTTCCTTGAAGTGGTCAAGTACGGATTTGAAGAAATTTGTCAGTTTCCCCGTGCTGTTGTATTCCGCCATGGCTTGGGCTGCCACTTTTTCTCGCCAAGCTTCTTCCTGATCGTAAGACTCTCGCCAAGCAGCGTGACGCTCATTCACCGTATACGTACCGCTGTCGTCGTAAATAATGTTCGACAACTGTTCTCGCGATAGACCGGAAAATGGGTTTTTTATCGAATGACCGCCTCTAGATGCATCATTAACGAATGCCGTTGCCTGCTTGGCTCTAGACAACAATTCTGGATCACTGGTATTGGGAATCTCGCTGTCATGAATGGATTTTTTTGCATAGTATGAATCGCCGACAATGTGATTCAGAATGCTTTTTGCCTTGTCAGCCAATTCTGAGCGAGTGAGTGTTTTATCCCGCTCCTCAGCACGACTGGCACTCGCGGCCAGCTGACTGGCCAGTGTGGAAATGGTCAGCGTACCGCCACCTTGGGAACCTGATGCCCCCTGATTTTCCGATGCCTCAGAAACCTGACCAGTCGCCGAAGCCGCATTGAGGCCCGACGTGCCCCCCGTTTGGGCTGCGGAATACGAACCAACGGAACCGATCATCATTTCCTCCCCATGAGCCTGAAATCTATGTATCCGGTCTGATCTTATCATCTCGCCATAAATGACGTCAGATTTATTTTTGCATCAAAATTCTCTGATGGCCAGCGGCGTGCCTGCCAAGGACGTGGCCAAGAACCTCGGCGTGTCCGTTCCTACGCTGTACCGCTGGGTGCCAGCCTCGGCGCAGGCTTAGCGTACGATTTTTTCCGTTTTCTGAGACGACCCCAGCAATGCGTCAGTTACCTGACATTCAGCAGGGAATCGCTTTGAACGAAAATACTCCATACCTAGCAAGTACATTCGCCTACCTACAACCGCTGTTCATCACTTCAATCATTCGGCGGTTGAATTCCTCCTTACCAAGCAGTCACTTGGGCAGTTAGGCAAGTGAAATCTATTGACCACGCTAGTTTCCTAATCAGAATGGAAGACCAACGTAGTTCTCAGCTAAAGATCGTTGCGCTGCTTCCGAGGAAAAAAGGTACGCCAAGTCTATCCGCTGCAGTTGCTTGTCGTAGTCGAGGCTGTCGGGGAATGTGTGCAGCATCATCGTCATCCACCATGAGAAGCGTTGTGCCTTCCACACCCGCGCCAGTGCTTTGGCGGAATAGTTTTCCAGTCCGCTGTCGTCACCCTTCAGATAGTGATCGACCATGGCGTGATACAGGTAATAAATGTCGGACGCAGCACTGTTGAGGCCCCGGGCTCCGGTCGGCGGCACGATGTGCGCGGCATCCCCAGCAAGGAACAGGTTTCCGTAGCGCATCGGTTCTGCAACGAATGAGCGTAACGGAGCAATCGATTTCTCGATCGACGGCCCAGTGATCAGTCGGCTGGCCACCTCATTGGACAAACGGCGTTTAAGCTCATCCCAGAACGCTGCGTCAGTCCACTCCTCGACCTTGTCTGTGAGCGGTACCTGGATGTAATAGCGAGACAAAACTTGTGAGCGCAACGAACACAGAGCAAAGCCCCGCTCGTGCTTGGCATAGATGAGCTCCGAAGATACCGGCTTAGTTCGAGAGAGCACACCCAGCCAGCCAAATGGATAGACCTTTTCATACTCGCGCAGCACGGTCTTCGGAATCGACTTGCGGCTCACACCATGAAAGCCGTCGGCGCCGATGATGTACTCGCAATCGATGCGCACAATCTCGTCGCCGGCGCGGTAGGTAACATAGGGTTTATCGCTCATCAGGTCATGCGGCTGGACATCCTCCGCGTTGTGGATGACAGCTCCGTTCATGCGACTGCGCGCATCGTAGAGGTCACGCGTCAGCTCGGTTTGGCCATAGACGATCACCGAGTTGCCGCCGCTGTACATGTGGAGATCAACCCGATCCTGCTTGCCGTCATGGGAGATGATGAACCCGTGGTGAATCTCGCCTTCCTTGTCCATACGCTCGCCGCATTGTGCTTCTCGCATCAGTGCGGCAAAGCCGTGTTCGAGCACGCCGGCGCGTATCCGGCTCAGCACATACTCACGGCTGTGCTTTTCCAGCAGGATGTTGTCGATGCCCTTGAGATGCAAGAGCTGGGAGAGCAGCAGTCCGGACGGCCCGCCACCAATGATGCACACCTTGGTTTTCATCACGCTTTCTCCACTTTCATGTCTTATTCGACAATTGCTGTTCCAGTTGATGCAGCACCAGATAGCAGGGCAATACCTGGGCAACACTGCCGTTCGGCTCGCGACCTTCGCGAATGGCGGCGATGAATTCTCTGTCTTGAAGCTCGATGCCGTTCATAGATACATCCACGTTCGAGACGTCGATCTTTTCTTCCTTGCCGTTGAATAGATCGTCGTAGCGTGCAATGTAGGTACCTGTATCGCCGATGTAGCGGAAATAGGTACCAAGTGGGCCGTCATTATTGAAAGAGAGCGACAGCGTGCAGATCGCGCCATTGGCTGCCCGCATCTGGATCGACATGTCCATGGCAATGCCCAGTTCAGGATGGATGGGCCCCTGAATGGCATTGGCCTGGACGATGGGCGAACCGGTCTGGTAGGCAAACAGATCCACCGTATGCGCGGCGTGGTGCCACAGCAGGTGGTCGGTCCAGGTACGAGGCTGGCCCAGTGCATTGATGTTTTTCCGGCGAAAGAAATAGGTCTGCACATCCATCTGTTGGATGTGGAATTCGCCGGATTCGACTTGCCCGTGTACCCACTGATGGCTGGGGTTGAAACGGCGGGTATGGCCAACCATCGCCACCTTGCCACTCGCTTGTTGAGCCTTGATGATGGCTTGGGCATCGGCCCAGGTGTCGGCCATCGGGATTTCGACTTCGACGTGCTTTCCCGCATTGAGGCAGGCGATGGCCTGCGATGCATGCATAGGGGTTGGAGTACAGAGAATCACCGCATCGATATCGGGCATAGCCAGCGCCTCGTCGAAGTTGGCGCACACCCGGGGGATGCCATACTGGTCGGCGACGCTACGGTTTTGTCCGGCATCGGGGCCGATCACCGCCAGCACTTCCGCGCCGGGAATGTTCTTGAGCCCGTCCAAGTGCTTGACACCGAATGCGCCGGCTCCGGCAAGGGCGATCTTGATCGTTTCAGTCATATGCATGCTCCATTAGCAGTTTTCCAGCAACAGCACTCCGGCACCGGTGTTGGAAATGGGAGCATGGTAGTGCTTGTGAAGAACCCTGGCTTTTTCGTTCAGCGCACCACGCATGACCAACCACATTATTACTTCGACGCCTTCGGTTCCGGCTTTTCGGATAATCTCGGCATTCGATTGATCGGCCAGCCAGTCAGGATTCGAAATGACGCTCTCGATGCAGGCCAGGTCGTACTCGACGTCGATGATGCCGGCCCGTTCGCCCTGCAGTTGGTGGGAGAGTCCACCTGTACCAACGATGACGACCTTGAGGTCTTCCGGGTAGGACGCAATCGCCTTGCCCAGCCCCTGACCCAGGTTGTAGCAGCGGCGGGCCGACGGAATCGGATGCTGAACAGTATTGACCGCCAATGGGATGGCCTTGAACGGCCAGCGCTCGTGATCGCCAAACAACACGCGGAGCGGATTGACGAAGCCGTGATCGACCTTCATCTCCTGACAGGTGCACATGTCGAAATTCTGGCCGATCAGCGATTCGGCGAGGTGCCAGGAAAATTCGGCATCGCCGGCAAATGGCGCGACCGGCTTCAAGCCCCAACCTTCGTCAGCGTTGTGATATTCGTCGGCGCAGCCAATGGCGAAGGTCGGCACCTTGTCGAGGAAGAAGTTCAGGCCATGATCGTTGTAAACCACGATCAACACGTCGGGTTGTTTCTCTACCAGCCACTGCTTTACCGGTCCGTAGCCGTCAAAGAATCGCTTCCAGTAGTGTTCTTGGGTGAGGCCATCGTTGATGGCATTCCCGATAGCTGGAATATGCGAAGTGGTAACGCCCCCAATAAGCTTAGCCATTCCAATAACCTCCTTCCTTCTCCAACCGTTCGACCAGCCCCTCGCGCTTTTCCAGCAGTTTTGCCTTGAATGCTTCGGTACTGATACCCTGGAAGGCCGCACCCGCGTCCTGAACGGTCAATCCCCGGGGTACGGCAAACTTGGCCATGTAGTAAATGTTGGTACCTGCCCGCAGGATTCCCAGGAAGTCCTGATCGAGCACCAACCGCTTCTGCGCTTCGGTGAGCTTGAACTTGTCGCAATAGGCAGTCGGATCAGCATCGAACTCCTTGCGGCAACTTTCCTCATTGAATGAATAAAACATCTTGTTCAAGGCATATGAGTCGTGCGCCCTGCGGCCATCAAAAACGTAGGTTCCGGATATCCCATCGTAATCGTGCTTGTTCCAGGCCATGCTTCACTCCCTCCTATTCTGATTGATCGCGACTATTTGGCCAACTCAGGCCAGTAGAGCCGCATCGGGTTATCCACCAGCAGTTTCTGCTGCTCTTCTTGCGTCGGCGCGATATGTGGGATGAAATCCACCAGCAGGCCGTCGTCCGGCATATGGTCCTTGAGATTGGGGTGGGGCCAGTCTGTCCCCCACAGCACACGGTCGGGAAATTCCTCGACAACTCGGCGGGCAAACGGCACCACGTCGCGGTAGGGATGCTGCTCACCATTCAGGGCCCTAGGGCCGATGACCGACAGGCGCTCGGGGCAGCTCACCTTGCTCCAGACGTTGGGGTGTTCGCGCATGAACTTGAGGAATAGCGAAAACTCTGGGCCATCGATGGGCTTGGTTACATCGGGACGGCCCATATGATCAACCACCACTGTCGTGGGCAGGCTGGAGAAGAAGTCCCACAACTCGGGCAGGTCCACCGCCTCGAAATAAATGACGACATGCCAGCCATGTTTTGCGATGCGCTCGGCAATCTCCATCAACTCGTCCTTGGGCGTGAAGTCCACCAGGCGCTTGACGAAATTGAAGCGCACGCCACGCACTCCGGCAGCATGCAGTTCCTGCAACTCGGGATCGCTGATGCTGCGCCTAACCGTTGCGACACCACGCGCCTTGCCATTGGCAGCAAGACAGGCATCGACCAGCGCGCGGTTGTCAGCACCGTGGCAGGTAGCCTGGACGATCACATTGCGGGCGAAGCCAAGCCGGTCGCGCAGTGCGAACAACTGGTCTTTCGATGCATCGCAGGGAGTGTATTTGCGTTCCGGAGCATAAGGAAACTGCGCGCCGGGTCCAAACACGTGGCAATGCGCATCGACGGCGTCGGGCGGCACCTTGAAAGCCGGTGCTGACGGGACGGCGTACCAGTCAAGCCAGCCGGGGGTCTTTGTAAATTCCATGTCAGTCAATGTAGCGGAGGCCGGCCTTTTCGAGAGCCGGACGCATGTTGTACATGTCGAGGCCGAGCACGCCCGAAGCCAGCTTCTCGCGCTTGTTGCCTTCATTGGCTTCACGGGCGGCAGCGTCTTCCAATGCTTTCGCAGCCATGGCGCGCGGCACGCAGACCACCCCATCATCGTCGGCGACAATCACGTCTCCCGGTATCACCAGCATGCCGGCACAGACCACTGGGGTATTCACCGAACCGAGCGTGGCCTTGATGGTTCCTTTGCTTGAAATGCATTTGCTCCAGACTGGGAAGCCCATCTCGGTAAGCGTCTTTACGTCACGCACGCCTGCATCGATCACCAGCGCTCGGGCGCCGCGTGCCATGAAACTGGTGGCAAGCAGGTCGCCGAAGTAGCCGTCCGTGCATTCCGCGCTGATAGCGGCAACGACGATGTCGCCGGGCCGGATCTGCTCGGCGACAACGTGCATCATCCAGTTGTCGCCGGGATGCAGCAGCACGGTCACCGCCGTGCCCGACACCTGTGCGCCGGCGTAGATCGGCCGCATGTAAGGCTTGAGCAGACCGACGCGGCCCATTGCCTCATGCACCGTGGCACTCCCGTAGCGGGCCAGGCCGTCGGCGACGGCGGAATCGGTGCGTTCGATGTTGCGGTAGACGACGCCCAGTTCGTACATGTCACAGTCCTTTCGCTTTGAGCGCAGCGTCGAGGCGCGGATAGACACGGCGCGCGTTGCCTTCGTAAACCTTGTAGCGGTCCTCGGCCGAGAGGTTCAGCGTCGCCTCGATGTAGCGCTTGGTATCGTCGTAGTTGTGGCCGGTCTCGGGGTCGATGCCCTTGACCGCGCCGATCATCTCCGAGGCGAACAGGATGTTGTCCACCGGGATCACCTTGGTCAGCAGGTCGATGCCCGGCTGGTGGTAGACGCAGGTGTCGAAGAACACGTTGTTCAGGAGGTGGTCGCGCAGCAGTGGCTTCTTCAGCTCCTGCGCCAAGCCGCGGTAACGTCCCCAGTGGTAGGGCGCGGCGCCGCCGCCGTGCGGGATGATGAACTTGAGCTCGGGGAAGTCCTTGAAGAGATCGCCCTGAATCAACTGCATGAAGGCCGTGGTATCGGCGTTGATGTAGTGTGCACCGGTGGTGTGGAAGCAAGCGTTGCAGGAGGTCGAGACATGGATCATCGCCGGGATGCCGTACTCCACCATCTTCTCGTAGATCGGGTACCAGTGGCGATCGGTCAGCGGCGGCGATGTCCAGTGGCCACCGGATGGGTCCGGGTTGAGGTTGATGGCGACAAAGCCGTATTGCTTGACGCACTTTTCCAGTTCGGGGATGCAGCTCTTCGGATCGACGCCGGGCGACTGCGGCAGCATGGCGGCGCCGATGAAGTTGTCGGGGAAGAGTTGCGCGACACGATGGCACAGCTCGTTGCAGATCGCCGCCCAGGTCGAGCTGACATTGAAGTCGCCGATGTGGTGGGCCATGAAGCTGGCGCGCGGCGAGAAGATGGTGAGGTCGGAACCGCGCTCCTTCATCTTCTTGAGCTGGTTGGTCTCGATTGTCTCGCGCAGATCATCGTCACTGATCGAAAGCTCCGACACCATGGGCATCTGCGCCGGGTTCTTGATACCGGCAATCTGGCGGTTGCGCCACTCTTCCAGTGCCTTTGGGGCGGTAGTGTAATGACCGTGGATGTCGATGATCATAGATGGGCTCCAGAGAATAATTAAGTTATGCGGGTTCCATGCCGTGGCGGCGCTTGGCGGCGTCGGCACGAGATGAGTTCATGAAGTCGATCAGGTCGCGGGCATCCTGGGGATGACTAGAAGCTGAACACAGACCCGCCGTGAAGGTGCTGACAATTGCGCACTCCGCAGGCATCATGCCGATCACGGCCAAGCCGGAGACGTGCATCATTTCGCTGTACTGCTGGAAACCGAGCTCAACTTTTCCCTCGGCCACCAGTTGCCCCACCGGAATGCCGGGGGGGGCCTGGACGATGCGTTCCCGCAGAATGCCTGCCACATTCCAGCGCTCAAACAACCTGAGCAGTTCGGTGCCGCTCGGTCCGGTGGAATAGCCTATACTGCCCGCAGCCAGGACGGCCTGTTTCAACGCTTCTTCCGTAAGGATGTCCGGCAGCGGAACGCCGCTACGGACGGCCACGGCCACTGGCGAACGAACCAGGTCTGCCCTGCTGCCGGCCACAATACGGCCGGCAGCAATCAGCTTGTCGATGGCATCAGCAGCCAGCACCACCACATCGAATGCCTCTCCTGCCTGCACTCGCTTTGCGGCATCGACACCGCCGACGGACTCGAACCGGACTGCATGGCCGGTAGTCTGCTCAAAGGCATTCGCCAGCTCGGCCAGAATCTGGCGCGTCGCCATCGAGGATATACCAAGGATTGTTATTGCTTCCACCATGGGGTTTTTTCCGTTCGACGCTATGCCGGCTTCTTGTCCCAGTCGACTTGCCGGGCAGCACTCGAACCGGTCACGGAGTAATTGATCTGTGCTTTCCGTGTCTTCATGAAGTCTTCGAGAGACTCCCCGCGCATGGCGGCGTAAATGTGCAGGTTTGACGTACCCACAACTGCACCGAGTTTCTCGAGCATGAAAAAGATCACCCCGTAATGGATCATGCCGCGCCAGTCACGGCGGCGGACCAGATCCATTTCTTCGTCGATCAAACCGGCTTCGGAAAAAGCGGTTTCAGGGTCGCTGAGAAATTTCTCCCGATGCGCAGGCTGGATCAAGCGGTGAAGGAACTTGTTCAAGCGATAGGCCTTGAGACTGGTTGCATGGGTAAAAGGGTAGGTTCCTGTCAGTTTTTCAGCACCGACAAGTTGCTCCATCATCCTAGCCCGGTGTCGATCATTAACAGCTCCCGGTACGTCGATGGATTCGTTCTCGAGCACCAGTGTGGCGATACCGGTCATCGATGGCGCGTAGAAGGAGTTGTGGACCATCTTGACGTTGCCGGAGAGGGCTCCGCGCATGATCAGCCACATGATGATCTCGGCTCCCTCAAGCCCGCCAAGTTCCGCATATTCGGCATGGGTCATATCCGCCAAGCGTGCCGGATCATGTGCGATTGTCTCCAGGAACCGCCGGTCCCATTCCTCGTTGAGGAAGCCGGCACGCTCGCCATGAACCTGGTGGGACAAGCCGCCGGTCGAGACAACGGCTACCTTGATATCTTCCGGGTAACTCTCGATGGCCCGGCGCAGCGCCTGGCCCAACTTGTAACACCGGGCTGCAGAAGGAATCGGGAACTGCAGCACGCCCACCTGTAGCGGCACGATTGTCGTCGGCCACTGATCCTGGTTACGCTCAAGGAGAACCGACATCGGCGAGAAGAACCCATGATCCAGCGGCTTGTCCTGGAAGAAGGACATATCGAACTCTTCGGAAACCAAACTGAAGGCGATGTGCTGTGCCAACTTCGGATTGCCCGGGACTGCGGGTAATGCACGGGCGCCCCCACCTTCGTCGGCAACGGCATACTCCTTGTCGATGCCAAGCACAAAGGGTGAATAGTGGTCGAAGAAGAAGGAGGTGATGTGATCGTTGAAGATATACACCAGCGCATCCGGCTGGTTTTTCTTGAACCAGTTGCGGACCGGCTCGAAGCCTTCAAAGATCGGCGCCCACACCGGATCATCCTGCTTGTGGGTATCGTAGGCGAAGCCGATCGTCGGGGAATGGGAAACGCCAATCCCACCAATGATTTTTGCCATAAAACGAATTCTCCTTGTTTAGCCTGGCAGGAGGCGTTACAGCTTCAACGCCACGAGAGCTATGGACGGGAAAAAGACCAACAGCACGATGCGAAACAAATCGGACGCCAAGAAAGGCACGATGCCCTTGAAGGTTTCCTTCATCGACACGTCCTTGGCCATGCTGCTGATGATGTAGACATTCATGCCGACAGGCGGGGTAATGAGGCCGATTTCCACCACCATCAAGGCAAGAATGCCGAACCAGATCGCCTTGTCATCCTCGCCCAGCCCCCAGAAATCAGCTCCCATGATGACCGGAAAGAAGATCGGGATCGTGAGTAGCAGCATCGACAGGCTGTCCATGATGCAACCTAGGAAAAGGTAGATGAGAATGATGGTGAACAGGATGGCCAGCGGCGGCAACCCCAGGCCCGACACCCAGTTGGCCAGTTCCGTCGGCATTTGCGTCAATGCCAAGAACACGTTGAGCACATCGGCACCCAGTAGGATGAGAAAAATCATGCCGGTGGATTGCGCCGTGCCGTAGACGCATTCGAGAAAGCCGTGGCCTTTGAGTCCGCCCGACTTCCAGGCGACAAAGGCCGTGGCCACGACGCCGACGGATGCAGCTTCAGTCGGTGTAAAAAAACCGCCATAGATACCGCCGATGACGACGGCAAAAATCAGCATGACCGGCCAGGTTTCCATAATGGCGGCCAGACGGTCCGCCCAGCTTGCCTTTTCGCACGGCGGCGCATGCTCCGGATCCCGGTGCGCGATGATCGATATCACCACCATGTAACCGATCGCGGCAATGATGCCGGGAATGAAGGCGGCCACGAACAGTTTGGCGATGTTCTGCTCGGTAAGAATCGCATAAATGACCAGCGGCACGGAGGGGGGAATCAGGATGCCGAGGGTTCCGCCAGCTGCCAGTGCGGCAGTCGCCAGCCGGGGCGAGTAGTTGTGGCGACGTAGTTCCGGCAGGGCAACCTGCCCCATCGTAGCCGCCGTCGCCAGCGAGGAACCGCAAATTGCGCCGAAACCGGCACAGGCGGTCACACCCGCCATGGCCATGCCGCCGCGCCAATGGCCGATCATGGCATTGCCAGCCTGGAACAGCGCCTTCGAGAGGCCCCCATGCGTGGCAAACTGTCCCATCAGCAGGAACAGTGGCACGACGGACAGATCGTAGATCGAGTAGCGGGCATAGGCGGCGTGCTTGAAATAGTTGAGCAACGGATCGGCGCCAGCCACCCAGTAATAGCCGATGGAGCCTGCAATCAGCATCGCACCGCCAATGTGGACACGGAACGCCAGCAGGGCAAGCATCAGCCCGCCGATCAGAAGGCCTTGTTCGATGCCGCTCATTTGCGCTCTCCTGTGAAGTCTTCCCAGGCAGCGTAAATGGCATTGCAACCCAGCAGAAAAAAGGACAGCACGAAAGGGATATAGCCGTACCAGGTCGGCAAGTTAAGCAGCATGCTGGCATCGCCATTCTTGTTCAGGTCAAGCAGACCCAGCATCATGCGCCATGAGAATGTGAATGCCCCGATCGCAAGGAGCAGGTTGGCGATCAGGTCGAAAAAGTCATTGAGTCGCTTATGCAGATTCATCGTGAAAAAATCCACGATGACGTGGCCGCGAACCATCTGGCAAAAAGGCAGAAACATGACGACCGAAACTGCGCTCATTACCTGAACCAGTTCGAAGTCGCCAACGATGGGCTTTGAAAACGCGGCACGTCCAACCACGCTGACAAGAGACATGAAAGCCATCAAGGTAAGCGTGATGCCTGCGGCAATTGCCAAGGCTCGGGAAAACGCGTTGAGCACCCGGCCAATCGGGCCGTAATGATGCTCGACGTCATGGAAAAGGGCGTCAGCCATACAAGATCCTGAAAGAGGGATGCGGGGCGACCATCAGGCCGCCCCTGGATGATGCTTACTTGGTGTGCTTCTGGATCAAGTCACGTGCTACCTGCAAGAGCTTCTTGCCATCGTGGCCCTTGGCCGTAATGTCCTTAACCCATTCGTCATCGACCTGATCAGTCGCCTTCTTCCAATTCTCAAGCTCGCTCTTTGGAATGACATGCACTGCGACACCTGATCCAGTGACCTTGGCCTTGCCTTCCGCATCTGCCTCCGACATGGCCCTGCCAAACTGCCCGGACATCTCTCGCCCTGTGTTGGCATCGAGGATCTTCTTGAGGTCATCGGGCAGTCCATCGTATTTCGCCTTGTTCATGGCGATGATGAAAACCGTGGTATACAAGCCGTTGTACGAACGATCGGTTTCTGCGACATGCTTGGTAAGTTCGTTGAGCTTGATGGCGGGAGCCACTTCATACGGCACAACAGCGCCATCGATAACCCCCTTCGACAAGGCCTCTGGAACCTGCGGAACCGGCATGCCGACCGGGCTTGCACCCATCATGGCAAGCATCTTGTTGGTCTGGCGAGTCGGCGCACGTAGCTTCATTCCCTTTAGGTCGACAATGTTCTCGACCTTCTTCGTTGCCGTAAAGATGTTGCCGGGGCCATGCACATTGACGGTAAGAAGCTTCGTATCGGCAAACTCCGCCTTGGCATATGCTTCATAGTAATCCCACGCCGCACGGCTGACTGCTTCAGCATTGGTAAGCATGAAGGGCAGTTCAAACACCTCGATGAGCGGGAAACGGTTCGCAGAGTAACCGGCAATCGTGAAAACGGCATCGACCACACCATCACGCGCCTGATCGTAGAGTTGCGGCGGTGTGCCACCCAACTGCATGGCAGGATAAATCTGGCACTTGAGCTTGTTATTCGAGTCTTTCGCCAGTTTTTCACACCAGGGCACCAGAAGCTTGGCATGCTGAGGTGCCTTCGGGCCTAGAAAGTGGTGAATCTTGAGCGTCACCTCTTGCGCATTGGCAAGTATGGCACTGCCGAACAATACAACTGCGATGGCAGTTTGGGTGATCAGTTTTTTCATGTTGTCTCCTCGATTGATAGGAACGTCGTCGGGACCTGCATTTTTGTTGTTCAACTATAGGCATACCCGTCTGTGCCGCCCGTGCTTCTTTGTGAGCGCGACATCGAATTATGTTATACATACTCCCCACATACAGGCGAACAACGGAAAATCTCTGGTCATGTTTTCGCAAAAACTCATCCAGGCTGCCAGCAGCCTGCATCACCCAGCAAGCCAGGTCAGGAGATGACATCACACGCCGCTCCACTTCGCAGCAGCGAGCATTATCTGCATTACCTGCAGGTATTTCTTTCGGTCGTCGAAGCAAGCAGCATCGCCAAGGCGGCTGAACGGGTCTACCGGGCTCCATCAGCGATTACACGATCGATCATCGAACTGGAAAAGGGACTGGGGATTTCACTGTTCGAACGCAAGCCGCGAGGCATGTTGCTGAACAGTTATGGGGAGGCAGTTAGGCTGCGTGCATTGCGTATCCCCGATGAGGTACAGCTGGCAGCTGACGAGTTCATGAAATCCGACCCCAAGCCGCTCCCGCAAACCCGTAATGCCCTAGTTAATCTGATGTTCAGCGGCAATAAACTCAAGCTGCTGATTCTCCTGGCTGACCAACGGAATATTTCCAGCGCTGCCTCGCAAATGGGGATGACACAGGCCGGTGCAAGCATGGCACTCGCCCGTATGGAAAGCAGCGCCGGGCAACTTCTCTTTCAGCGCATGATGCAAGGCATGGTAGCCACTGATGCCGCAGCTCGACTGGTGATGCGGGCCAAGCGCATACTCGCAGAACTGCGCCACATCATGGCAGACCTTTCCGCCATTTCTGGCCATCTGGCCGGATCAGTGACAATCGGTACACTTCCCTTGGGGCGGACCTACATCGTTCCGACTGCAATGGCCGCCGTGCTAGCTCGCTATCCCGGACTGCATGTTGCAACCGTTGAGAGCCCCTACGAGCAATTGATCGGCAATTTGCGTAATGGCGAGGTGGATATGGTCTTTGGCGCCTTGCGACCGAACGAAGTTTGCCAGGGCTTGATCACTGAAGCTTTGCTCAACGACCGCATCGGCGTGGTCGTCAGGGCGGGGCATCCTCTGGCCAGGCGCAACAGATTGTTGATGACGGACCTGCTATCCGAGCAATGGATCCTGCCACGTCCAAACGCACCTGGCAGGCGATTGGTGGATGCATCTTTCCAGGAACTCGGCTTGCAGCCGCCTGTACCTGCGGTGGAAACGGGAGATCTGGCAATCTTGCGACAACTTCTCAACAGCAGCGATCTGCTGACCGCGATTTCACCTCATCAACTCATGTTCGAGATCCACTCCGGGATGCTGGTCGAACTTCCGGTCATGCTCGGAAAGACAACCCGCCAGATTGGTCTGACCCTGCGTGATGGTGCCCTGCTTTCCCCGGCCACCGATGCCGTAATCGAGGCGATTCGGGCTACCGCCCGAGGCCTGTCGGAGTAGCTTGCATAGAATGGATACCCAGCCTCATGCCCCGAAGCCGGACACCGCGCCGACTGTCTCAAACAGCCAGCCTCTGACTTGCGCACAACTCTTCACCCTCTTTGCAGTCATGTCCATGGTTGGATTCGGAGGTGTGATGCCCTGGACGCACCGCATGCTCGTTGAACAACGACACTTGCTCACACAGCAGGAATACGCCGAATTGCTGGGATCTGCCCACCTGTTGCCCGGGCCTTCGGTTTGCAATCTGGCCATCATCTTCGGCTACCGGCATGCAAAGATTCGCGGCGCACTCTGGTCACTTGCCGGGATGATCCTTCCCCCGGTTGTAATTGTCATCGGCCTTGGCATGCTTTATCAACATTACGGTTCCATTCCGGCTGCGCAGAGCGCCCTGAAAGGAATGGCGATCGTCTCTGCTGCCATGATCGCGCACATGGCCTTGCGCGTGACCAGGACACTCGAAACCAATACTTGGAACCTCATCTTGGCAGGAACGACATTTGCTGGGGTAGCACTCCTGAAACTTCCTCTCGCACCGGTAGTTGCCGCAGTAATTTCAGCCGCGCTGCTAGTTCGCAAACTGAAGGTCGGGGCAAAGTGATGGGCACCGAAGCTGTAACGATTTCACTCGCCATTTTCATCCATTTCGGCATTCTCTCCTTCATGGCGATTGGGGGGGGAGTCATCGCACTGGCCCCCGAAATGCGTCGCTTTGTAGTAGATACCCACCCATGGATGAGCAACGCAACCTTTGTTGATTGCTTTGCCCTGGCTCAAGCTGCCCCCGGACCGAACATGCTGTTCGTAACCCTGGTCGGCCTGCAAGCCGCTGGCCTGCTTGGGGCACTCTCGGCGACTACCGCAATCATCGGACCGCCAGCCATCTTTGCATTACTGTGGCTGCGCGCCCGGGACAGGCATACCCAGCTCGTGTCCTATGATGGTTTTAGAGAAGCCTTTGTGCCTTTATCGGTTGGCATGATTGTGGCAACGGCATGGTCGCTGGGTGACATGGTTCTGGGCGCACCTGGTGATGTACTGCTGTTTGCCATAGCGGTTGCCGCACTCACATTCGCCCGACTGAATCCGCTCTGGTTGCTCTTGGCAGGGGGCATAGCCAGCTCGACTGGTTGGGTCTAGTATGGTCAAACGCCTACCACCGGAACTCCTGGTAATTCTGTGTGGCGTAGTTGCCGCCCTGCATGTAGGAAAGCTGCCACCTGCCCTGCCGGTTCTGCGCGATGAACTAGGCGTAACGCTGCTCGAGGCGGGGTTCATGCTCTCTCTGGTGCAAGTTGCCGGTATGCTGTTCGGCATAGTCATCAGCTTGCTGGCTGAAAGTATCGGCCTGCGGCGCAGCATGCTGGTCGGACTTGCCATTTCAGGCCTAGCCAGCATCGCAGGCGGGATAGCTCACAACGTTATCGAATTGCTGTGGCTGCGCGCATTAGAAGGAAGCGGCTTTCTGCTCACCGTCATCGCAGGACCAGGCCTGGTGCGTCGCCTGGTATTACCTCGGCAGCTCAGTCTGAGGTTGGGCATGTGGGGAAGCTACATGCCGATTGGAATGGCGCTTGCCTTTCTTGTCAGCCCCTGGGTCATCAGCTCTACAAGCTGGTCTGTGCTTTGGTGGCTGACTGGAATCCTTTCACTCGTCATGGCCGTATGGCTGGCGCGCGCCGTACCTGCAGATAGCGTTCGAACATCCGTACGCGCAGACGCCTTGCAAATCCTGATCATGACGCTGACGCACCGCGGGCCCTGGCTGGTGGCACTGTGCTTTGCCATGTATTCCTTCCAATGGCTGGCAGTAATCGGGTTTTTGCCGACGATTTACATCCAGAACGGATACGATGGCCATCTAGCGGGAGCGTTGGTTGCTTTTGCCACACTTGCAAACATGATCGGCAATGTCATGTCGGGGCGCTTACTGCATCGGGGGATTGCCCCCCAATCACTACTTTACACCGGATTCATCGCAATGCTTTTCGGCGCAATCCTGATCTTCAGCCTGCCGGCGGCATCCTCAAGCGCACAGTATTGCGGGGTACTACTATTTTCTATCTTGGGCGGCCTCGTCCCGGGCACCTTGTTTTCGTTGGCTGTAAAGGCGGCTCCAAATGAGCACTCGGTATCCAGTACCGTAGGATTAATGCAACAACTATTATCTGTTGGTTTATTTTCCGGCCCACCAATTGTTGCTTGGGTAGCGTCTCAAGCCAGTGGCTGGCACTTGACATGGCTTATCACTGGGATGTGTGCAATTGCTGGATGCATCATTAGCAGTATGCTAATTATGGTTCTCCACCGTTCACTGAATGACAGGTAATCGATGCATTACTGACTTTGGTGGGTAGGCAGGTGATTGGCCGCATTGGCCGAGTTGTGTGAATTAGCCCTACGGCAGGTCTCGAAGTGCAGCGGTCGGTCAGACGGCGGCTTTCTGGAAGCGGTGTGCGGCAGGTTATGGCCGGGAGTACCCATAGCGGGGTGCTCCACATTGCCGCCGTTGAGAAAAAGCTGTGGATTTACGAGCGGCGGCTTACCGGCACGGATGCCAATTAACAGTTTCGGCCGACTGCGTATCGAAGTACAACGGTCATCGACGTCGCACGTTAAAGGGATACCCCGTATAAACTTCAATTAGGCTTGCCCCTTCACAGGATCATTCCCATGCTTGGTATCACCGATTACGCAACCTTTGTTATTACCGTTCTGGTGTTCCTGCTGGTTCCTGGCCCGGGCAACCTGGCCCTGATCACATCCACCAGCAAGGGAGGTGTCCGAGGCGGCCTGGCTGCCACGCTGGGTGTGATTCTGGGTGACCAAGTGTTAATGTGGTCAGCTGTTGCGGGCGTGGCTGCTCTTTTGACGGCTTATCCAGATGCGTTTCATGTTGTGCAGTGGATGGGTGCAGCTTATCTGGCCTGGCTGGGCACCAGAATGTTACTGGCCAAACCGGGCGCAGCTCCTGTGCTCAACATCAGACCCCACCATTTTCTAAAGCAAGCGCTGATGATCACGTTACTCAATCCCAAGGCCATCCTGTTTTACATGGCGTTCTTTCCACTGTTCATTGATCCGGTACATCAACAGGGATTGGTGACCTACGCCTTTATGTGAATGGCGGAGTAAAAGGGAGCCAGATGGCGGAGTAATCGGTAGCCAGTCGG